>NZ_LIGG01000002.1 GCF_001273925.1 Bacillus sp. FJAT-27251 | reverse complement strand
AGGAAGGATACATACCAGCTGTAGACCATATTGCCATCAGGACCTTTTACCGGATTGGCCACCGCATTTTGCAGATACCCTGAAGCATCAAAACCGCCTGTCAATTTTCCCCACCCTGCCGTCATCCATGAATAGCCGAGATACAAACGAATCACAGTCAGAATACCAGCAGCAATTTTGTTTTCCCTTAAGAATGTTGCGAACATGAAGATCGCTTCCTTTCGTTTATAAATGATGTATTAAGTACACTTTCAATATATCAGACTCCCATGTAAAAAAACTGCCAATGTGACATAGTTCACAGTTTGTTAAAAACATCTTGACAGAAATATGACAGAAACCTGCAGAAAGGATGCATTCCTTTCTGCAGATGTTCACTCCCCGGGGCTGTTGATTAGGTTCCATGTGAACAATCAGGGGGAACTTGGTACAATAGGTGTGTTGGGACATGCCGACGAATCTTGTTAGTTGGAGGGATTGGATTGAAAGCATTGGTTCATGAGGGAAAAGCCGGCCTGGAAGGGCTGTCATACCGCGATATGCCGGAAGTGGAGCCTGGCGCCGGCGAAGTTAGGGTCAAACTGAAGACAGCGGGGTTGAATCACCGCGACCTATTTGTGCTGCACCGCCATAAACCGGAAGATCCGCCGCTGATCATTGGGTCGGATGGCGCCGGTATCATTGATGCCGTTGGCGAAGGCGTGGTCGGAGTAGAGGTTGGCGACGAAGTCATCCTGAACCCGGGCCTGGGCTGGAAGGAAAACAGCGACGCCCCTCCTGCAGGCTTTGACATCATCGGGCTGCCCGGCGATGGCACGTTTGCAGGACAAATCAATGTTCCGATTGACAATGTTGAACTCAAGCCTGGCCATCTTTCCTGGGAAGAAGCCGGCGTCCTGTCACTTGCCGCTTTGACCGCGTACCGGGCGCTGTTTACAAAAGGGAAGGTCAAGGAAGGCATGCATTTGCTGATTCCCGGCATTGGCGGCGGGGTGGCCACTTTTCTGCTGCAGTTTGCCAAGGCTGCGGGAGCAAAAGTATATGTCACTTCGCGTTCAGCTGAAAAATGCGAAAGCGCCCTGCAATTGGGAGCAGACCAGGCGCTCGACAGCAATGAGGATTGGGAGCAGGCCCTTGGAGGCCAAAAAATCGACCTGGTGATCGAGTCGGTGGGTGCTGCGACTTTCAATAAATCTCTGAAACAGCTTCGCCCCGGCGGCACGATTGTCACATTCGGCTCCTCTACCGGTGATACTGTAGACTTTAACCTGCGCGAGTTTTTCTATGGCCAGTTCACCATGCATGGCTCGACAATGGGCAGCAAGGAAGAATACAGGGAAATGCTGCAGTTCATTGATAAACACGGGATTAAACCTATAGTGGACACGATGTACACACTGGAACAATATGAGGAAGCGTTCAAGAGGCTGGAAGAAGCGAAACAGCTTGGGAAAATCGGATTTTATATCCCTGAATAAGACGATGGGGACCTGCTGCATGGCGGGTCCCTTTTAAAGTTAGAATTTGGACTTATTTTCCAAGCAAAAAGTCCATTATTCAATTTAATTCATACAGTATAATTGAACTATACATAGGTATTTTTAGTAAAATAAAAGGATAAACCCAGTCAGATGGAGGTGCAGCATGCTGCCCAATTTATCGCCTGTCCGCCATGAAGAACGCAATTACAGCAAATCTTATATCACGGTAACGAAAAAATTCTGGATCAGCCATGCATTCGCCCTTATATGGACAGCGTTCTCCATCTATTTGTCGGTTCCCTGGCTTGACTCCCTCTCGTCTGTCGTTCCCTGGATCGCCGCCCTTCTCATCATTGGCGGGATCGCCTATATTCCAGGCTATATGAATGCCTTTCTCTTGTCGAGCCTGCTGCTGGACAGGCAGCCCAAATATAAGAATGAGCGCCCTGCCGACCCGGTCACCGTCCTTATCGCTGCCTATAATGAAGAGAAAGGAATCTTCAACACCTTGAGCTATGTTGCCGGCCAGGATTATTCTTCCCGCCTGAAGGTCATAGTGGTGGATAACGATTCCAGTGATGCAACACCTGAGGAAGTGCTGCGGGCCAAAGAGGAATTGCGGCTCGACATCCTGCTAGTGAAGGAAAAAAGGAAGGGAAAGTTCCACGCCCTGAACAAGGGACTGCGGTATGTTCGCACTCCCTACCTGATTACACTGGACGCCGACACCCTGCTCCATCCGTCCGCCATCCGGTACATGGTCGCGAGGCTCAAAAGCAGCCCCGAAGATGTTTGTGCCGTGGCCGGGTCGATGCTCGTCCGCAACAGCCGGGAATCGATATGGACAAGAATTCAGGAGTGGGAATATTTCCTCGGCATTGCCTCGATCAAACGGCTGCAGGGATTATACCAGGGGACCCTTGTCGCCCAGGGGGCCTTCAGCCTTTATAAGACAAGCTATATCAGGGAAATCCAAGGCTGGCCGGACGCCATCGGCGAAGATATTGTCCTCACGTGGAGGCTTTTAGGCAAAGGCTGGAAGGTCTACTTCGAACCGCTTGCTGCGGCCTTCACAGACACCCCAGTCACCATCCGCCAGCTCATCAGGCAGCGCTCGCGCTGGGCCCGGGGCATGATCGAAGGGCTTAAGGAGATCAAGCCATGGAAACAGCCCCAGATTTATACAAAGTACCTGACCGGAATCAATTTTGTCATGCCCTATCTGGATGTAGTGTATACCTTCTTCTGGATTCCCGGCCTCGTGCTCGCGTTTTTCGGCATTTTTTGGATCGTGGGTCCAATGACGCTGTTTGTCCTGCCGTTGACCCTTGTAAGCTACGGACTTCTCTACAGGTACCAAAAGCGCTATGTTTTTGAAAACTTGCAGCTTAATATTCGTAAAAACAAGCTTGGTTTCCTCCTGTATATCCTGTTTTACCAAATGATCATGTCCCCGGTTTCGGTTTTGGGGTACCTACAGGAGCTTTTTAGGTTGAGGAGAGTTTGGAAATAAGAAAAGCATAAGCGCCTTGCCCTCAAATAAAAAGTGTCCCGGAGGTCCCGGGACACTTTTTTTAGCGGTTATCCACTTTTTCAGGGTAGAGGTCGTGGTTCATCAAACGGTGCTGGGCCATTTCTTCAAACTTGGTGCCAGGCTTTCCATAGTTGCACCATGGATCGATCGAGATGCCGCCCCTTGGCGTGAATTTGCCCCAAACCTCGATGTAGCGCGGGTCGAGGAGCTTGATCAGGTCATTCATGATGATGTTCACGCAGTCCTCATGGAAGTCACCATGGTTCCGGAAGCTGAATAGGTACAGCTTCAGGGACTTGCTTTCGACAATCTTTTTATCAGGAATATATGAAATATACATCGTCGCGAAATCCGGCTGGTTGGTCAGAGGGCAAAGACTCGTGAACTCGGGGCAATTGAACTTGACGAAATAGTCGCGTTCCGGATGCATATTATCGACGTACTCGAGAACCTCCGGGGCATATTGGAAAGCATATTGGGTATTTTGGTTCCCTAATAGCGTTAAATCTTTCAATCCTTGTTCATGGCTGCGGCCAGACATAGAAAAAACCTCCATTTATCCTTCGCTGCCTTCACAGGTAGAGACATAGCTAACCATAGCGAAGAAAAAAGCCATGTCCTGTATGGACATGGCGGCATCGTCATGGACCATAGTTTTTTATAGAGGGTTTGAAAGCTATGAACCTCTCCCGCCAAAGCACGGGTATTATTATCTTTTCTATCATAATGAAACTGAGGGACGCCGTCAACCGTTAAATGGAGCCTGGCTGTAAAGGCCGCTGCTGCATCCTAAGGTGACAGCTGGCGTTCTTTTGCTGCCCGGGCCTCTGCTTCGGCCCGCGCTTTTGCTGCCGCTGCGGCTGCAGCTTCTTCTTCCCGCTTGATTTCATAGGCGGTCGCCTGGATGGTCGAGCCCAATGAGTCCAGCTCGCGGGAAAGAACCGCTATTTCCTGGTTGATGCTGTCGAGCGCCCTTTGTACGTGCATGATTTCTTCTGCCTGCCATCCGCTGCTCAAACTGCTTTTTACATGGACGAGAGCGCTTTTAATCCCGTCGAGCGCCTCGGCCTGCTCCCTTAGTTTGGCCGCCTGCGAAGCGGCTTGCGTAACATTGATTCCCATATGATCACCTTCATCTTAAACTATTAACATATTTTAACATCAATTGAAGGAAGATGATACAGATTCGCTTTTACAGAAATAATAACCCCAGGGAAATCACAGTCCCGGTGATCAGCAGGGTGAGCACGCAGAAACCCATGATATCCTTTGCCTTCAAACCGGCAATCGCCAGAGCGGGCAAGGCCCAGAATGGCTGGATCAGATTCGTCCAGGCGTCGCCATAAGCCACGGCCATCGCTGTTTTCGGGATGGAGACCCCGAGCGCCTGAGCGGCTTCCAGCATGACCGGTGCCTGGACTGCCCACTGTCCTCCGCCTGAAGGAACGAAGAAGTTGACAAGGCCGGCACTTAAAAACGTAAAGAACGGGAAGGTAAACTGGTTGGACACCGAAACGAACGCCTCGGACATAACGGCCGCCAACCCTGAAGCCGTCATCATCCCCATGATGCCCGCGTAGAAAGGAAACTGGATAATAATGCCGCTGGCGCCCTTGACCGCATTCGTAACCGCTTCCAGAAAAGCCCTGGGCGTACCGTGGAACAAAATGCCAAGAGTCAGGAACAGGAAGTTGACGATATCCAGATTCAGCTTAAATCCGTTGCTTGTAAAATAGAAAAATAGGAAAACGAGGCCGAACAGCCCAATCAGCATCGATAGGACCATGCTGTTCTCAAGCCTTTCCGCAGGTGTCATGGCCGCTTTATGCTCAATGGCAGCGGCTGCCTCCTCCAGCAAGGACGGATCGACCGTGATTGTTTCCTCTTTCGATGGCATCATCAGCCGGTTGATGATCGGCAAAACGACAAACAGAGCGGCAAGGATGGCCAGGTTAAAGCCGGCAAAAATCGTCTGGTCGGTGGAGATAACTCCAATCATATCCTGGGAAAAGTGCCCCTCTGTCGCGATGGTCAATGGAATCGAGCCCGAAATCCCGCCATGCCAGACAACAAAACCCGAGTAAGCGCTCGCAATCAGGAGGCGGTAATCGACATTTTTAACCCTCTTGGCCAGCTCTTTCGCGAATAAAGCCCCGATGACCAATCCAAACCCCCAGTTGATCAAGCTGGCAATGGTGGATACGATGGTTACAATGATGATGGCCTGCCCAGGCGACTTGGCTGTCGAGGCAAGCGCTCCAAGACCTCTTTTAAAAATGGCCGAACTTGCCAGGACATGCCCTGTCACCAGCACGAGGACCATCTGCATCGCAAACAACAGCAAGCTCCAAAAGTCGCTTCCCCAATGCTGCACCATCTGGTACGGTCCATTATCGGTGAATAGGAGCCCAAGGCCGAACACGACAAAAGTAAGGATAATAACAAATAAAAACGGGTCCGGCAAATACCGCTGCATCAGCCGGTTGAAAAATGAAACAAGAATCTTCATGTTTATTCCTCCCTTTTTTAATACATTGTATTGGCTTTGCTGTGTCAGATATTACTGTGCAGGTGTTTTACTGCGAAATGCCAGTGGGAATGGCCGCTTTGGGAACGTTTACAATAAAGTGGGTGGTGCTTACGACAAAGGGATAGGTACTTACGACAAAATACTTGGTGTTTACGACAAAGTGGCAGTAGCTTACGACAAAACGCCCTGTCCTTACGACAAAATTTGGAGCGCTTACAACAAAAGGCCTTGCTTACGACAAAGTTTACGGTCTTTAC
>NZ_LIGG01000001.1:5016133-5038148 GCF_001273925.1 Bacillus sp. FJAT-27251 | reverse complement strand
AAAACCGGAATTTGGGTCACGATAAACTATAATTCATTCAAAATATGAAAACCTTCCGTGATGTTTTAGTACTAACCCGCTGATTAAAATCCTCCGTATCTTTTTTCTAGACTCAATCACCCCGCACCACTCCCACACAACCCCGGTTGTGACCTTCCTCTCTGGGAACAGAACCTGAAATTCCTTCACACTGCGCAGCACGGCGGACTCGATATCCTCCTCGCATCCGCAATCCTTGCACACTAGCTTTTTCCCTTCATCTCCCACAAAAAAGGAATTGCAGGAGCTGCAGGTGGTTCCTTTTTTTAGCTTCTCATAGGAAAAATCTGGAATCTGCGAATAGGGGGATTTTGGGATGTGGGCTGCCACTAATTTTTCAGCGAGCTTAGTGTGCCACGCGTTTAGTTTGGAAGGCTTGGAATTGAACTTTTTTAAAAAGCGGTTGAGCTGAGGGTGGTAAATGATGGCCAAGTCTCGTGGGGCTTGATACAGGAAGAATTCGGGATGGGTAAACACAAGTTTAGGTTCAAGGGGGAGCTGGCAGCCGAGGTTATTCAGCATATTCCGAAACAGGGTTTCGCTTCTGTTAAGCTGATGAACCGGATTTTTCATTTTCTTTCCGGAGCTGGAGTGAAAATCGTCATTCTCAAAATGATAGTCGCCCTCGTGGTGCTTGAGTTCGAATGTATGAACAGTGTGCTGTGATATAATCAGCGAATCGATTTGAAAAAGGGTGTTGTCAAACTTAAACAGCAGGTCGTTCAAGATGAGCCTTTCGCCTTTTAAAGACTGAAGCAACAGGGAATCGAAATATTGTTCTCCTTCATATCCTTTTTTCAATTTAAAGTAATACAATTTTTCATCCTCTGGCAATTCCATTCGTTTGTTCAATACTCTCAAAATGGTTAGCTCGGGAGGCTCCTGCCGGGTTTTGAATATCATGGTCCACATCCTTTCTTAATTTTAATGATAAGAAGAAGCACCCCAAAATACAAGCTCATAAACGATGTCTGAAAATTCAATCACCTGGCAATAATATAGACAAAAACCTAAAGGAGTCATAGCCATGATTCAAGTAAAACTGTTCGACCGGGAGCATGAAAAAGATCTTGAAAAAGAGATGAATACATTTTTAAAAAAGCTGGATGAAGACAAATTGGTGGACATCAAGTACAATGTGGCGGCGATAGCAGAAGAGGAAGAAGAAGAGGAGCAAATCTACTGTTTCAGCGCAATGGTCGTCTACAGAGCGTGAAAAAGCTGAGCAATAGGCTCAGCTTTTTTTGTTTAAGGCATACTCCGCTGCATTTGTCCCGGCCAGTCTCCCGGTGACAAGTGCGGAAGTGATGTTATAGCCGCCTGTATAGCCGTGGATATCAAGGATCTCGCCGCAGAAATACAGGCCATCCATCTTTTTTGAAGCCATGGTCCGGGGCTCGATCTCCTTGACCGAGACACCGCCGCCGGTGACGAAAGCTTTTTCCAGCGGCTGGGAGCCATTCACGCTGAACTGGAAGCTCTTGCAGTTTGCAGCAAAACTCCTGATTTTTTCCTGGGATACCTGGCCTCCAGGCGTGCCCGGGTCAATATCGAGCTGCTCCAGCAAAAACAGCAGGTACCGTTCAGGCAGCAAGCCTTTAAGCACATTTTTCACAGCCTTTTTTGGCTCGGCCTTGATCAGCTTGTTGATTTCCTGGAAGAGCTGTTCTTGCTTAAAATCAGGCAGGGCATCAAGGCTCATGGTCACCCGGGAGAGGTTCCACTTATTCATCGCCTTGATTACGAATTGGCTGCATCTCAGCACCGCTGGACCGCTGACGCCAAAATGGGTGAAAATCATATCCATTTGGTGGGTAACGAGCGGCTTTCCCTTCGGATTAAGAACGCTAAGGCCAACTCCGCGCAGGGACAATCCCTGCAGCTCTTTCGACTTGATAAAGGGTTCATCCGACAAAAGCGGAACTTCGGTTGGGAACAGCTCGGTAATGGTATGGCCGGCTTTCTCCGCCCAGGCATATCCATCTCCTGTGGAGCCTGTATGCGGCACCGATTTTCCTCCGACAGCAATCACGACACTTTCCGCTTCAAAGCTCTCCCCGCTCGCAAGCTCCACGGCTTTTACTCTGCCGTTCTCATAATGGACATCCCCGATTGGGGAATTCACCCTAATTTCTACTTTGAGGTCATCAAGCCTTTTTAATAGCGCATCCACGACAGACTGCGCCTTATTGGTAACCGGGAACATGCGGCCGTGGTCTTCCTCCTTCAGTTCAATACCGAGCTTTTCAAAGAAAGCGATGATATCCTCATTGTTGAACTCCGAGAAGGCACTGTATAAAAATCGTCCGTTGCCTGGGATATGCTTAATGATCTCCTCGACGGGCAGCCTGTTTGTTACATTGCAGCGGCCGCCGCCGGAAATGGCAAGCTTTCTTCCAAGCTTGTCTCCTTTATCAACAAGCATCACCCGGCCGCCTTTTTCCCCGGCAGCAATGGCCGCCATCAGGCCGGATGGTCCTCCGCCAATGACAATGCAGTCATAATTCATCATTTCACCAACTATTCATTCATTCTAAAACTCTTCCCATTATAAAACATTTCCAACATGGAGGTAAACGAAACGGTGATTTTCCATGAAAGTGGCGCTGTTCCATAAAGAAAGGTAAACTAATTAAATGGAGAAAGATAATAGTTCAGCCGGGTGAGTGTGGTAAAATTAAAAATTGGGTACTTGGGTACAGTCTGTTTTTTATCTAATCAAAGTGTAACCCGCAGGTTCGCTGCGCTTTTCACTGCTAGGAAGGGATTATATGTCATCAAAGCTTCTGAGAGGGACATTTATTTTAACCCTCGGGACCATTGTTTCAAAGGTACTGGGTTTGTTTTACGTCATACCGTTTTATGCGATTGTTGGTGATGATGGAACAGCCTTGTATTCATACTCCTATATTTCGTATACCATTTTTATCAGCATAGCAACCGCAGGAGTGCCGCTGGCCGTCTCAAAGTTCATTTCCAAATACAATGCGCTTGAAGAGTATGCAGTCGGAAGGAAACTGTTCAAATCGGGCATTGCCGTCATGCTGGCAACCGGCATCCTGTCCTTTCTGTTTATGTATTTGACTGCCCCGCTGCTGGCGGACGTCACGCTGAGCAGAAGCACGGACGCTTCGGATGTAAGGCCCGAAGATGTGACGACCGTTATTCGTGCGGTATCCTTCGCGCTGATTGTCGTTCCGTTCATGAGCCTGATCCGCGGGTTTTTCCAAGGGCACCAATCGATGGGGCCTTCTGCCGTTTCACAGGTGGTAGAGCAGATTGTGCGGATTGCGTTCGTCCTGGTTGGGGCTTATGTTGTCCTGAACGTGATGAACGGAAGTGTAGTGTCAGCAGTCAGTGTGGCGACGTTCGCTGCGTTCATTGGGGCGATTGGCAGCCTTGCCGTCCTGGTGTGGTATTGGTTCAAGCGGAAGCCGCACCTGGACAAACTGCTGGAGGCTGACAAGGGCACCATGGACATTTCCCTAAAAGAAATCTATAAGGAAATTCTCTTATATGCAGCACCGTTCGTGTTTGTAGGCATCGCCAATCCGCTGTTCCAATTCATCGACCAGATCACTTTTCAAAGGGCGATGGCGTCCATTGGGCAGGGAGCCCAGGCAACAGCAGCCTTCGCGACTTTGAATTTCCAGACTCATAAGCTTGTGATTATTCCTGTTTCCCTGGCCACCGCTTTCTCCTTGACGCTCGTCCCGAGCATCACCAAGGCGTTCGTTGAAAATGACCGCAAAAGCTTGAGGAAGCAGCTCGACCAAACCTTCCAGGTGCTGATGTACCTGACTGTGCCTGCGGCTGTCGGGTTGTCGCTGCTGGCGGAACCGGCTTTTACGGTCTTCTATGAAAATAAGGAACTGGGGACGGAGATTCTGCGTATTTATGCTCCTGTGGCGATTTTGTTTGCCTTGTTTACTGTGACGGCCGCAATCCTGCAGGGAATCAATGAGCAGCGGTTCACTATCCTGAGCCTTCTGACAGGCCTTCTCGTTAAGCTGTGCCTCAACATTCCGCTGATTAAGATGTTTGAAACAAGCGGAGCCGTTTATGCTACAGCGCTTGGTTATCTGGCAGCGATTTTGATCAACCTGTACGTAATCAAAAGGTTTGCCAATTATCGCTTCAACTTTGTCGCGAGAAGAACCACGCTCATCGTGTTGTTTACCATTCTGATGGGGGCAGGGACGCTCGCTGTCTACGGGGCTGTCAGTGAGATATTGTCTCCTGCCGCTAAAGCCAGCTCGATTGTCATCATTGTCATCTGTGCTGCTGCAGGATCTGCCATTTATTTTTACCTGGGATTCCGGTCAAGATTAATTGACCGCCTGTTCGGGGACAAGGTGGATAAGGTGAAAAGGAAGCTGCGGCTGCCGTAAAAAGACCCCTGTTCCCAAATAATGCGGGGCAGGGGCCTTCCTTTTTAAATGTAAGCAAGTCTAAATTTCTGCACTTAGATAACTGTCTAGCTCCAGCGCCTAGCCCCTCGAGTCGCTTGTCTGGCTTTGCCTCCTAGGAGCTCGAGTCGTAAGCCATAATCCTTCAGAAGGCAAACAACGCCTTCCTGCGGATTCTGTCTTACGCTTGTCGCTCCTAAACAGTCGGCTCCGCTTTTCTAATTCGGTCCAGCTGTTGAAGTCAAAGAACGACTTCATCAGCTGGCCCTCCAGCGCTTGTCGGGGCTGAACAAGGCGCTTGCGCTTTTCTTAATAGTAATAGTCATAATCGGTGCGGATGCCGAGGCGGCGTTCAATACGGTCGACTCTGCGGTCAAGCTGGTCCAGTCTTCTGACCACCCTTTGAAGGTCCCTCTCAACCTGTTCCAGTCTGCGGTTAAAGCCTCCGAAGCCTCCGCCTGGGAAGCCTCCGCCCGGAAATCCGCCTCCACCTGGGAGGAACTGTCCTTGCCCTTGCTGTCGATAATCGATCATCATCCTCATCTCCTCTTCGTTTTACAGTTAATGCATGATAATAGTCTATGTGCCCAACATAAAAGTGAGTGGGCTACTGCCTATAAATTGGAGTGATACTGATTGCGTATAGATAAAATGCTTGCTAACCTGGGATATGGAAGCCGCAAAGAAGTGAAGAAACTTTTGAAAGATGGCTCTGTCCAGGTCAATCAAAAAGTGGTGAAAGACCCTGGGCACCATGTCGCCCCTGGGAAAGACACGGTCACTGTCCATGGGGACGAAGTGAATTACCGCGAGTTCATTTATTTGATGATGAATAAGCCGCCAGGAGTGATATCGGCTACAGAAGACAGCCGTGATGAAACAGTCATCGACCTTCTTGAGCTGGAGGACTCTATTTACGAACCTTTCCCGGTCGGAAGGCTGGACAAGGATACGGAGGGGCTGCTCCTGATCACAAACGACGGCCAGCTGGCCCATCGACTTCTTTCTCCCAAAAAGCATGTGCCAAAAACGTATTTCGCTGTTATTGAAGGGGAAGTCACAGAAGAAGATATCGAGGCATTTAAAAAAGGAGTTGTCCTCGATGATGGCTATGAAACGAAACCTGGGAAGCTGGAAATTTTAAAATCAGGTCTGACCTCGGATATTGAACTCACCATCACCGAAGGCAAGTTCCATCAGGTGAAGCGGATGTTTCAGGCTGTAGGCAAAAGAGTCGTCTATCTCAAGCGCTTGACCATGGGGCCGCTAAAGCTTGATGAAACGCTGGAATTAGGGGAATATCGCGAGTTGGACGAGGATGAAATCCGGCAGCTGATGGAGTATGAAGCACAATAAAAAATGGCCCCCGCCATCTGGCGGGGGCCATTTCTTCATTTTACGATGTCAATTTTACTTTTTTCTGGGTCGTGGTCCATTTTCCACGGCTAGGGCTTTCTACTAAGTCGTTATAGGCCAGGACATTCAAATCTCTTTGAATCGTCCGGGGGGTGATGCCAAATTCCTCTACCAGGTCCTGTGTCGTTACAGTCCCATTTTTCCGTATGAACACATAGATGGATTTGATTCGGTTTATCATCCGGTTAGTTGAAGGTTTCAAACAACCACTCCCTAATCCTTTTTTACACCCTTGGCAAATTCCTGCGATTGACAGTTCATTGGTGAGTCCTCGACTTATGTAGTTTTCTTCTTTCCAGACAACCCCTTTACAGGTTCTTGTAGGACAGGAGGCCCCCTTTTGAACTATTTTACCCTTTATAAAGATAAAATACCATATTATTAACTAAATTTACAAAATATTAACCTTGTCATCCATTAGAATGTTCGGATTCCTCCCTTCTTTTTCCTGTTATTTATCCATATGGCAGCATACTGGCATAATATGATTAAAGATTGAAGATTTGGAATAAATAAATGAAATTGTAACAAAAGAAAAATCATCTTAACAGTCCTTATTATTTCCAGCAACACCGCGAAAAGGGCGGCCTATTAATTTTTGCATCGTAAGGGAAAACAGTTTGAAAATGTGCGGGAGAAGAGTAAGATAAGGTAAAATAGTTTGGAAATGAACAGGACCAGATAAATTGCGGTAATGGAGGAATCATCATGGGAACAATTCAATGGTTCGAAGAAGTTGAAAAAAGAAAGAGCAAATTAATCCAGCAAACACAGGAGTTTTTAAAAATAAAAAGTGTTCTAGATGAAGAGAAGGCGACCGAAGATGCCCCCCTGGGACCAGGTGTAAAGGAAGCGTTGGACTATATGCTCCGCCTCGGTGAAAAGGAAGGTTTCGCTGCCAGGAATGTCGGCAATTTGGCAGGCCACCTTGAATTTGGCGAAGGCCGGGAAATTGTCGGGGTTTTATGCCACGTGGATGTTGTGCCGGAAGGGGACGGCTGGACAAGCGGTCCGTATGAAGCGGAAATTCGGGACGGCAAGATTTTTGCACGAGGCGCCATCGATGATAAAGGGCCGACAATGGCTGCCTTCTATGCCATGAAAATTGTCAAGGAGCTTGGCCTGCCTTTGAAACGGCGGGTGCGCATGATTATTGGGACCGATGAGGAGAGCGACTGGAGGTGCGTCGAGCATTATTTTAAGCATGAAGAAATGCCGGCAATGGGTTTTGCTCCGGATGCCGACTTTCCCATTATTTACGCGGAAAAAGGGATAGCGGACTTTGATCTTGCCTGTAAAAACCAGGCTGTTGGCGAGGAAGACCATGATGTGGAAGTCCTTAGCTTCACTTCCGGAAGAAGGTACAATATGGTGCCGGATTTTGCAACGGTTTCCTTGCATGTGCTGAAATACCAGACGGAAATTATCCAGCGCTATGAAGACTATAAAAAGCAGCATGGCCTCGGGGGATCATGCCATGTGGATAAAGGAACACTGGTCCTCGACTTTGAGGGTGTTTCCGCCCATGGGATGGAGCCGGACCATGGCAAAAATGCCGGTCTCCATATGGCAGAGTTTTTAGCCAGCCTTAAGCTCGACTTCAATGCCATGAGGTTCATGGGGTTTGCTGCCAAGTATCTGGGCGGGGATTCGCGCGGAAGGGCCCTCGGCGTAGCATATAGCGATGAAATCACAGGGGACCTGACCATTAATGTAGGCAAATTAAGGTATGAAGAAAAATCAGGCGGATCGTTTGGGTTAAATATGCGCTATCCAGTCACGGCGGATATCGATGCCATCATCTCTGCCATCAGGGACTTGGCAGCGGAGGAAGGGTTTGAAATGGAAAACTTCACAAACTCCAGTCCGCATCATGTTGCAGAGGATGACTTTCTCATCACGAAACTCAAAAAAGTATATGAGGAGCAGACGGGTGAAAAGGCTGAACTCCTCTCAATTGGCGGCGGTACGTATGCACGCTCCCTGAAGTCGGGAGTGGCATTTGGGCCGTTGTTTCCAGGACGGCCTGACATCGCCCATCAAAAGGATGAATACATCATCATCGATGACCTGCTGAGGGCAACAGCGATGTATGCCCAGGCCATATACGAGCTGGCAGGAGAATAGGGAGGAATGAGATCATGGAATATGTAATGTTTAATGGTGAAATTATCGAGCGGAAAGCTGCAGCCGTCGATATTGAAGACCGTGGCTACCAGTTTGGTGACGGGATTTATGAGGTGATCCGAATTTACAATGGCCTTATGTTCACAGCTGAAGAGCACTTGCAGCGCCTTGACGAAAGTGCTGCGAGCATCGGCATTGAAATACCTTATGCAAGGGAAGAGCTTCAGAAGAAAC
Organism: Bacillus sp. FJAT-27251; assembly: GCF_001273925.1. Taxonomy (GTDB): domain Bacteria; phylum Bacillota; class Bacilli; order Bacillales; family Cytobacillaceae; genus Mesobacillus_B. The sequence continues at coordinate 5,029,923 of NZ_LIGG01000001.1, read as the reverse complement.
TGGAAAGACTTATTGCCCATAACGGTGTAAAATACGGAACCGTTTATCTGCAGTTCACCCGCGGAAATGCACCAAGGAAGCATCCCTTCCCTGTTGGTGCGGCGCCAACATTTGTTGCCTATACCCGGGAAGCGGGGCGTCCCGAGGAAAAACTCCAATCAGGGGTTAAAACACTCCTCATTGAAGACATCCGCTGGCTTCGCTGTGATATCAAAAGCCTTAATCTGCTGGGAAACCTGCTCGCCAATCAGAAAGCGGCAGAAGCAGGGTGTGATGAAGCCATTCAGCATCGGGATGGGAAGGTAACGGAAGGAAGCCATTCCAATGTGTCGATTGTCAAGGGAGGCACCGTGGTTACCCATCCGGCCAATAATTACATCCTGAACGGGATTTCGAGGCGTGTCATGCTGGAAATCTGCCGCCGGGAAGGCATCCCGGTGGAGGAGAGGGTCTTTTCAGTGGCTGAGCTGGAAGATGCGGATGAAGTCTTTTTGACAGGTACAACCATCGAAGTCATGCCGGTTATCGAGCATGACGGCAGGATAGTCGGAAACGGCGTCCCTGGAGCTGTCACAAGAAAGCTGCAACAGAAGTTCCGCGCCGAGATTGAGAAACAATGCGGAAGCCTATGATAGTAAAAAAAGGGATTGCAGCCGCAATCCCTTTTTTGTATCTTTCGGATTCGGCCCTATCTAAAAGCTAGGGCGCTTCCGCTTTTCTACTGTCTAGCTCCAGCGCCTAGCCAGTTTTCATCCTTGAATAAACTTCTTCGAGTATCTTGCGAGAAGCGTAGCTTTGAGCAGCTCGAGTCGCTTGTCTGGCTTTGCCTCCTAGGAGCTCGAGTCGTAAGCCATAATCCTTCAGAAGGCAAACAACACCTTCCTGCGGATTCTGTCTTACGCTTATCGCTCCTAAACAGGCGGCTCCGCTTTTCTATTTCGGTCCAGCTGTTGAAGTCAAAGAACGACTTCATCAGCTGGCCCTCCAGCGCTTGTCGGGGCTTAGCAAGGCGCTTCCGCTTTTCTAACTTACTCAAACTGGAACAGGTCGCTGGACAGATACCTTTCACCTGTATCGCAGATGATGCAGACTACAGCCTGTTCCGGCTTAAGTGTCTTGGCAACGCTTATGGCCGCGAAGCAGGCAGCACCTGAAGACGGGCCAACCAGGATGCCTTCTTCACGGGCAAGTTTCCGGACCATTTCATATGCCTCTTCATCCTGGATTTGATGGATTTTTTCATACACATCCTGGTTGAGGATCTCGGGAATGAACCCAGGGCTTGTTCCAACAAGCTTATGCCTTCCAGGCTGTCCGCCCGAAAGCACCGGGGAACCAGCCGGCTCAACCACGTGGACCTGCACATCCGGATATCTCTCTTTAAGGCCCTCGCCAGTGCCGGTTATCGTTCCGCCTGTTCCTGCGGTCGCCACAAAGGCACCAAGTTCCATGTTCAATTCTTCCATGGCCTCGATAATTTCCTTGGCAGTGGTATGGCGATGGGCATCCGGGTTGGCCTCATTCTCAAACTGCATCGGCATATAGCTTCCCGGAATTTCCTTCAAGAGCTCCTGTGCCTTTTTGATTGAACCTGGCATCTTTTCATCACCAGGAGTCAGGACTACCTCCGCGCCGTAGGCTTTTAAAATGTTGATCCGTTCGGCTGTCATTGTATCAGGCATGACAAGGATGGCCTTATAGCCCCGGGCGGCCGCATTCATGGCCAGGCCAATTCCGGTGTTCCCGCTAGTGGGCTCAATGATGGTTGCCCCTGGCTTCAGCTTGCCTTCCTTTTCGGCAGCGATAATCATATTATAGGCAGCGCGGTCCTTGACGCTTCTGCTTGGATTGTAGAATTCGAGCTTTAAGTATACGGCTGCCCCTTCTGGTGCAAGCCTGTTCAATTTGACCATCGGCGTTTGACCAATCAAATCGGCAATGTTGTTTACTGCCTTCATTGCTTTCCCTCATTTCCTGTTGTGTTATTCTTTATCTTTCCTTATTTTATTAAAAAATAAAGGTTATGCTTTTAATAATACAGACAAATCCTTCATCTTATCAAATATTTCTAAGCCTGCTCTACCTGCTTTTGCTACAATGAAATTGGGACTTGAAAGGAATGAGGATATGGGAACTCATTATTTTTATGCCTTGGCATTGCCAAATAACGCAAAGAAACAGATGGAAAGAACATGTGGTTTCCTTCGGGAGAATTTGCCCTTCAATCGCTGGGTGCACCCTGATGACCTTCATATTACGCTGGCCTTCCTTGGGGATGCCGGGGAAGACAAGCTGTCAGATTCAATCCTGAGGCTGGAGAAAGAATGGAGGCATCGTTCCTTTCCATTGGAAATCGGCCATCTTGGCGTCTTCGGAAAAAGCGATTCCCCCCGGATTCTGTGGGCAGGACACAACCCTGAGCCCTGCCTGTCGGAGGTTAGGAATCATGTGTATTCTGTCTGTACCGACTCAGGCTTTAAGCTTGAAACAAGGCCCTTCAAGCCGCATGTTACTCTGGCCAGGAAATGGGGCGGGGATTTTCCCTTCTCAAGAGAGCTCCTTGAACAGAAAGATCCATTTGCTGATAGTCCTCTTATGTTTGAGGCAGAAAAAGTTGTTTTGTACAAAACCAATTTGGGGAAAGAACCAAAATACGAAGAGATGAAAGCCTTTCCGCTCACAGGCAGATAAATTTGCGGGAAACGGCATAGTATTAAAAGAACGTTTATATAGGATAGGGCGGGAATATATGGAGCGGTTGTATTTTATTGTAAACCTCCAGGCGAAAAACGGACACTGCCAGACAGTATGGGAAAAGCTTGAAAAGGAAATGACGAAGCAAAAGATTGCTTATCATGCCTTTTTCACCGAGTACAGCGGCCATGCGGCCGATTTGGCTGACAGCATTGGCCGGAATGCGGGAAACAATCCCGTTCTGCTTATAGCTGTCGGAGGAGACGGGACCATACACGAGGCAGCGAATGGAGCAGCACGCCACCCCCATCTCTGCCTGGGATTCATTCCTGGAGGGTCCGGGAACGACTTTTCACKGGGATATGCCATACCTGGCTCCCCCATGGAAGCGCTTGGGCTGGCGCTGAGGAACCATCGGCCGGAGGACTTCCATGCAATTGATGCCGGAAAGCTGTCCTTGGATGGCAGGGAGATTTATTTTGTCAACAACATGGGGGCCGGCTTTGATGCACACGTGGCCAGGGAATCCAATCAAACCAGAATGAAGGCAATGCTGAACCATTTTGGAATGGGGCGTCTTGTTTACATTTATATTCTGATAAAAGAACTGATTGGCTATCAGCAGACTGATTTGGAACTTACGGTTGATGGCGCTCAGTATTTCTATAAAAAAGTGTGGTTCGTTACGGTTTCAAACCAGAAATACTATGGAGGGGGCATGAATATTGCCCCTGATGCATCCCCCGATGACGGTTTGCTGGATATTACCGTTGTTCATAATTTGGCAAGGTGGAAGCTTTTGCTTGTGTTCATAACCGTCTTTTGGGGCGGCCATACCCGTTTCAGGGAAGTAAGCTCCTTGCGGGGAAAAGAGATTTTCATTGAAACGGAAAGGCCGGTGGCCGTCCATGCAGACGGGGAAGAGGCCGGAACTACGCCGCTTGGGGTCAAGGTCCAGGAACAGGCGCTGAAAATATTGAGAGAAGGACAGGGATTGATAGAAAGGGCAGGCTGAGGAGATGAGAAAACATGGCAACTAAACGACCGTTTGAAGCATACCTGGATGAAGTGGGAATCATCACCATATTGCTCCCGCATTCCTACAAGGAAGGGGCCTCATCTGCCTTTTTTTTGAAAGATGGAAATGAATGTACCGCACTGAAAGTAAAAGACAGGATCACGCTCGGCCATGCAGTCAAGTATGTTTGCACGAGCCCGGTAAAACCTTCGATCGGCAAACCATACGGCATTTTGGATGAACATGGCGGCGAAACAGACCTGCAGATAGGCGCCGTCATCCGGACTAAGGAATTTGACGAAGCTTTTTATTATGACGGTGGCGACCTGGGTGTCACCTTGCTGGAGGATAAAGCCGTCTTTAAGGTTTGGGCGCCGACTGCATCCCAGGTAAAACTTAAATTGAAGCGTCCTGGTGCTGGTGAACCGGAATACAGAAAGATGACAAGGCTTGATAAAGGGGTCTGGTGTGCAGAGGTAAACGGGACTGCTGAGGGCGCCCTTTATAGTTACCTGGCCTGTATTAATCTGGAATGGCGGGAAGCAGTCGACCCTTATGCGAAGGGGGCAAGTGCAAATGGGGAGCATGGCATTGTTGTGGACCTTGCCAAAACAAGATTGCCAAAAGCGGAACTCCCGGAATTCACCCATCCTTGTGATGCAGTCATTTATGAAACGCATATCCGTGATTTGACGATGCATCCTGCCAGCGGCATTCAGGATAAGGGGACTTATTGCGGAGCTGCCCAAATTGGCTCCCGCAGTTCTTCGGGAGAGCCTACCGGGCTTTCATATATCAAGAGTCTGGGAATCACGCATATTGAATTTCTTCCTTTTCATGATTTTGAAGGGGTAGATGAATTGAACCCCTTCGACAAGTACAATTGGGGCTATAATCCTATCCATTTTAATGTTCCGGAAGGCAGCTTTTCCACCAACCCAAATGACCCATATAAAAGGATCAGCGAGCTGAAGCAGCTCATTTCTGCGGTGCATTCGCAAGGCATGCGGGTAATCATGGATGTTGTTTATAACCATGTGTATATCCGGGAGACGTCCTCCTTTGAACAGCTTGTGCCAGGATACTTTTTCCGGCATGATGAATTTGGGCTCCCATCCAATGGCACGGGAGTTGGAAATGATTTTGCATCCGAGCGGCTGATGGCCAGAAAATACATTCTTGATTCTGTTTCCTTCTGGCTTGAGGAGTATCAGGTGGATGGCCTGAGGTTTGACCTTATGGGCATCCTTGATGTCAGGACAATGCAGGAAGTCCGGGGGCTGGCCGATGGGCGGGATCCCTCCATCATCATCATTGGCGAGGGATGGGACTTGAACACCCCCATTCCAAACAGTGAAAAAGCGAATATCGGAAATCAGGAAAAGCTCCCTGGAATCGGGCAGTTCAATGATTGGTTCCGTGATACGATAAAGGGCAGCACATTCAACCTTTATGACCGCGGCTACGCAATGGGAAATGAACGCTATGCCGAAGGCGCAAGGCAGGTGCTGGCAGGGAGCATAGGGATTGGTAAGCGGAAGCACGGTTTATTTATGTCACCTGCACAAAGTGTGAATTATGTGGAATCACATGACAATCACACCCTTTGGGATAAGCTTGAAGCCTGTGAGGCAGACCATATTGAGAAACGCCACCGACTTGCCACTTCCATGGTCCTTCTCTCCCAGGGAATCCCCTTTCTCCATAGCGGGCAGGAGTTCTTCCGGACAAAGAAGGGGGTAGGCAACAGCTATCGGTCCCCGGATGAGATCAACTGGCTGGACTGGCAGCGAAGGGACCGGCATATCGGGAATGTTTCCTATATAAGAGGGATCATTGCCCTCCGCTTATCCCATAAGGCATTCAGGCTCCCGGATGCGGCACTTGTCCAGAAGCATATGCATTTCCTTCCCTTATCATTGCCCGTGCTTGGCTATGTGCTGGAGGATGTGCAGGAATATGGCAGGTGGGAGACCATTGTCGTAGTGTTCAACCCATCTGGGGAAGAGAAAGTGGTGGAACTGCCAGAAGAAAATGAGTGGAAAATATTGGTGGATAGTGAAACGGCATCCTCTCACCCATTCCAGGTGATGGATGGAAAAACCGCTGTTCTGCCGCCCTGCACCTTATGGATAGGTGCCAAATGACAATGGGATTTTGTTGAAATAGGAAGATATATATAGGTATTTGTCGATGAATAGGACGGATAGGCTTGACGCGGAAACCTGATAGGAGATAAAATTTATAAAGATAGCTATTGTGGCATAGAAATCAATAGCTGTCTTTTTTAATTTTTAAATGCGGCACGGGAAATTGACTATTTGCTGAAATAGTGACATAAATTGAAGGTGAACAACTTGGAAGATTTATTTGGACAGGATTGGGACATCACTCCTGCAGGCGGTGCTACCGGAGCTGCCTACTTTGCGCAGCATGAAGAACAGCGCCTTTTCTTGAAACGGAATTCGTCTCCGTTTCTTGCTGTCTTGTCGGCCGAAGGAATTGTTCCCAAGCTGATTTGGACAAAAAGGCTTGAAAACGGGGATGTCATTACCGCCCAGCAGTGGATGAACGGGCGGGAGCTGAAATCCGTCGATATGGATGATGACCGTGTGGCCAAGCTTTTAAATAAGATCCACCGTTCGGAACCGCTTCTTGGCATGCTGAAACGGCTTGGCAAAACACCGCTTCAGCCAGAAACGCTTCTCCATATTATAAATGAAGAACTGGACGAAGAAGTCCGGAGGCTTCCAATCGCTGCAGCTGCCCTGAAGTTTCTGGGAGACGAAATCAGCCATATTGAATATGGGGAGATGGTTGTCTGTCATTGCGACGTGAATCATAACAACTGGCTGTTGGCGGAAAACAACCAGTTGTATTTAATTGATTGGGATGGCGCCATGATTGGAGACCCTGCGATTGACCTGGGGATGCTGCTCTATTCCTATATCCCAAGGGAAGACTGGGAAGGATGGCTTGAACGTTATGGCCTGCAGCTGACAGATCATCTCAAGCTCAGGATGAAATGGTATGTGATTGTCCAGGCACTAACCTCCATTCAATGGCACAAAAACCAAAACCGGCTCTCCGAGATGGGGAATTGGATCGATTTCCTTAAAAAAGCGCTCTGAATCAGGAAAACTGGCCAATTTGGTCAACCCAGTTCGAGAGATTGTCCTGATTGGAAAGGATATGCTGGTCCAAATCTGAAGAGTACGCACCAGCCTGGCTGTATTGATAAACCTCCTGCAAAATTGGAAGGATATTTTCGTCAAGGCTGGCATTCACCATTAATGATTTTACAAGCCGTTCCAATTGTTCACATTCAGCGACAGATCCGCAGCAGTCATTCTGCTGGTTGGCGAGTATATCTTTTAAAAGATTGACTTGGTCATGATGGTCTAGTGGCATAGAATCATCCTTTCATATGATATGGACGAAAAGGAAGCCCACATCTAGTTTGTGGATTCCTTTTTTGTTTATGCAGCATTTTGGCTTGAAAATGGGTATGCGGCCGTGATATGGTTTGAACGATATGAATTGAACAGAGGTGTCTTCATGAGATTAAGAAATAAGCCTTGGGCGAAGGACAAGCTGCTTGAAAACCCGCAATATGTCGTCCATGAACCGGAACAGCACCGGGGCAGTTGGAATGAGCTTTTCGCGGCAGCCCAGCCGCTCCATATAGAGATCGGCACAGGAAAAGGCCGCTTTATTACCGAAATGGCCAAGGCGAATCCGAACATAAATTATATTGGCATAGAGCTTCAGGAAAGTGTCATCGTTTCCGCCCTGGACAGGCTGATTGAGGCTGGCCTGCCGAACTGTAAGCTGATGAATGTGAACGCGGCCGAGCTGGAAAAGTACTTTGCTTCTGGTGATGTTGACCGCGTCTATTTGAATTTTTCGGATCCATGGCCAAAGACGCGGCATGAAAAACGCCGCCTGACCTATGAATCTTTCCTGTCTGTTTATGAACAAATTCTCGTCGATCAAGGGGAAATTCATTTTAAAACCGATAACCAGGGGCTGTTTGAATACTCCCTGATGAGTTTCTCCCATTATGGGCTGTTATTGAAATTTGTCAGTCTTGATTTGCATAACAGCGGATTTGAAGGCAATATCATGACAGAGTATGAAGAAAAGTTCTCCTCCAGAGGGAACCGCATCTACAGGTGCGAAGTGCAATACCCTAAAAAATAAAGAATCCAGGCCTGCCTCATCGGCGGGCTCTTTTTCGTACCTGCATGGAGATCATCAGCGTGATATTTCAACTTTTCAGAAAAAAGTGATAAAATGGGCACAGAATAGTTGGGGAGGGCTTTTATGGAGAAGCTGGAATTGGCGAATATCAGGTTTACCTGGCTTAATGGCGGTGTGACCAACCTGGACGGAGGGGCCATGTTTGGGGTGGTTCCAAAGCCACTATGGTCAAGGAAGTATGAAGTGAATGAAAAGAACCAAATTGAACTGCGCACAGACCCTATCCTTATCCAGACAGGCGGAAAAAATTATTTGCTTGAATCGGGAATCGGCAATGGGAAGCTGACGGAAAAGCAAAAAAGGAATTTCGGAGTCCAGGAAGAATCCTGTGTGGAAGAATCACTTGGGAAGCTCGGCCTTGACCCTGGAGATATTGATTATGTGATCATGACACATATGCATTATGACCATGCTTGCGGGCTGACAAAGGAAGTCGGGGGCGAATTCATTTCGGTGTTCCCCAACGCGGCCATAATCACTTCAGAGGTGGAATGGGAAGAAATGAAAAACCCCAATATCCGGTCCAAAGCTACATACTGGAGAGAAAACTGGGAGCCGATTCAGTCACAGGTAATCACCTTCAAGGAGGAATGGAATCACGGTCCGTTCAAAATGGTCCATACAGGAGGCCACAGTAATGGACATTCCATTCTGATTATCGAAGATGGAGAGGATACAGTGGTGCATATGGCCGACCTCATGGCGACCCATGCGCACCAGAATGTCCTCTGGGTAATGGCATACGACGATTACCCGATGGCATCCATTGGTGCCAAGCAGAAATGGATGAAGTTCGCAGCCGAAAGGGATGCCTGGTTTACTTTTTATCATGATGCCGTTTACAGGGCCATCAAACTCGATGAGGAAGGCAGCGTTAAAAATTCTGTTCCAAGGGAACGCTAAGGTTCCATTCTGCTATCATTAAAATTCCGTTGTTTAAATATACTAAAAAAGCCTGCGTCTAAGCGCAGGCTTTTCCTGTCGAAGCATTTATTGCAATTCGTTTATTTCAATAATGGTTCCGGTGGAGGCATCGGCTATAAATTCATACAGCTGTGTTTTTCCATCTGAAAAGGTGCTGATTCCACCCTTATAAACCCGATATTCCAAAGGCGGCTTTGAATATGTCTCCGGGTTCATATTAATCCATGAACCGCTTATCGGTCCATCTTTCTTGAAAACAGCCTTGGCCTGCGCGAGGATCTGTTCAGGTGACACGTTTTCCTTCTTTACTGCTTCTTTAACCGCAAAGGCGCCTGCAATCCCGGCACCCATGCCGAGGAAAAAGTACTTCCAATTCATGAGTGTGCCTCCAATCATTAGAAAAATTCCAGTTTTAATAATCATAGCAGAGATGGCAGGAGGCATCAAAGGATATAAAGCTAGCAGACAGGAACAGAATATGATTGGCAGATTGGGGAAATATTCTGTAGAATACAAATTGCACATACATATCTTTAGGGCATCTAAATAACAAAAAGGAGTAAAAATATGAATGAACAGACATTATCACTCTTTAAAACACTGACAGAGCTTCCTGGGGCTCCGGGCTACGAACACCAGGTTCGGGCGTTCATGCGCGAGCAACTGGGACAGTATTCCGATGAAATTGTCCAGGATAAATTGGGCAGCATTTTCGGAGTTAAAAAAGGCAATGAAGACGGGCCGAAGATCATGGTTGCGGGCCATATGGATGAAGTCGGCTTTATGGTCACCTCGATCACGGATAATGGGATGCTGCGGTTCCAGACCCTTGGGGGCTGGTGGAGCCAGGTCCTGCTGGCACAGCGTGTGCAAATCATGACTGATAATGGCCCTGTTATCGGTGTAGTTGGCTCCATCCCGCCACATCTGCTCGATGAGGCGAAGCGCAACAAGCCGATGGAAATCAAAAATATGCTGATTGATATCGGGGCCGACGACAGAGAGGATGCGCTGAAAATCGGCATCAGGCCGGGTCAGCAAATCGTCCCTGTCTGCCCATTCACACCAATGGCCAACGAAAAGAAAATCCTGGCGAAAGCATGGGATAACAGATATGGATGCGGCCTGGCGATTGAACTGCTGAAAGAAACGCAAAACGATACGCTGCCAAATATCCTTTATTCTGGTGCGACAGTACAGGAGGAAGTAGGGCTTAGAGGTGCACAAACGGCAGCAAATATGATAGACCCGGATATTTTCTTCGCGCTGGATGCAAGCCCTGCCAATGATATGAGCGGCAGCAAAAATGAATTTGGCCAATTAGGTAAGGGGGCACTCCTGAGAATACTCGACCGTTCCATGGTCACTCACCGCGGCATGAGGGAATTCATTCTCGATACAGCGGAAAGCCATAATATCCCATACCAATATTTTGTTTCCCAGGGAGGGACAGACGCCGGCCGCGTTCATATGTCCAATGAAGGCGTCCCAAGCGGAGTGATCGGGATTTGTTCCCGCTACATCCATACCCATGCTTCGATTGTCCATGTTGATGACTATGCGGCAGCAAAGGAACTGCTGGTGAAACTGGTTAAATCCTGTGATAAAACTACGGTAGAAACCATCAAACAAAATAGTTAAGCCAAAAAGAGGCAGCCTGTGCCTCTTTTTGCTGGCCGGAGGAGAAGAAAAATGATTGTAGCAATTGGATCAGAAAACCCAGCGAAAATTTCAGCGGTGCAGCAGGGATTTAAAGAGCATCAATGTATCTTTATTCCAGTATCTGTTGCTTCGGGAGTAAGTGAGCAGCCGTTCTCCGACGATGAAACCATTCGCGGCGCTGTCAATCGGGCTATTTCGGCAGCGGCAGAGACGGGGGCGCATATTGGAGTTGGACTGGAAGGCGGCGTGCAGCAAACAGAACATGGCTTATTTCTCTGCAACTGGGGAGCGCTTGCGTCAAAAGACTCCAGCCCCATCATTGCAGGCGGAGCAAGGATTCCGCTTCCCGGTGAGATTGCCGAAAGACTGATGTCGGGAGAAGAGCTTGGCCCGGTAATGGATGACTATGCCAGAAAGCAGAATGTCCGTAAAAAGGAAGGAGCTGTAGGGGTTTTCACAAATGGAAAGATAGACAGGGAGGAAATGTTTGCCCATGTCATGAAGCTCCTGGTAGGGCAGTTTGAATATCGGAATGTAAACAAATAGGGTTTGTAAAAGGTCAAAATGATGAAAAAATGTCGAAAAATAGACGAAACTGTCGTAAATTTCATTTGAAAGGGTTGTCACTGGCTAAATTACAGCAGTATGATAGTAAAGGATACAGTCCCAAGGAGGAAACACTTATGAAAAGATTCCGCTGGATTATATTGCTTGCCGTCATGCTGCTTGGCGCCTGCTCTGCTTCACTCGAAGAGCAGCAGGATGAAATCATTGAAGCAGCAGGAACGGAGTTTGCCAGTGAACCGGAAGAAACAAATCATAGCAGTCAGGATATAGATTATCATCTGCCATTCGGCATTGAAAAGGAAGACGAAACACCCAATAATATTTTGCTTAAAAATGGTTCGAAAACGTACATCCTCTTTTATAACCAGCATGAGCCGGCAGACAGCAAAGTTGTTTATGAATCGACCTTGAAGCAGCATGCTGACTGGGATGTCAACAGGACGTATGAACAGGACGGCAAGTTTGGCTATCTGCTGATAAAAGAGCTGCCGGAAGAGAGCTATCAGGTGGTAACCGGCGTAGGCGGGGTCAAGGTGACAACCGAGACCAAAAACCTGAAATCAGATGTCTCGGCCATGATGAATATCGCCAATTCGGCCAAGGTAAAATAAGGAGCGCCATCCAAAGGGATGGCGCCTTTCTTTACCGCGGACGTGGAAGAAGCCAGACCGTTTAGTTTTCTTTTTTCAGGCTTCAAGTTTAAAATGTAAACAAAGTGTTATGTAAGAATGGAGGAACCATACATGAAAAAACTAGATTCCATGGATCAGTTTGAAAACCTGAAACATACGGGAAAGCATATATTTTTATTTTCGGCCGACTGGTGCCCCGATTGCCGTTTTATTGATCCATTCATGCCTGAGGTAGAAAGCAAGTTCGCAGATTACAGTTTTATTTATGTGGACAGGGACCAGTTCATTGACTTGTGCATACAGCTAGATGTATTTGGCATCCCTAGTTTTATCGCCTATCGGGACGGCAGCGAGCTTGGGCGCTTTGTCAGCAAGGACAGAAAGACCCAGGAGCAGATTGAAGCGTTTATTGAAGGGCTGGCGTAAGAGATGGACAGCAGAAAGATGAGAAAAGAGCTGGAGGAAAGACTGAAATCCCCGGACAGGAGGTTCATTTATGACCGGGAAAAGGACCAGCTTCGCGTTGAAAACAAACACACTGGACGGGGCATTACCGTCGGGCTTCCTGGGATTATTGCCAAATGGCAGGAGCAGAAGGAAAAAGCAATTGAGGAAACCGTTTATTATATAGCAGAAGGATTGGCTGCCATGGAAGGAGAAGTCCAGCTCTCAGGACAGGAGCGCCAAATCTTCCCTGTTATCCGCTCCACTTCCTTTCCCTCCGAAGCCGAAGAGGGAGTGCCGTTTTTCTTTGACAGCCACACTGCGGAAACGAGAATTTACTATGCCCTCGATATGGGGAAAACCTATCGTCTCATTGACAGGAAACTGATGGAACGGGAAGGCTGGGGCGAAAGCCAAATTAGGGAAACAGCCTTGTTTAACCTCAGATCCTTGCCGGCGGATTTTAAAACCGATGAAGTGGCCGGCAATGTGTTTTACTTTTTGAATTCAAATGATGGCTACGATGCAAGCCGAATCCTGAATGACCGCATCCTGAACGGAATGAAAGGGAAATTAACAGGCACGATGGCCGTTGCCGTTCCCCACCAGGATGTTTTGATCATCGCGGATATCCAAAATGATACAGGCTACGATATTCTTGCGCAAATGACGATGAGCTTTTTTGCCAGCGGCAGGGTGCCGGTCACAGCGCTGTCCTTTCTCTACGAAGAGGGGGAACTGGAGCCTATTTTCATTCTGGGAAAGAATTCCCCAAGAGCATAATAAAGGAAAACTGACTGATTAAAAGCCCATGAAAAGGGCTTTTTCTTATTTCCTGTAATAAGAGATATGGCCTATTCTTTTATTTAGGCTCGAAAAATGGGCGATAACTGTTAAAATAGGAATGATACAAGATAGAAAGAGTGATCATGTTGAGTTGGATAAAAAAGCTATTCCAAATGTTTTCGGGAGATGAAGAAAACGGACTTGATTCCAAAAGCAGGGAAGTATCAAAGCCGCTGCAGCCGAGGGATCCGAAACATCTTGAAATGAAGAAGGAACTTGATGCCAAAGTTTTATACCAATATCCGAAAGGGCAATTTAAGTTCCCGCTCATACCCGACAGCCCTCCCCGTGAGCGGGAAAGTGCCAAGCCTCGCCAGCGGCCCGCTGCACAGGATGAAGGATTGGCTGACGAACAGGAACCAGTAAAACCGAAAACCCGGGACAAAATAGAGAAACACGCGCAAATAAAACCAAGCCGGCAGCCATTTCGGCCAACAGAAACGCCTTCCMCCGTTTTCGCCTTTAACAGGCCTAAACAAAGCAAAGAAGCAGAATATGAAATGAAAGGGCCGGTTAGTGAACCCAAGCCAAAGGAACCTGCTGTCAGGGCACCAAGCAGCTGGAGCGCCAAGAGAGAGGCAGATGAACGGAAATGGGAAGCCGTCAGCAAGATCCGGCAAGAAAAGCTGGCAGTTGAAAAAAAATTCCCTGCTGCGGAAGAGCCGGCGTCTGTCATCGAATATGAGCTGGCAGATGGGTTAGGGCTGGCAATGGAACAGGAGCCGGAGGAAAAGCCGGAA
>NZ_LIGG01000001.1:4997976-5016053 GCF_001273925.1 Bacillus sp. FJAT-27251 | reverse complement strand
AGGAGCCGGAGGAGAAAACGGAAATCATCCTGGAACAGGAACCGGAAGAAAAGCCGGAAATCATCCGGGAACAAGAACCGGAGGAAAAGCTGGATTTCATCCGGGAACAGGAGCCTGATGAAGTGCCTGAATTCGAGGCTCTGCCACAGCTGGGAGCTGCGGATAAAGAAAGCGAGCAAGAAACGTTTGAGAGTCCGAATTTAGGGAAAACAGGAGTGATTGCAGCAAACCAGGCAGCAGAATCACCATCCATGGAAGAGGAACCTCAGGCTGTCGGGGAAAATGCCCCACAACCGCCGAAACGCCATTTACCATTCAATGTCTTGATGCTAAAACAGGATAAGCGCAAACTGGAAAACCGGAAAAAAGAGGAGCAGGCTCCGGTTACAGCCGCTGTTGAAACATCAATCATTCAAGACAAGGACATAATTGGGCAATCGGCACCGAATAGTGTAAAAGAAACACCCCGGGCATATGAATTCCCGCCGCTCGATCTTCTGAAGCCGCCTGTCATTGCCGCAACCAGTCAGGATTGGCTGCAGCATCAGGAGCATCTGCTCAATGAAACACTGAAAAACTTCAATGTAGGCGCAAGGGTTGTCAATGTTACCCAAGGGCCCGCTGTTACCCGGTTTGAGGTGCAGCCTGAACCAGGTGTGAAGGTTAACAAGATTACCAATCTATCAGATGATATTAAATTGAGCCTTGCGGCAAAAGATATCCGCATTGAGGCTCCTATTCCCGGGAAACATACAATTGGGATCGAGGTTCCAAATGCTGCCAGCAGACCGGTGCTAATCAGCGAGATACTGCAGACAAGCGGATTCAAATCAACAGAATCTCCTTTGGCTGTTGCCCTGGGCCTTGATATTGCCGGTTCGCCGATTGTGACGGACCTCAAGAAAATGCCTCACGGATTGATTGCCGGAGCAACCGGATCAGGAAAAAGTGTGTGTATCAATACCATGCTGGTCAGTCTTTTATACAAAGCCCATCCAGATGATGTAAAACTGCTGTTGATTGATCCGAAGATGGTTGAATTGGCCCCTTATAATCATATACCGCATCTCGTCAGTCCGGTCATAACCGATGTGAAAGCAGCTACTGCTTCTTTAAAGTGGGCTGTGGACGAGATGGAAAGGCGCTATGAATTATTCGCGCATACAGGGGTCAGGGATATTGGCAGATTCAATGAGCTGGCCTTGGAGCATAATCGTTATCATGATAAACTTCCTTACATCGTAATTATCATTGATGAGCTTGCAGACTTGATGATGATGTCTCCGGCGGATGTCGAAGAAGCCATTTGCCGAATTGCCCAAAAAGCGAGGGCCTGCGGAATCCACTTGATCATTGCAACACAAAGGCCTTCCGTTGATGTCATTACCGGCCTGATCAAGGCGAATGTTCCAACAAGAGTGGCATTTTCAGTATCGTCCCAGGTGGATTCAAGGACCATCATCGATATTAGCGGAGCAGAAAAGCTTCTCGGCAAAGGGGATATGCTTTTCCTTGAGAACGGCTCTTCCAAGCCATACAGGCTTCAGGGCACATTTGTTTCTGATCACGAAATTGATGAGGTTGTTGCTTTTGTGCGTAAACAGCGCACGCCGGAATATTTGTTTGAACAAGATGAACTGCTGAGGAAGTCGCAGCTCACTGAAGAAGAAGACGAACTTTTTATCGAAGCGTGTTCCTTTGTAATTGAGCACGGAGGAGCTTCAACATCCAGCATTCAGAGGCGCTTCAAGGTTGGCTACAACCGGGCGGCAAGGCTGATTGATATGATGGAGCAGCATGGCTTCATTTCAGAAGCGCGGGGCAGCAAACCGAGGGATGTCCTCATTTCTGCCAGCGATCTTGAATCTTTTCAGGAGACTAGTACTTTAGCGTAAATGATGGTATCCTGATTATTGCACAGTTTGGGGTATATAATTAAGTATTCAGCAAAATAGAAATTGGATATTGAAAGTGATATAATACTTTAATATCCAAAACAGCCACAGCCGGGCTCCTTTTGGCCCGGCGTGAGCAAAACAATCTTACTGTCATATACTGTGTTACATACAGACGTTTGTTGGAGGTTCTTTATATGACTATTTACCATTTTGTAGGTATAAAGGGGTCTGGAATGAGCGCGTTGGCTCAGGTTCTCCATGATATGGGCTACCAGGTACAGGGCTCTGATGTCGAGAAACAGTTTTTCACCCAGTACGCCCTTGAACAATCCGGAATAAAGATCCTTCCGTTTGACAAGGAAAACATACAGCCAGGGATGTCCATCATCGCCGGTAATGCTTATCCGGACACGCATGAAGAAATCGAACGAGCCCGGGAACTGAACCTTCCGGTTGTTCGATACCACCGCTTCCTTGGTGAATTCATGGAGAATTTCATCAGTGTGGCGGTCACTGGCGCTCACGGGAAAACATCGACTACAGGTCTTCTCGCACACGTGATGAAGGGTGGAAAGCCAACTTCTTTCCTTATTGGGGACGGTACCGGAAAAGGGGACAGGGCCGCCGAATATTTTGTGTTTGAAGCATGTGAATATCGTCGCCATTTCTTATCCTACTTTCCTGACTATGCCATCATGACGAATATCGATTTTGACCATCCTGACTACTTCGCGAATATCGAAGATGTATTTTCTGCTTTTCAGGAAATGGCATGGCAAGTGAAAAAAGGTATTTTTGCCTGTGGCGATGATGAACAGCTTCAAAAAATCCAGGCAAAAGTTCCCGTGGTTTTCTACGGATTTGCCGAGGAAAACGATTTTCAAGCCCGCAACGTCGTGAAGTCGACAGAAGGAACGACCTTTGATGTATTTGTGAGAAATACGTTTTATCATACTTTCTCCATTCCGACATATGGCGACCATAATGTCCTTAATGCACTTGCAGTAATTGGCCTCTGCAATTATGAAGGAATTGATGCAAAGATCATTGAGGAGCAATTAAAGACATTCGAGGGTGTAAAACGCCGCTTCTCCCAGAAGGAAATTGGCGGTCAGGTGATCATTGACGACTATGCGCACCACCCTACCGAAATCAAGGCGACCATTGATGCGGCAAACCAGAAGTATCCTGACCGCGACATCATTGCGGTTTTCCAGCCGCATACGTTCACAAGGACGCAAACCTTCCTGCAGGAGTTTGCAGACAGCCTGAGCCAGGCGGATAAGGTTTATTTGTGTGAAATCTTTGGCTCTGCCAGGGAAAACCACGGAAAGCTGTCCATTGAAGACCTTCGGCAAAAAGTGGAAGGCGCAGAAACCATCTCCGAAGAGGATACTGCCGTGCTGCAAAAGCATGAAAATGCCGTAATCGTCTTTATGGGAGCCGGGGATATCCAGAAATTCCAGCAAGCCTATGAAGATACACTAAAAGTGTAGTAATCTTACATGGCATCCATTTAAAAAGGCATCGATTTCCCAAATCGATGCCTTTTTTTATTCCTATTTAAGGTTTTCCGGATTTAGTGCTTCGAGTTCACCAATGACAAACCGTCCGTCTTTGCGAATCAGGACATCATCGAAATAGATTTCACCGCCGCCGTATTCCGGCCGCTGGATGTTGACCATGTCCCAGTGGATGTTTGAATGGTTTCCATTGTAGGCATTGTCATAACTCTGCCCAGGAGTAAAATGAAAACTTCCATCTATTTTTTCATCAAACAGGATATCCTGCATTGGCGTCTGGATGTAAGGATTGACGCCGATGGCGAATTCGCCTATATAGCGTGCACCTTCATCCGTGTCAAATATTTTGTTGATGCGCTCACTGTCGTTGGCTGATGCTTCGACAATCTTTCCATCCTTGAAGGTAAGGGAGACATTTTCAAAAGTGAAACCCTGATATGGAGATGGAGTGTTGTAGGTGATGGTTCCGTTGACAGACTCCCGCACCGGGGCGGTGTATACCTCCCCATCAGGGATATTCATCTCGCCGGCGCATTTTATGGCCGGAATATCCTTGATGGAGAAGCTGAGGTCTGTACCAGGGCCGGTAATCCTGACTTTATCCGTCTTCTCCATCAGTTCGACAAGCGCGTCCATCGCTTTGTCCATTTTGCCATAGTCCAGGTTGCATACATTGAAATAAAAGTCTTCAAAGGCTTCTGTGCTCATTTTGGCCAGCTGTGCCATTGAAGAAGTCGGGTAGCGGAGAACCACCCATTTTGTTTTTGGGACCCGGATGTCCCTATGTACCTTTTTGCCAATCGTACTGCCATGAATTTTTATTTTATCATCGGGAACGTCGGCATGCTCATTGATATTGTCTCCAGAGCGAAGCCCGATATAGGCATCCATTTTGGCCATTACATTCGCTTCGAACCCGGCCATCATATTAAACTGTTCTTCCTGGGCGCCCAGCAGGAGGGCCCTGTCTACCTGATGGTCTTTAAGAAGGACAAAAGGGTAGCCGCCAGCTTCATAAGCTTCTTTCACCAGCGCCGTAACGAGTTCGCGCTGCAGACCGAAATTTTCAATCAGCACTTTTTCCCCTTTTTGAAGCTTAACGGAATAGTTGATTAAATTCTTGGCCAATTTGGCAATACGCGGGTCTTTCATGTGCATCCCTCCAGGTTATTGTTTAAAAAACACAGTATTATTGTACCTCATGGTCTGGTTTTTTCCTAAAGTAATCCTTATGATAAAGAGGGAAGGAATTGGGAACGATGAAGAAGAATACATAAGAACACAAGTGTTTTACATTCCACATGTCAGGGTAAAAAGACTGTAAGCTAAACGGAGGTGCATACAATGGAAATCATTCTTTATTTAAGTGCTGCCTTGGCAGCCGTCGCTTTTCTGGTACTGGTCATTTACCTGGCGAAAACGTTAAAATCATTGCAGATGACGCTGGACAGCGTTGCCAATACGCTCACTGGCCTGGAGAGGCAGCTTGACGGGGTTACCCGGGAGACAACCGTGTTGCTACATAAAACCAACACGCTGGCTGACGATATCCAACAAAAATCCGAAAGCCTGAACACAGTGGTAACAGCCGTTAAAGATGTCGGCAATTCTGTACAAAGGTTTAACCAGTCGATCCATACGATCAGCACTATGGTAGACAGCCAAATCGATAAGAACCAGGACAAGATTTCGCAAGTAGTTCAATGGGGAAATGTTTTCCTTGAACTGAAGGACAAGTGGAAATCCAGAAAGACAAGCCCCATCAGCCACCAGCTCGAAGGCGAAAGAGTCCTTGCCAGGGAGCAGGAGCGCGAGCGCAGCCTGGCCAGGGAACGGGAGAGGCTCATTGCCAAAGAGCAGGAGCGAGAGCATGAGAGAGTCCTTGCCAGAGGGCAAGAAAGACAAAGATATTAATAGAAGAGGTGATGATACCATGACAAACAGGGAATTCAATGGAAGAGAACTTAACGGAAGAGAAGTTAGCGGAAGAGAATTAAACGCACGGAATGATTCCGGCACGAATTCACGCGATTTCATGATTGGAGCCATTATTGGAGGCCTTGCAGGGGCTGCGGCCGCCTTGTTTTTGACGCCGAAGTCAGGCAAGGAATTGCGCACGACCCTGAATGAGCAGAAGGACAAAGCCATGACGAAGAGCAGCGAACTTGCTTCCACAGCGAAGGAAAAGGCCAACTCGCTTGCACAGACCGTTTCCCAGCAATCCTCAGACTTGGTCAGCAAAGTAAAAGGGAAACAGGACCAAGGCCAGAATGAGGGACCTGAAGGCGATTTGGAGAATGTGGCTACTTCAATGGCTGAAACCAGCAGCATGGAGCAGACACACACGGCCACCAACGAGGAAATCCAGCGAAAGCTGCAGGAAACACAGGCAGCTTTTGATGAAACAGAAGACAAACTGAATCAGTAAAGTTGTATTTGCAGGCGGTGAAGTGATAGAATTGCTTCACCGCTTGTTTTTATAATAAACAGAAATTTTCGAGGAGTGACTATGGTGAATAAAATCAGCTCAATTGAGGAATTTGACAAGCTTACCGAAGGTGGGGCAACATTCCTGATGGTCAAACACAGCCTGACCTGCCCAATAAGCCAGGCGGCATATGATGAATACGAAAGCTTCTCTGCAGGCAGCGCGGTTCCATGTTACTATTTGGCGGTGCAGGAAGCAAGACCATTATCCAATCATATTGCCGAAAAGTTTCATATTAAGCATGAGTCCCCGCAGGCTATTCTTTTTTCCAACTCCAATGTATCCTGGCATGCCTCCCATTGGAAAGTCACGAAAAAGTCCCTGGCTGAAGCTGTACAGGAGAATAAATAAACATCCATGGCTTCCATGGATGTTTTTTTGCACGTTCCTGGATTCATCATTTACATAGGAAATTATCTTTAATTTCTGTTACTTTAGTGCTTAAAAGCGTTTAATTAATAAAGAAGTTCGTGACAATCCTTACTAATTCATATATAATAACCCTAATATAAAAAAGCAGTAAGATTCTGATAACTAAATTCGAAGGGACGGGACGATAATGAGCAATGAAAAGCTGGACCAACTAAGAAAGCGCGTGGATGAATTAAATCTGGAGCTGCTTTCCCTAATCAATGAGAGAGCCCTGCTTGTACAGGAAATTGGCAAGGCGAAAGAGACGCAGGGGGTTTACCGTTACGATCCTGTCCGTGAACGCCACATGCTTGACCTAATCAAGGAAAATAATGACGGACCGTTTGAAAACTCCACGGTTGAACATATCTTCAAGCAAATTTTCAAGGCGGGCCTGGAGCTTCAGGAGGATGACCACCGCAAAGCGCTTCTTGTCTCACGCAAGAAAAAGCCGGACAATACCGTCATCGATGTGAAAGGTGTTAAGATTGGCGATGGCAGCCAGCAGTTTGTTTTCGGACCATGTTCGGTTGAATCATATGAGCAGGTTGCAACTGTGGCGGCAGCAGTCAAAGAAAAAGGTTTCAGGCTGCTTCGCGGAGGCGCTTATAAACCAAGGACATCTCCTTACGACTTTCAGGGACTTGGCCTCGAAGGCTTAAAGATTCTTAAAAGGGTAGCAGACGAATATGATATGGCTGTCATCAGTGAAATCGTCCACCCGAACGATATTGAAACGGCCGTTGACTATATCGATGTCATCCAAATCGGTGCGCGCAACATGCAGAACTTTGAGCTTTTAAAAGCAGCAGGTGCAGTCAACAAGCCTGTTCTCCTGAAGAGAGGCCTGTCAGCCACCATCGAAGAGTTCATCAATGCAGCTGAATACATTATGTCCCAAGGGAATGGACAGATCATTCTTTGTGAGCGCGGGATCCGCACTTATGAAAAAGCTACCAGAAACACGCTCGATATCTCAGCGGTTCCTATCCTTAAACAGGAAACGCATCTCCCTGTCATGGTGGACGTTACCCATTCCACAGGAAGAAGGGACCTGCTTCTTCCAACTGCGAAGGCAGCCTTGGCTATTGGAGCGGACGGCGTAATGGCAGAAGTACATCCGGATCCGGCTGTAGCCCTGTCAGACAACGCGCAGCAAATGGATCTTAAGCAGTTCGATGAGTTTGTCAGCTCTCTTCGTGCATCCTCTTTTGTCCAAATCTAATATTACAATGAGCACCTCCCCTTTTTTAAACCAGGGGAGGTTTTTTCTTGCAGGAATAGGATATTAATCATATGATGTTGATTTTATGCAAAATATATGGGCATTTTCTGAAAAAAACCCCCCTTCAGATTGCGGGAATGGCGTGGATATCGTATGATTAATAACAGGATTATTCTTGTACATATAATCACAATCTCAAAAATGTTTAATATTGTTGATTATGCTGTAAACTAACAGAAAAGATATGTGCCGGAATGTAAGGAGTGGAATTCATGAATATAACAATATACGATGTCGCAAGGGAAGCGAATGTATCGATGGCAACGGTTTCCCGGGTTGTCAATGGCAATCCGAATGTAAAACCGGTGACCAGGAAAAAGGTTCTCGAAGTCATTGAAAGGCTGGGGTATCGCCCTAACGCAGTGGCAAGAGGGTTGGCAAGCAAAAAGACAACAACGGTAGGAGTTATCATTCCCGATATCTCGTCCCCATTTTTTGCGGAACTAGCCAGAGGAATCGAGGATATTGCCACCATGTATAAATACAATATCATCCTCAGCAGTTCTGACCAGAATAAGGAAAAAGAGCTTCACCTATTGAATACAATGCTTGGCAAGCAAGTGGACGGCATAGTTTTCATGGGCGGCAATATAACGGAAGAACATGTGGACGAATTTAAAAAATCTCCTGTGCCGATTGTTCTTGCCGGATCAATTGAAAGTTCGGAGAGCGTTCCGACTGTCAATATCGACTATGAGCAGGCAACATTTGATGCCGTTCAGGCCATGGTGGAAAAAGGGCATGAAAGAATCGCCTTTGTGGTTGGACCGCTCCATGAACCAATCAATACGGAGAAGAAGCTGGCCGGTTACAAGCGTGCGCTTGAAGAGGCAGGGCTTGGCTATGAAGAGGATTTGGTGATTGAAGGCGATTATACGTATGATTCAGGCCTGGAGGCGCTGGAAAAGCTTCTTGAGGTGCCAGAAAAGCCTTCAGCTGTCATCGTAGGTTCCGATGAAATGGCACTTGGTGTTGTACACGGTGCAGTGGACCGCGGATATAAAGTGCCGGAAGACTTTGAGGTGATCAGCTCTGACAATACAAGGCTGGCCCTGATGGTCCGTCCCCAGCTGACAACGATTGTCCAGCCTTTATACGATATCGGCGCAGTTGCGATGAGGCTCCTGACTAAACTGATGAACAAGGAGACGGTAGAAGATCAAACAGTTCTCCTGCCGCACAGGATAGAATACAGGCAGTCAACTAAATAATAAAAAAAGGCCGCATTCATTGCGGTCTTCTTTTATTGTTTTCGTGGAGCCTCTTCCCTTGGATCCGATTCCTCCGCCTTTTTCTGGCTTCTGATTGGATAGAGTGCCTTTTCAAGTGTCTGGCTGTTTTTTTCGGTGATTTCCTGTTTCCGGGGAATGGGCTGATATATCCCATCCGGATCCTCCCATTCCTTTGGAAGCGGCACATCGGCTTTAGATTGCCATTCCTGGATCCATTTCTCGGGGAGAACGCCATGGCAATTCGGGTTTTCGGTCATTTCCATCCAGATCAGCGCCCAGGCGCGCGGCACCACCCGCCATATATCATAGCCGCCGCCGCCGACGGCAATCCATTTGCCGCCGCAATATTGGTGGGCAATCTGGTGGGCCAGCTTGGGAATCTCCCGGTATATTTTCATCGTTGCCGAGAGATGTGTCAGCGGATCGTAATAATGGGAATCCGCACCATTTTGGGTGAGGATGACGTCAGGCTTAAAGAACTCAGCCACTTCAGTAACCGCCTGCCGGTACGCATCAAGCCAGGACCCATCTTCCGTAAACGCATCGACCGGAATGTTGAAGGAATAACCATAGCCTTTTCCCTGACCGCGTTCGTTCACATTTCCTGTTCCGGGAAATAAGTACCTTCCTGTCTCGTGGATGGAGAGCGTGCATACATTCGGGTCGTCATAAAAGGACCATTGCACGCCATCCCCATGGTGGGCATCCGTATCCACGTACAAGACCCGCGCATTGTATTTTTCCTGCAGGTATTTGATGGCTACTGAACTGTCATTGTAGATGCAGAAGCCGGACGCCTTACCGCGGAATCCGTGGTGAAGTCCGCCGCCAAGATGGAGGGCATGACTGGCTTTGCCGGTCATCACCTGATCTACCGCAGTCAGGGTTCCTCCCACCAGCAGGGAGCTTGCTTCATGCATATTCTCAAAAATCGGGGTATCGTCCGTTCCAAGGCCAAATCCATCCGCAGCCTCAGACTGAAGCTGGCCATGCCCGGCAAGTCTGACAGCGTTTACATAATCAGGATCATGAATCAGAAAGAGCTCGTCCTCGGTTGCGGGACGAGGAACAATGATCTGCTCATCCGAGATGGCATCTGCCTTCTGGAGAAGGTCAAGCGTCAATTTCAGGCGCAGCTGGTTAAAAGGGTGATGGCTGCTGAATTTGTATTTAAGCAAATCCTCCGAATAGACGAAAACGGAATTGCCGCTCATGATGAAACCCCCGGAAGATTAGGCCATAGCACATTGAACCCTGCCTTTTTCAAATCATCAATCAGGCTGATGGGGTTCATGGTCTGGACCCTGAACACAAGAATCTTATAGCTCGCATCCTGCCGGTCCGGATAGACAAGGACAGAGGAGATGTTCGCTTTCCTGGCGCTGATAATCGAAGCCACACTGTTCAGCATTCCTGCCTTGTTAGGGACTTTCACTTCGATTTGCGACCCGGGCTGATGCGCTCCTGTCAAGGCCACAAGGGTGTGGAGCAAATCTGTTTCTGTTATGATGCCGACAAGCTTCCTGTCATTGACTACAGGAAGGCAGCCGATATTATGCTCATAGAATAAAGCTGCGACTTCTTCGACAAAATCCAGCGGATGGCAGGTGATCAGTTCAGTCGTCATCAAGCTTTCAAGCGGTTTGGCCAGTATGTCCTGGTCATCCTTGCGGAGGAAAATGGAAGGCAGTGCAGCGCGAATATCACGGTCCGTTACGAGGCCAACCAGCTTCCCGCTTCCATTGACAATCGGCAAATGCCTAATCCTGTTCTTCTCCATCAGGTCGCAGGCTTCTTCAATCGTATTTTCAGGCTTAAGCGTCCTTACGTCGCTCTGCATGATTTCTTCTACAATCATCATATTCCCCCTTGCCGGATTGATAGATTTTGAGGATCAATACATAAAACGGTTCATGAACCTTAAACGATCGAATCTTTCAACCGATTCAGGGCCAATTCTTTTTCCAATCCTTGCCATTAGGCAATTCGCCGGGTGGGAACTGATTTCGGGATCATCGGTCGCATACCATTCAAGACCGCCCGCATTCATCATTTTTTCCATCATTTTTCGATATTCCCATACATTCAGCCCAGTGCTCTTTAAATCCCAATGCCAATAATATTCTGTCGTAATAATGATATAATCTTCCATTGCGTCATCCATCATTGATACGACCAGCAGGTTTTTGCCTACGGAGGCACCGCGGAACTTTGGGATTACTTCAATGGCCCCAAGTTCAATCAAATCCTCCATGCCGCCTTCCGACCAGCGCTCAAGCGGATCGGGATACAGATAGGTAACATAGCCGACAATCATATGCTCATGCCTGGCAATAATGATTCTGCCTTCGGGCAGCTTGGCAATCTCAATCAGGGCCTGGTGCTGCTGGGCGGGAGGCCTGAAGGCAACCAAATCATGGTGGAACTCAAGATTTGCAATTTTTTCGGAAGATACAGGGCCCTCGATGATCAGGCTTCCATGGACCGTTTTTACTTCTTTTGCGTTGTATGTTTTTTTATGTTCCATTCAGTCACCACCAAAGGAATTCTCCTCTCTATTATACATGAAAATGGTAAAATAAAAGCGTTTTCACTAAATTTTCTGTCTTATCAAGACAGCCAGGAAGCAAGCAGTTGTTGTAATAATGTTATTCTCCGCAATTTTTAAAATTGTGAAAATAACATATTTATACTATAATGTTTTTTAAATACGATGAGTTAAGGGGGACACGTGAATGAAAGTGGAAGCGTTACCAGTAATCAAGGGGTCTCACAATCTCCAAAACTATGAAGAGACGTATGGCCAATTTAATTGGCAGGAGGCCGAAAAGAACTTCACATGGTCTGATACCGGCAAGGTAAACATGGCGTATGAAGCAGTCGACCGCCATGCCGATGGGTTCCGGAAAAATAAAATAGCCCTTTTTTATCAGGAGGGAAACCGCAAGGAAAAATATACTTACAGGGAAATGAAACAATATTCGAACCAGGCAGGGAATGTGTTTAAAACATATGGTGATGTAGAGAAGGGAGACCGGGTATTCATTTTCATGCCGCGCTCTCCGGAACTATATTTCGCGGTGCTTGGCGCCATCAAGCTTGGCGCCATTGTAGGCCCGCTGTTTGAAGCATTCATGGAGGGAGCGGTGCGTGACCGTCTGAAGGACAGCGGGGCAAAGGTCCTTGTGACAACACCAGAACTTCTAAAGCGCGTACCAGTGGAGGAACTGCCGGAATTGAAGCATATTTTCCTGGTAGGAAATGATATTGAAGAGTCCGGAAAGTTCATTGATTTTAACAAGAAGCTGGCTGCTGCCAGCAAAAATCTTCAAATCGAATGGGTCGACCGGAATGATGGACTGATTCTCCATTATACTTCCGGATCAACAGGGACGCCAAAAGGTGTGCTTCATGTCCATAATGCCATGATCCAGCACTACCAGACGGCCAAATGGGTCCTGGATCTGAAGGAAGAGGATGTCTACTGGTGTACAGCAGACCCGGGCTGGGTGACTGGCACCTCCTATGGAATATTCGGACCTTGGCTGACAGGCTCAACAAATGTTGTGGTGGGGGGACGCTTTAGTCCGGAAACCTGGTACAGCATGATAGAGGAATACGGTGTGACCGTCTGGTACAGTGCGCCTACGGCATTCAGGATGCTGATGGGAGCAGGGGATGAAGTCATCAAAAAGTTTGACCTTTCAAGCCTGCGCCACATTCTGAGCGTGGGTGAGCCGCTGAATCCGGAAGTGGTCCGCTGGGGCATGAAGGTCTTCAACCTGCGCATCCATGATACCTGGTGGATGACAGAAACAGGCGCGCAGCTGATCTGCAACTATCCTTGCATGGAAATAAAGCCTGGCTCGATGGGCAAGCCTATCCCGGGGGTAAAGGCGGCAATTGTCGACGACCGCGGCGAAGAGCTTCCGCCTTATCGCATGGGCAACCTTGCCATTAAAAAAGGCTGGCCTTCAATGATGCATACAATCTGGAACAACCAGCAGAAATACGAATCCTACTTCATGCCTGGCGACTGGTATGTTTCAGGCGATTCCGCTTATATGGACGAAGATGGCTATTTCTGGTTCCAGGGCCGGATTGATGATGTCATCATGACATCCGGAGAGCGTGTTGGCCCGTTCGAGGTAGAAAGCAAGCTGGTCGAACATCCGGCAGTGGCAGAAGCAGGAGTGATTGGAAAGCCGGACCCGGTCAGGGGAGAAATTATCAAGGCATTCATCGCTTTAAGGGACGGCTACGAGCAGTCGGATGAACTGAAGGAAGAAATCCGCCAGTTTGTCAAACAGGGCCTTGCAGCCCATGCTGCACCAAGGGAAATCGACTTCCGTGACAAGCTTCCGAAGACCCGGAGCGGTAAAATCATGCGCCGCGTACTAAAGGCCTGGGAGCTCGACCTGCCGACAGGCGATTTATCAACGATGGAAGACTAGGAAGCCTGCTTCATGGGCTTTCCATGCAAAAAAGGAACCGTTCCGCGGTTCCTTTTTTGCGTCTTTGATAATAAAAGGCGGAGGAGGCATCCTCCGCACCAAGATATAATTAACTTTCTTCCTCAGGATCATCAGGTGCTTCTTCCGGAGGGGTTTCGCCATCAGCAGGCTTTGGTGTTTCCTCAGCTTTTGGCTTATTCTCCTGTTTTGGTTTCTCTGCTACTTTTTCCTTAGGTTTCTCCTCGCCAACCTTCACAATATTGGAAGGGGCAGACTCTTTGCCTGCGATATCAACCGCCGTCACATGGAAGGAGCCATTTCCGGCAGAATAGGAAAGTGATGATCCAGCCTTGATGCTCGCGACTTTTTTGCCATTGTTGTATATCCGGTAGCCGACCACATCATTATCGCCATGAGAACTCCACTTTATCGTCTTGTTACTCGCACTGATTTTAAGCGGAGATGGCGTACGGCCGTTTTCATTCAGCTTGGAGCTGGCCACAAGGATGTTGGACCAGGCATCTTTTCCGGGCACAAGCTGGGATGGATTTTTAATTTTATGGCCGATGAGGCTTTCCATATAGCTTGGATCGATCGTTACTCCGCCAGTTTCCACAAATTCGCCTGGTGTGGAGTCAAGGGCGAAGTAGCGTTTATCCCCAACCCTTACAAATCTGCTCGCCGAAAGGCTGTCGTCGACCTTTGTCGGTGCGTACTTGGCGATAAAAAGGTCCGACTGGACAAGTCCTGCATCTGAACAAGCTTTGGAAGGCAGCAAGCCTGAAACAGAGCAATAGGATCTTCTGACAATTCCGCCCGGCATTTCCACACGCTTGTCAGGGTCGACAAGCTCAGGTGCCACATCATAGGCAGCGTTCATCAGGTCTGCCCATAGATAAATATTCCGCATTCCATAGCTTACCCCTTTATAGCTTCGCTCCAATGGCAGATTCACATCGTAGCCGTTCCAGACGCCGAACGAGACATTCGGGTTGGTCGCCACAAACCAGGAATCATAATAATTATGCCCTGTACCGGTTTTTCCCGCCCAGTCCGAACTGAATTTCAGCCGGTTGTTAAGGGAGGCGGCTGTACCCCGGCTAATGACGTCACGCATCATATCATAGGTCAGATAGGCAGTCTGCGGACTGAATACATCAACAGGCTCTGATTTGTGTTCAAAAATAACATTGCCGTCTTTGTCGGTGATTTTATCAATCATATAGGCATCAACAAATTTCCCGCCGTTGGCAAACGTTCCATAGGCGTTGACATTTTCTTCAACGGTAACACCCGCGATGGAGCCGATGGACGCCGACAGGTTCGTATGGTCATCCTTACTCAATGAAGTGAAGCCCATCTTCTCCAGGAAAGTTGTCGGTCTTTGATTAACGATATTTTTATAGATAATCACATTTGGGACATTGTAGGACCGGGTCAGGGCATAACGTGCAGATGTCAGGCCACTGTAGCTTCTGTCATAGTTGTTTGGCCAAGGCTTGCCTGGTCCATTAAGGTACACTTCAACATCGGGAAGCACGCTTCCAGGATGAAGCTTTCCAAGCTCCATGGCCGGAGCATAGACAAGCAAAGGCTTCATGGTCGAACCATTTTGCCTCTTGGATTGGGTGGCATGGTTCTCCTGCTCCCGGTTAAAGTCGCGTCCGCCGACAAAACTGATGATTTTCCCGGTTTTATTTTCAATCAGGATCGCTCCGAGCTCTACCGGCAGGGTGACGTTTTCCACCTTGCCAGTTTCAGGATTGCGTTCCTGGATGGTTTTGTTGCTTCCATAAAGCTGAAAGTTCTTTGCGACCTCCTGCATGCGGTCATAGATATCCTTATTAACCGTCGTATGGATATTGTACCCGCTCTGGCGCATATTCCGGTCGGCAAGGGCTTGGAATTCGCTTTGAAGGTCTTTGTCATTTTGGTAGTCCTCTGGCTCATAGCCTGCCTGCTCGGCAAGGATACCCGCCAGAATATCAACTGCCCGTCTTTCAATTTCAAAAGTCAGATACGGGTATTCCTCAATTGTATTTCCGCTGTCTGCCTCTTTTAGAAAATCCTTTGTGATATCGTAGGCAGATGCTTGATTATATTCTTCCTCCGTGATGAAACCGCCTGTATGCATCCTTGCAAGGACGGTTTTCATCCTCGATAGCCCGGGCTCCAAATTTTCCTTAAGCTTTCCCTGGTCGCTGCTGAAAGGAGTATAGCCAAATGGGCTTTGCGGCAGTCCCGCAATGAATGCAGCCTGCGGCAAGGACAGATCCTTGACATCGACGCCGAAAATTCCCCTTGCGGCCGCCTGGACGCCAGCGATGTTGTTGCCGGAAGCATCACGGCCGAAGGTAGCAACATTCAAGTAGGCTTCAAGAATTTCCTCTTTTTCAAAAAAACGCTCGAGGCGCAGGGCAAGCAGAATTTCCTTTGCCTTTCTTTCAAAAGAAACCTCGTTTGTCAGGATTTGATTTTTTATCAGCTGCTGCGTCAGCGTACTTCCTCCAGAAGAATTGGACGAATTGGTCACTTCCTGGAACAGGGCCCGCATGATCGCTTTGGGCACAACCCCGTCATGTTCGTAAAAATACTCATCTTCTGTTGCAATGACAGCATCGATCAGGTGCTGTGAAATATCCTCCAGCTGCACTTCTTCCCGATACAGGTCGGTCCGAAGTTTTCCGAGGTAGACATTATCCGAAAAAAACAAGTTGGATGTTTCCTCATAGTTGTAGATTTCTTTTTTCATCTTATCATAGGAACGGACTGGCTCATCCTTTACAAGTGACGCAAAATACCCTGCACCTGCGCCGCCGGCAAAGCCGGCCCCGATGACGATGATGATGAGGAACAGCAACAGCAGGTTCCAGACGACACTGTAAGTAACCCTGGCGCTCTTTACTGTTCGTTTATTTGTAAAAAAAGCCGACCAGGATGTGAATTTATCTTTCCATCCGCGTTTTTCTTGACTCATTATCACTCCCCCTAAAACACATCCATTATAGCATAAACCCGGCAAGGGAAATGACAGCGGTTTACAATTTCCTGATTTTTTCATCTTGCAGTTTGACAATATCCCTGAATATATGATAAAAATGCTTTAATAATATTATAAAAAGCTTTGACGGGAATCCAGTAGTGCTTCTATCCCTGTTTTCAGAAAGCCGGCGGTGGCTGCGAGCCGGTACAAATAGAAGGATGAATTACCTCCCCGAGCGCCGCTGGGAAATCAGTAGCAGCGGACGGTCTAACCGTTATCTTTTCGAGTGGAAGACAATTTGTTTTCAAGCCGGGTGGTACCGCGCATACAGCGCCCCTGCATTTATTGCAGGGGCGCTTTTTATTTTTCTTGCGGAGTGTTCCGGGCTGAAAAGGAACCCAACGGAGCTTACTTTATGTAATGGAGGAAAACGCAATGGAATTATTGAATGATTTGAAATGGCGTGGAGTGGTATACCAGCAGACAGATGAGGAAGGTCTTGCTGAAACATTGGATAAGGAAAAAATTTCGTTATATTGCGGTGTCGATCCGACGGCTGACAGCATGCATATCGGGCACCTTCTGCCGTTTTTGACCTTAAGGCGTTTCCAGAACCACGGCCACCGTCCGATTGTCCTTGTCGGCGGGGCAACAGGGCTGATCGGGGATCCGAGCGGAAAAAGTGAGGAGAGAAAGCTGCAGACGCTTGAGGATGTGGAACGAAATGTAAAAGGTATCCAAAAACAGCTTCAGCAGATTTTTCATTTCGAAGGGGAAAATGGGGCCATCCTGGTGAACAACTATGACTGGACCAGCAAACTCGACGTGGTGACATTCCTGCGCGACTTCGGGAAGCATGTCGGCGTCAACTATATGCTTGCCAAGGACACGATTTCCTCCCGTCTTGACACAGGGATTTCGTTTACCGAATTCACGTACACCATCCTTCAGGCGATGGATTTCCTTCATTTATATGAAAATCATCAGTGCAAACTGCAGATTGGTGGCAGTGACCAATGGGGCAATATCACCACCGGCCTTGAGCTGATCCGCAAGATGGCTCCTGAAGGTTCAAAAGCATATGGTCTGACAATCCCGCTCGTAACCAAGGCAGATGGAACAAAGTTTGGCAAAACGGAGGGCGGTGCCATCTGGCTTGATTCGGAAAAGACCTCCCCATATGAGTTCTACCAATTCTGGATCAACACAGCCGATGCCGATGTGGTAAAATACCTTAAATTCTTCACCTTCCTTTCCAGGGAAGAAATTGAAGCATTGGAAGCTTCCCTTCAGGAAGATGCCCATCTGCGAAAGGCGCAAAAAGCCCTTGCCGAAGAAATGACCAGGATGATCCATGGAGAGGAAGCGTTGCAGCAGGCTATTAAAATTTCAGCCGCGCTCTTTAGCGGCGATGTAAAAAACCTTTCTGCCGCTGAAATTAAGCAAGGCTTCAAGGATGTACCTTCCTATGAGGCTCCTGCAGGCGAGGAACTTGGTCTGGTCGACCTTCTTGTTGCGGCTAAAATCAGCCCTTCAAAACGCCAGGCGCGGGAAGACGTAAGCAATGGGGCGGTATCGATTAACGGCGAGCGCCAGATAGACACAAACTATGTATTAAGCGCAGCAGACCGGATTGAGGACCAATTCACGATTATCCGCCGCGGCAAGAAAAAATACTTCCTTATTAAATACTAATTACGTGACCTCCCGGCTTGCCGGGAGGTTTTTCACCTGGATTGGGCAGGGGACGGAGGGTTCGGACAGGAGTGCCAGAAGAAAAAGAGAGAATGTGCGTTGGCAAAT
>NZ_LIGG01000001.1:4916884-4997441 GCF_001273925.1 Bacillus sp. FJAT-27251 | reverse complement strand
GCCGTTTCCGGAAGGGGGTCATTGTTACTGCTATGATTAACGAGAGTAGAATTCAACGATAAGAGCTTCGTTGATTTCAGCTGGAAGTTCAGAACGCTCAGGATGGCGAGTGAAAGTTCCTTCTAGCTTATCAGCGTCGAAAGTCAAGTAGTCAGGTACGAAGTTGTTCACTTCAACTGCTTCCTTAACAACATCAAGGTTGCGGGACTTTTCGCGAAGGCTGATTGTTTGGCCAGGAGCTACGCGGTAAGATGGGATATCTACGCGAGATCCGTTAACAAGAATGTGGCCATGGTTTACCAGCTGGCGAGCTGCACGGCGAGTGCGGGCAAGACCTAAACGGTAAACAACATTGTCAAGGCGGGATTCAAGAAGAACCATGAAGTTCTCACCGTGAACGCCTCCCATTTTGCCTGCTTTGTCAAACAGGTTGCGGAACTGGCGCTCAGTTACTCCGTACATATGACGAAGCTTTTGCTTCTCTTGAAGCTGCAATCCGTACTCGGAAAGCTTTTTACGCTGGTTAGGACCATGTGGACCTGGTGCGTAAGGGCGTTTTTCTAATTCTTTACCTGTACCGCTTAGAGAGATTCCAAGACGGCGGGATAGTTTCCAGCTTGGGCCGGTATAACGAGCCATGAATGACTCCTCCTTGTGTTTTTATTTCGGTAAAATAAAAACAGTTCGTGAAACGCAGTATGCGTATTCTGTTTTCATGCACCTTCGCCCTAGCAGCAGCGGGTTACACGATGCACCATCAAAGCAATTAGGTCTTTGAGGAACAAAATACACTCATAAAGGTCTTCACTTAGGCTGCGATATTTTACACAAAGAGTATTATATTATTTTTGAAGTATAAAAGTCAAGGTGTATTTTTAAAAGGACAAAACCCTTTTCATATCCGCAGCCATATCATATTCTAGAGATAAAGTGTTGTAAACGCTTACAACAAAGCTGGAGGAGAAGCATGGAGAAGAATAAACGCTTTGAAACAGAGGTCATCCACATGGGGTATGATTCGGGAGAGAACAGCGGGAGCCTTGTGCCGCCATTATTTCAGAGCAGTACATTTACATTCGCAAATGCGGCCCAGGGGGAAAGGCGGTTTGCGGGGGAAGAGGAAGGGTATATCTATTCGCGGCTGGGCAATCCGACTGTGAAGGTGCTTGAAGAAAGGGTGGCAGCGCTCGAGGGAGCCGAAAGGGCATTGGCATTTGGCTCGGGCATGGCCGCAGTTTCTTCCGTCCTGTTTTCCATCGTGAAGGCCGGCGACCATATCCTTTGTTCACAAGGGGTTTACGGCTGTACATTTGGGCTGCTTCAGCTTATGAAGGAAAAGTTTAACGTCAATCATGATTTCTCGTTAATGGAAAGCAGGGAAAGTGTCCTGCAGGCCATTCGCCCCAACACGGTTTGCATTTATATCGAAACCCCTATCAATCCAACAATGCGGCTGGTCGATTTGCAAATGGTGGCGGAGGCTGCGAAGGAAAAAGGCCTTCCGGTCGTGGTGGACAATACCTTCTGTTCACCTTATCTCCAAAAGCCTCTCGAGAAGGGCTGCGATGTGGTCATTCACAGCGCGACCAAGTATGTTTGCGGGCATGGAGACGTGATAGCCGGTTTGGCAGCAGGCAGCGAGGAATTTATGAACAAAGTGGCCATGACCACCCTTAAGGATATGGGCGGTATCATATCCCCGTTTGATGCCTGGCTGCTCCTGAGGGGGCTGAAAACATTGCATGTCAGAATGGACCGGCATTGTGAAAATGCCGAAAAGCTCGCCGCTTCCCTGAAAGCCCATCACGCAGTGGAAAGCGTATATTTTCCCGGAGATCCCGGACATCCCGATTACAGCATAGCTGAAAAACAGATGCGCAGGCCTGGGGGGCTTATCTCTTTTACCATAAAAGGCACAAAGGAAAAGGCCCAGGCCATCATGGATAAATTAAAACTCATCAAGATTGCTGTCAGCCTCGGGGATGCAGAAACGCTCATCCAGCATCCGGCAACGATGACCCATGCTGTGGTTCCCCCGGAAGAGCGGCAAAAAATGGGGATAGATGACAGCCTGCTTCGGCTGTCTGTCGGCCTTGAAGCATGGGAGGACATATGGGATGACCTGGAGCAGGCCCTAAGCGCTGCTTCGGAATAATGCTAAAAAAAACAGCTGCATTGGCAGCTGTTTTTTTAGTGAATCATATGTCACCCTTTATATAGCTTCATGAGCATTGAAACAAACTCCTCGAGCATGCGCTGGTCCAGTTCATCAAAGCGATCCTTTTCAGGAGAGTCGATATCGAGCACGCCCACAAGCTTGCCATTGTCGACCATTGGAATAACGATTTCCGATTGGGAAGCCGCATCGCATGCAATGTGGCCTGGGAATTGGTGGACATCTGCCACCCTGATGGTCTCCATCCTGGAGGCCGCAGTGCCGCATACCCCTTTGCCGACAGGAATCCGGACACAAGCAGGGAGCCCCTGGAAAGGCCCAAGTACCAGTTCCCCGTCTTCCATAAGGTAAAAACCGACCCAGTTGATTCTATCAAGGAATTGATTCAGCAGCGCGGAAGCATTGCTGAAATTGGCAACAGGGTTGGTTTCTCCCTCAAGCAGCGCTTGTAGCTGCTTTAGCAATAATTGATAATTACTTTCGCGGTTGGCGTTGTATGATTCGACCTTAAACAAGGTAATTCCCCCTTTTCTGCAAAATGCTCTATCCATTTTACCAAAAAGGAAGGAAAAAGGAAGGAATTTGTCGACAGGTTTTCAAAGGAAAACGGGAAGGCAGCGAGAACTTGTTATGATATAGCTTTTGACGGCGGACGGTTCGGGACGGAATGAGGGGAAGAACAGGAAAGGCAGGGGTGAAAAGAATGCGGAAAAATTCCAGGGAAGCCATCGTGGAGGCGGCGCTGTTCCTGTTTAACACGAAAGGATACAGCGGGACATCCATCCGGGACATTGCATCCAAGGCAGGAGTGAACCCGGCCAATATCGCCTACCATTTTCAGTGTAAGAAAGGGCTGCTCGAGCATTGTTTTACAGCTTATTTTGAACCTTATATTGCGGAGTTGGAAAAGGGGTATTCGCTGCTGGATGACGGAGCGGGATTGTGCCTTAAACAGATGGTGGAAAACGTGTTAAGATACCAGTGCCAAAATACCCAGCTCACCCGATTGATTCTCAGGGAAATGTCGATTGATTCCCAAATGGTGCGTGAAGTCATGTCGACCTACCACGTCAAAGAACGCTATTATTTTAAGAAAGTGCTGGAAAGAGGGATGAATACAGGAGAGTTCAGAAAACATCCTGTGCCATTTGCCATCCTGCAGCTTAAAGGCCTGCTGGCGACTCCATTTTTGAATATCCAGTATGTAAGTGAAGTCCTTCATATCCAGCCACATGAAAAATACTTTGCCGACAAATACAGCCGGGAAATTTTCCAGTGGATTGATGCCGCCCTGTGCGGGCCCCCAGCCTTGCCGGAACGAAGGATTGTTTCGATATAGGAAAGCGCAGCTGGGGGCTGTCTGCCTGCAGAGAGCCCCTGCTTCTTTAAAACTAAAAACCGGCAGCCTGCCGGTTTTTAGTTTTTCATATCGCTGCCAGTCTCGTACAGAATCGTCCTGTCAAAGCCCTGGCCCAGTTCCTTTGCCTGATGGGCGTCGGAGCCGTAGATGAGCGGTATGCCAAGGGCGGCGGCCTTTTCGGCGATGTCCCGTGGAGGGTAGGTTTGCCGGCAGAGCGGTTTGGCCGTTCCGGCCCCGTTGTAGTCCAATTCATAACCCTTCTCCTTGACGGCCTTTAAAACAGTATCCAGTTCATTGGTGAAGGCTCTTTCAACAGGATATTTTAGCTGGAACTTGTGAATGAGGGTGATATGTCCGATTCGTTTAGGCTTGTACTTCCCCAGGTCCGAATAGATGGATTTTAAAAGAGTGCGGTAATAATTTTCGTAGATGGCTTCCACAGACCCATAACGCTCCTTCATCTTGCCAAAATGTTCGGGGCTGTAATCGACACAGTCATGCCCGGAAGCATCCTTGAGGAAATGGACGGACAGGACGGCATCATCGAGATAGGGCCCTGCCATGTTGAGGAACTGTGCTGTTTCTGATTCGTACCCTTCAATGAAATCGACCTCGAGCCCTGCATGAATGGTGATCTTTCCCGCGTATTTCCGCTTGAGGGCGTCAATTTCTGCAAGGTATGCCTCAAGATGATCCTTGTCCATCGCACTGTCGGACTGCGGGACAGGATCGATAAACCCTTCTGGCAATGGAGCATGCTCGGTGAAAGAGATTTCCTCTATCCCGATGGAAAGGGCTTTTTCGATATAGCTTTCAAAAGAATCTTTTGTTCCATGAGGGCAGAACCTGCTATGGACATGTCCATCCCTGAACATTGGATTCACCTCCTGAATAGCTGGAAATTTTACGAATGGCGTGACATATTATGATGCTTTTCGATAATTTAAACAAAAATATGAATTTACTGGTCAAAAAATGTCGTTTACATGGTATCATAAATACATAAAAAATGACATTTCCTTTTTTATATACATAGGCTACAAACGGATGTTTGCCAAAGACCCAGGGGGATTGAAATGATATATATTTTTGGTGGTATAGGCGTACTGATCGCTTTTTTTCTAATAGGATATTTCATGAAACGGAAGTATTTTAATGAGGTTGACCGATACGAGGCCTGGAAGATCGAGTTAATGAACCGGCCGGTGCTGGACGAGATGTCCAAGGTAAAACAATTGAATATGACCGGCCAGACAGAAGAACTTTTTGAACGATGGCGGAAGGAATGGGATGAAATTGTCACGGTCGAACTGCCAGGCATTGAAGAGCTTTTGTTTGATGCGGAGGAATATACCGATAAGCTGAGATTCAAAAAAGCGAAAGAAGCGCTGGCGAGTATCGACGGGAAGCTTGAGGCACTTGAAGAAAGAATCGGGAAAATTCTCGAGGAGCTGAATGAACTTGTTGGCAGTGAAGAAAAGAACCGGACCGAAGTAGAGGAGCTGAAGGAGCATTACCGCCAGAGCCGGAAGATCCTTCTCGCCCACAGCCACAGCTTCGGGAAAGCTGAAAAGGGGCTTGAGGAACAGCTGAATGGGCTTCTGGAAAAGTTCCAGGAATTTGACATGAAAACCGAAAGCGGGGATTACCTGGAAGCAAGGGAAATCCTTCTTGGCATCAAGGCCGGCCTTGAAGACATGGGCGTCAAACTGGAAGTGATCCCGCAGCTGCTTCATGACTGCAACATCGGTCTTCCCGCACAAATCGGCGAACTGAAGGAAGGCTGCCGGGAAATGGCCGAGCAAGGCTATGCCCTTGGACACCTCGGCATTGAAAAAGAACTCGAAGAAATCGAAGGCGGGCTCGCGCAAATCCAGTCAGTGATAGACGATGGGGATGTTGCTGAAACGAGACAGGGGATGGAGGAACTGAAGCAGCGGATCGACGGACTCTTTGACCTTCTTGAAAAAGAAGTAGAGGCCCGCCGGTTTGTCACCGTTCATCAGGGAGAAATGAGAGAACAGCTGATTTTGGCTGCGGATGCAAGCGAAAAGATCCAGGAAGAAATTGAAGCTGTCCAGCAAAGCTATCACCTGCCAAATAAGGAGCTTGAGGTTCACTCCAGGGCAGACGAATTGCTCTTTGAGCTGATGAAAAGGTACGAGGTCCTCGCTGCGAGGGTCCTTCAGGGGGAAACAGCATACAGTTTCCTGAGCGAGGAGCTCGCAGAATTGAAGAATGAGATCGAGGAATGCATCGCGGAACAAAAAGAATTTAAAGAAAAGCTGAATGCCCTCCGGAAGGATGAAATGGCTGCACGTGACAGTCTAAGGGAGCTGTCGAGGAAGATCACCGGCAGCATGAAGCTGGTTTCCAAAAGCAATTTGCCGGGACTGTCGCAGAATTATAAATATCTGCTTGAGGATGCTAAAGAAAGCATCCAAAATGTATCCGACAAGCTGGAGCAAAAACCGCTTGATATACCAACTATCCAGCAGCATCTCGAGATCGCCGAACTTACGGTGGAAAAGCTGGCCAATACAACAGCGGAAACCGTTGAAAATGTCAGGCTGGCCGAAAGGGTCATCCAGTACGGAAATCGTTACCGCAGCTCCTTCCCGTCGGTTGATAAGGGGTTGAAGGAAGCGGAAGAGCATTTCAGGAATTATAATTATCGCGAGGCGCTTGAGCAGGCTGCTGCAGCGATTGAAGAAGTCGAACCAGGCGCCATGAAGAAAATTGACGAATTGTTCTTTGAAAAACAGCTATAAGGTGAAAGCTTCCAATGTGATTGGAAGCTTTCTTTTATTTCTAAGTACAAATTTTCACACTAAGATAACTGTCTAGCTCCAGCGCCTAGCCAGTTTTCATCCTTGATTTAACATCCTTGAGTATCTTGCGAGAAGCGTAGCTTTGAGCAGCTCGAGGTCATAAGCCACTCCAGAATTGAAGGCAAAGACCGCCTTCTATTCTGGAGTGGCTTATGCATGTCGGGGCTGAGCACTAAGGAAAACCTTCCAAGATTAAGCATCGCAGGAACAATCCGCTTTTAGATTGTTCCGAAGGCGCTTACGCTTTTCTTATTTTCAAGACGGACTCAATATGTTAAAATTCTTTGTTAGCAAAAAGGCTCGGCATCCAGGGGGGAGAATACCATGATTTATTTTGACAACAGTGCGACGACAAAACCTTATAAAGAAGTACTGGATTCATTCCTGAAGGTCTCTGCCGGCTATTTTGGAAATCCGTCCTCGCTTCACGGAATCGGAGGGCAGGCGGAAAAACTCCTGGGTCAGGCTCGTTCCCAGGTGGCCAGGCTGCTGGGCGTGAAAGCGGCAGAAATTATTTTTACTTCCGGAGGCACGGAAGGCAATAACCTGGCATTAAAAGGGGTAGCTCTAGCCAACCGCGGCCGGGGAAAACATATAATCACTACACAAATTGAGCATGACTCTATAGCCAATGCGGCCCGGCAGCTTGAAGAATTGGGTTTTGAAGTAACTTATCTGCCTGTCAACACAGCGGGATTTATCGACCCTGCCGCCATAAATGCGGCCATCAGGGATGACACCATCCTTGTCTCGGTCATCCATACCAATAACGAGGTGGGGACCATCCAGCCTGTGGGAGAAATCGGACAGCTGCTGAAGGATTTCCCGAAGGTGCTGTTCCATGTGGATTATGTTCAGGGTGCCGGCAAACTTCCCCTTGATATTTATGGCAGCAATATTGACCTCTGCACCATTTCGGGACATAAGTTCCATGGGTTGAAGGGGACTGGTGCCCTGTTTGTCAGGGACGGCGTAAAGCTTCTTCCGCTTTTATCAGGTGGGGGCCAGGAAKGGGAACGCCGGAATGGGACTGAAAATGTCGCTGGCATCGTTGCCATGGCCAAGGCCTTGAGGATGTCCACTGAACGATGGGAAAGAAATATAGGTCTAATAAATGAAATTATGGGGACAATAAAATCCGGATTAGCGGGAATGCCGGAAATCATTATCCATACCCCAGCAGAAAATTCGGCTCCCCACATTTTGAACTTCTCCGTTAAAGGCTTCAAAGCGGAAGTTTTCATCCATGCGCTTGAAGAGAAAGGCATCTATGTGTCTACGACGAGCGCCTGTTCTTCAAGGAAGAGCAGGCCCAGCAAAACATTGCTTGCAATGGGAGTGCCCGAAGGAGTGGCGGAGAGCGCCATCCGGATTAGCCTTTCAGGGGAAAATACTCTTGCTGAAGCCAAGGCAGCGGCAGGAGCCATCAGGGAGACTGTAAAACAATTAGGAGAGGTAATGAATTAAATGATGTATGACCGCATTCTTATACGTTATGGCGAAATTTCGACAAAAGGCCGAAACCGCAATAAATTTATCGATAAGCTCAGAAAGAGTGTAAGGAAGTCACTTGAAGATTTTCCTCAAGTGCAAATCGAATCCGACAGGGAACGCATGTATGTCCTGTTGAATGGAGAAGACGGAAGGAAAGTTGCTGAAAGATTAAAAAAGGTATTTGGCATCCAGTCATTCAGCCTTGCCGTCAAGGTTGAAAAGGATCTCGATAAAATGAAGCATGCGGCGCTCGAGTTGTTCCGCAGCCTTTACAGCGAGGGAAATACTTTTAAAATCACAGCGAAAAGATCGGATAAAACCTTTGAACTGGACACAAATGAGGTCAACTACGAATTCGGCGGCCACTTGCTTAAAAACATTCCCGGATTAAAGGTGAATGTAAGACAGCCGGATATCAACCTGCAAATTGAAATCCGGAAAGAAGCCGTGTATCTGTCAGCCGAAAATATCCTGGGTGCTGCAGGACTTCCTGTTGGTTCAAGCGGGAAAGCCATGCTAATGCTTTCAGGTGGAATCGACAGCCCAGTTGCCGGCTACCTGTCAATGAAAAGGGGCCTGGAGGTCGAGGGAATCCATTTCGCCAGCCCTCCGTTCACGAGTGAGCGCGCACGCCAAAAGGTGGAAGACCTTTCAGCCAAGCTCGCTGAAGTAAGCGGGCACTTTGCCCTTCATATTGTACCGTTCACCGAAATTCAGCAGGCCATCCACAAGCAGGTGCCCGACAATTATACGATGACGACAACAAGAAGGCTGATGCTGCAAATAGCGGACCGGCTTCGTGAAAAGCTTGGAGGCCTGGCGCTGATTACAGGGGAAAGCCTCGGCCAGGTGGCAAGCCAGACCCTCGAAAGCATGTATGCCATTAATGAGGTGACAAGTACACCAATCCTTAGGCCGCTGATTGCCATGGACAAAACAGAAATCATGGATATCGCCGGAAAAATCGATACACTGGACATCTCAAACCGGCCTTACGAGGACTGCTGCACCGTATTCGTGCCGGCCTCTCCGAAAACAAAGCCGAAGCTTGAAAAAGTCAAACATTTTGAAAGCTTCTTTGATTTTGAGCCTTTAATCGAGAAGGCCGTGCAGGAGACAGAAAGCATCCTGGTCACACCAGGCGGCGCACGCGCTGGACAGGAAGATGAGGATTTGTTTTAGAAAGACTGCTTTTATACCCTATTGGCTTCCTCTACTGTGAACAATTACCAACAACTAAGCTGAATGAAGGCATGTGATTCTACACACTCTATACTCACAAGGAGGTGAAATCACATGGCAAACAACAACAGTTCAAACCAGCTTTTGGTTCCAGGAGTTGAAGAAGCTCTTAACCAAATGAAGTACGAAATTGCTTCTGAATTCGGCGTTAACCTTGGTGCAGAAACAACTTCCCGCGCTAACGGATCCGTTGGAGGAGAAATCACTAAGCGCCTGGTTTCTATGGCTCAACAGCAAATGAGCGGTTTCTCTCGTTAATAAAAAATAAATAAAATGGCTACAAGGAGCGGGAGCGATCCCGCTCCTTTCTAATTGTCACAACTCCTTCCTATTTAATAATTCAAAAAGTCAAAAAAATCTGTATAATAAAATTAGCTATGATTATTAGTTGATAGGAGGGAGTTTATGAACAGGGAGCACCTGATTGCGCCGCAAGTTTACAATCTTATATCCGAAATGGAACAGTATGCAGTAAAGCAGGACAAGGTGGCACTTAAGTGGGAAGATGAAACGGGGGAGAAAAAGGAAGTCACTTACAGCGAGCTTATCAAAAATGCAAATAAAATCGGAAATGTATTCAGGGAGCAGGGGCTTTCAAAAGGAGATGTCGTCCTGGTTGTCATGCCAAGGCTGATTGAAGCGTACCAAGTGTATATTGCCGCATTGAAATCCGGGCTGGTCGTTATTCCAAGTTCTGAAATGCTCCGGGCAAAAGATTACCAGTATCGCATTTCGCATGGAGATGTCAAAGCAATTGTCAGCTATCATCCATTTGTTGAGGAGTTTGCACCTATCAGGGAGGCGGCTTCCCTTCTCAAGTTTTCAGTGGGGCAGGAAAAGGATGGGTGGCTTAACCTGGATACATTGGCCCAGGAAGCGGATGACCAGCTTGCATTGGCTACGACTGAAAGGGACGATATGGCGTTTATTTCCTATACCTCGGGTACGACAGGGAATCCGAAGGGCGTTGTACATACACATGGGTGGGCATACGCGCACCTGCGCACAGCAGCCACGAATTGGCTTGGAATAGAAGAAGGAGATACAGTTTGGGCGACTGCCGGGCCTGGCTGGCAAAAGTGGATTTGGAGCCCTTTCCTTTCCGTGCTTGGTTCAGGTGCCACAGGCTTTGTCTATCATGGGAAATTTGAACCTGTAAAATATTTGGAATTATTGGAAAGCTACCAAGTGAATGTCCTTTGCTGCACACCGACGGAATACAGGCTGATGGCCAAGGTCGAAAAAATTGGCGACTTTAAGCTTCCTGGCCTCCGCAGTGCCGTTTCAGCGGGGGAGCCCTTGAACCGGGAGGTCATTGACACCTTCAGGAAACATTTCCAGGTGGATGTCCGTGACGGCTATGGACAAACAGAAAACACGCTCCTGGTTGGCGTGACACAAGGCATGGAGCTGAAACCAGGCTCAATGGGCAAGCCGACACCAGGAAACAGAGTGGAAATCGTCAATGAGGACGGTGTCCCGTGCGGAGCAGGGGAAGTAGGCGATATTGCGGTCCATATTGAAACGCCGGCATTGTTCAAAAATTATTATAAAGACCCAGAACGTACCGCGATGCAATTCAGGGGTGATTATTACATCACCGGGGATAAGGCTAAGAAGGATGAGGACGGCTATTTCTGGTTTGAGGGACGCGGGGACGATATCATCATCAGCTCGGGATATACAATCGGGCCGTTCGAGGTGGAAGATGCCCTTGTGAAACATCCTGCCGTCCAGGAATGCGCCGTTGTTGCCTCTCCTGACAGTGTGAGGGGGCACATCGTCAAAGCATACATTGTCCTGAAGCCGGGCACGGATGAAACCAATCCGGAGCTTGTGCCGGCATTGCAGGAGCATGTGAAAGTGTTGACAGCTCCTTATAAATATCCGAGGAAGATTGAATTTGTAAGGGAGCTTCCCAAGA
The DNA here is from genome assembly GCF_001273925.1 of Bacillus sp. FJAT-27251. GTDB lineage: Bacteria > Bacillota > Bacilli > Bacillales > Cytobacillaceae > Mesobacillus_B. Next base: position 4,986,414 of record NZ_LIGG01000001.1, on the reverse strand, counting down.
CGACATCAGGGAAAATCCGGCGCGTCGAACTCCGCAAAAAGGAATTGGGCGTTTAAAAAACCTAGTGAAGAAAAAAAGGATTGCCAATCCGCCGGCTCCCCCGCTATAATGAACATATTTCGAGTTTAGAAATATCGGGGGTGCAGTGATGGCAAATCGGACGGAGCAGCAAGATGGGATTCTCTATGCCGCTTTTTCCTATATATTATGGGGAATTCTCCCTGTTTACTGGAAATTCCTGGACCTTGTCAAGGCTGAAGAAATCCTGGCAAACAGGGTGGCATGGTCTTTTGCTTTTATGATTGGAATCTTGCTTGTGTCAAAAAAATGGGCGCTTTTTGCCGGGACCATCCGGGGTTTTGCCCAAAATAAACGGCAGATGCTGGCGCTTGGGGCGGCTGCCATCCTGATCAGCATCAATTGGTTCGTCTATATATGGTCGGTCAATTCCGGACAGATGGTGGAAGCAAGCCTGGGGTACTACATAAACCCGCTTGTCTCTGTCCTATTGGGCGTCGTCTTTTTCAAGGAGAAACTTTCGGGTGCCCAGATATTATCTTTTTCATTGGCTGCAGCGGGCGTGCTGATCATGACATTTTCTTACGGCAGCTTTCCATGGATTGCCATGACGCTTGCCGTTTCGTTCGGACTATATGGCATGGCTAAAAAGTGGATCAGGATGGATTCGGCAGTCGGCCTTGCACTGGAAACCATGGTGGTGACACCGCTGGCGGTCATTTATATGGCCGTGTTGTTTACGGAAGGAAGCAGTACACTGTTTAGCGGCTCCCTGTCGACTAGTTTGTTATTGGCTGGTTCCGGGGCGGCGACGGCGATTCCCCTGCTGTTCTTTGCGAAAGGGGCACAAAGGATACCGCTATCGACGCTTGGTTTTCTCCAGTACATCGCTCCGACATTGACGCTGATCCTTGGGGTATTTATTTACGGGGAGCACTTCTCCAAAACAGACCTATTAGCCTTTACCTTCATTTGGGGAGCTTTGACCATCTACTCTCTTTCAAGGACGAAGCTTGCTGCTTCAATTGAATGGAAGTGGCGCAAGGAAAAGACACAGGCATAAATTCTTGTATCATGCAAAAAAGCCCATTTAGGGCTTTTTTTGCATGATAAGGGTCATAGGAAGGTTCGCTTTACCTTTTCCCAGAAGGAGTTATCCTTCAGCTTGACTGTTTTGATCACTTTCCCGCTTAATTTAACATCAATACTTTCAACATGCTGGATGCTGAGCGCTTCATTGTCCATGCCCATAATCGGGTAGTCATTTCCGTCCTGGACGACTTTCAATGAAAGCTTCCGGTCGCCGGAAAGAATAAAGGAGGACCCGAGAGTCCTGTACAGATTGTTGTTAACAGAGGCGACTTCGCTTACTTGCATGCAAGGCAGCAACGGATCTACCACCGACCCATTGACCGAGCGGTTATACCCTGTACTGCCGGTTGGCGTGGCTACGACCATTCCATCCCCTCTAAAGGTTTCAAAATGCAAGTCATCGATAAAGATATCCATCACAATGGCTTTAATGATGGAAGAACGGAGGCTGAACTCATTCAGGCAGCTGAAGGAAGTTTCACCATCAACATTAACCTCGATTGTAGGATAGCGCCTTACCTCCACATTATCGGTCGTGATTGCTTCAATGATTTTGGATTTATCCTGGGAATGGAAATCGCAATACATGGTCAATTTAGGTGAAGTGGATATTCCCGCATAAAGGCAGTCCTCGCGGAATCCCGTTTTTCGGACGGCCTGGAGAAAGGTGTCATCATCTCCGACCGAGACAATGATATTGGCCTTCGTGTAGTCCTTTTCCAGGGTGAAATCATATCTTTTGGCCAAATCATACAACGGGGCAACTTTCTCCTTCATTTCTGCATCGGGCTTATGGTAAAAATAAAGATTGCGGCGATTAGGCATGATGATTCCTCCATAAAATTTTGTCATAGTCTTGGTATAATCTTACCCCTTTTTTAACACCTTTTGCTAAAATAGGGAGGATTAATATTAGTTTACCATTTTTTCGGGATTCAAAAAAATGAAACACTAATTGAGAAGGGGGAAGCAGCATGAATGGAAAAAGATGGGCCGCACTTGGCATTGCCGCTGTTTTGTTTGCTGTATCAACGGTTGTTAATTTAATGTCTTCCTTTGCTTTTTCGGATGCGGAATCAGCCTTGACCGATCTGTTTGGCTCGGGTGATGACACCATGATTGAGGAGGTTCTGGAAGAAGGGGATGGATTTAACAAGATTGCCGTTCTGTCCATTAACGGAGTCATTCAGGATACTGGCACACCGGGATCCATTTTTGAAACGGCCGGATATCACCATCGCGGGTTCATGAACCAGCTGGACTATGCGAAAGAGGATAAAAGTGTCAGGGCGATTATCCTCAGAGTGAATACTCCTGGAGGAGGCGTCGTCGAGAGTGCCGAGATTCATGATAAGATTATTGAAATCCAGGAAGCCGGGAAGCCGGTCTATATCTCTATGGGATCCATGGCTGCATCGGGGGGATATTACATCTCGGCTCCCGCAGAAAAGATTTATGCGAGCCGTGAGACACTGACAGGGTCACTTGGAGTGATCATGCAGGGAATCAACTATTCCGGGCTGGCAGAAAAGTATGGTGTCGAATTCATGACGATTAAAAGCGGGCCATATAAAGACATCATGAGCGGCTCAAGAGAGATGACGGAGGATGAACGCGAAATTCTCCAGGAAATGATCAATAACTCATATGAGGGCTTTGTCGAGGTCATTTCCAATGGCCGGGGCATGAGCGTGGAAGAAGTTAAAAAACTGGCGGATGGGCGAATCTATGATGGACGCCAGGCGAAGGACCTTAATTTAATTGACGGCTTCGGCCATTTCGACGATGTTGTCTCAGCCTTAAAAGAAGATAAGAAACTGGGGAATGCCCAGGTTGTCCAATACTCTGAAAACATTGGTTTCCGCTCGCTCTTTGGAGTAAGCGCCCAAAAGATAATGGGCAAGGATTTGGAAATGGCCGGCATGATGAAGCTGTTGTCAGAGCCAAATTCGCCAAGGCTCATGTATCTATATGCTGAATAAGGAGGCGAGGAAATGACCACACATGACCATGAAACCGGAATGGAAGAAATGGGGCAGCATCCCGAAGAAGGCCGCAGCCATGGAATGGCAGAATCTATAGTGCCTGTAAGCAGCTATGCCGGATTTTGGATGAGGTTCTGGGCCTATCTGCTGGACCTGGTGGTAATAGGCAGCCTCAACCGGCTGATTGTTTTCCCCGTTTTTCGTGCACTTGGGCTGCCTGTGGCGGAGTCGGGCATGTTTGCACCTGCTGCCATCGTGACGGCCATTGTTTTTTACTTGTACTTTGTGCTGATGACAAAGTACTTTGGACAGACGCTGGGCAAGATGGTGTTTGGGTTGAGGGTAGTGGATTTAAAAGGAGAACCTCTATCCTGGGGGACGGTGTTATTCCGTGAGTGGATTGGCCGCTTCATCTCCTCCACTCTGGTGGTTGCCTATTTGATTGTTGCGTTTTTGCCCAAAAAACAGGGGCTGCATGATTTGTTCGCTGATACATCCGTTGTCCATGAAAATTCCTAAACCTGCCTCTGGCAGGTTTATTTTTTTGGGGCAATGGCCATAATGGTAGGCTGAAAGGTTGTGAAACAGTGTGATTTGGCTGCTGCTGGTGCTGCTATTCCTGATCTTGCTTCTGGTTTTAATGTTGTTCTCCAAGGCGAGTGTCCATATCGATTTTTACCATGGGAACGATAACGACCACCTGAAGGTTGTGGTCAGGGCGCTAGGAGGTTTGCTTACCCTCCGCAAAGACATTCCCATGATAGCGGTTGATGAGGACAGCCCTTCTGTTGTCATTGCCGAGGAAACGAAAACGGGACCCAGCGAAACGACGAAAGCGCAGGAGGAGCGCAGTTTTGACAAGGAAGACCTGCTTGACTCCCTTGAAGATGCAAGGGCCCTAATCGAGCATATTGTCGGGTTGCATTCTCTTGTTAAAAAACTCCTGGCTAAGGTGAAGGTCAAAAAGCTTGAGTGGCACACGAATGTGGGCATAGGTGACGCTGCATCCACCGCGATAGCATGCGGCGCGATCTGGTCTGTTAAAGGAGGGATCCTTGCCATCCTCAGCCATTATATGAGGCTTGTCACGAGCCCGGTAGTGACGGTCACCCCGAATTTTCAGAGAGCAACATCGCAAATCCTTTTGAAGTGTATGTTTCAAATAACAATGGGGCATGCTATTTGGGCAGGAATAAAACTTGTGAAATATTGGAAGGGCGGAATGCCGGAGTTTAAAACGAAGCCGCTTTCGGTCCTTTCTAATAATAATGCAAACTCGATTTAATAAGGAGGAAGTTGCGCATGTCTGAACATCCAATTCAAGGACTTATGACTACAGCCATGGAAAACCTGAAGGAAATGATTGATGTCAATACCATTATTGGGGACCCAGTTGAAACTCCTGATGGCAGTGTGATTATGACGGTCTCCAAAGTAGGCTTTGGGTTTGCGGCGGGGGGCAGCGAGTTCACCCTGGAAAATGGCGGCTCAGAGAAGCATCCATTTGGCGGCGGAAGCGGCGGCGGTGTTTCCATTACTCCTATCGCATTTTTGATTGTCAGTTCCCAGGGAGTAAGGATGCTCCATCTTGATGAAAATACCCACCTGATTGAAAAAATCCTTGATGCCGCGCCACAGGCAGTGGAAAAAATCCAAAAAATGATGTCCAAGGGGAGCGGCGGCAATAATGAAGGCGGCCAGAAAGACAATCTTCAGCCAACTAACCCTGGCAAATATGACGGGCCAAAAGAAGACCTGGAAATGTAGATCAACCCGGGAAAGTTAACTGACCGCAAGGAAGGTTAACTTTTTATTTGCCTTTGAAGTGCTCTATTATTTGAAAATTTTTCATTTAAAAGATATATTTACACTGTACATATAATGGACCAGGAGGATGAGAATATGGCAAATATTACTTTCAAGGGGAACAAGGTTACTTTGCTTGGAAATGAAGTCAAGGTTGGAGAGAAGGCACCGAACTTCAGTGTGCTGGCAAACGACCTGTCTGCTGTTACACTTGATGATTCGAAAGGCTCCGTACGCCTGATCAGCGTTGTGCCTTCACTTGATACAGGCGTATGCGATGCGCAGACCCGCCGTTTTAACGAAGAAGCGAACAAGCTGGACAATGTGAAGGTTCTGACTATCTCTGTGGACCTTCCATTCGCACAGAAGCGCTGGTGCGGAGCTAGCGGAGTCGAAAACGTACAAACTCTTTCCGACCATCGTGATCTTTCTTTCGGGGAAGCATATGGAGTGGCCATTCAGGAGCTTCGCCTTCTTGCACGTGCCGTTTTCGTCGTTGATTCCAATGACCAGGTGACTTATGCAGAATACGTGAGCGAAGCAACAAACCACCCAGACTATGAAGCAGCCATCGAAGCAGCGAAGCAAGCAAAATAAATAAGCCTAATGTGGGAAATAAGCACAGCCCAACAAGAAAGCCGCAGACCCTTCTGCGGCTTTCATCGTTCTTGGCAACAACAAGCCATTCAGGCTGCGACAGCCTCGTTCTCCCGAGTCCAACCGCTTGTGGCATGGAAAAATCAAAGGTAAAATATACAATGATGAAAGACCAGGAGGAAAACAATGAACATAGAACCAGTCGAAAAGCTGTTCACGATGTTTAATGTGACAGCCGATTTATTAAAAGATGAATTATCTTGTACATACCTTGAAGCGTTAGCCGAAACCGGGGAAAACCTGTTTCACGGCAAGGTCATGCAGGAAGAAATCAGTGAGTGGACAAGCAAAAGGCTCGAAAAGCTTTATAGTGAAGTAAGTCTGGCCGGCCGCTCCAAAGAAGAAATAAGAAAAGGATTCCAGCTGGCCATCCTGAAGGGCATGCAGGAAAATGTCCAAGCCCATCATCAGATGACCCCGGATTCGGTCGGATTGTTTATGGGATATCTTATAACGAAATTTATAAATAAACAGGAATTCCGCCTCCTTGACCCGGCGGTTGGAACGGGGAACCTTTTATCGACCGTGCTCAATCAGCAGGGAGATAAAGCGATAGATTCAACGGGGATTGAAATTGACGATGTGCTGATCAGGCTGGCCTATGTGAATGCCAATCTGCTGGAGCATGAAGTTGAGCTATTCAACCAGGACGCCCTTGAACCATTATTTATTGACCCGGTGGATGCAGTCGTTTGTGACCTCCCGGTTGGATACTACCCCAATGATCTGCGGGCGTCCGAATTCGAGGTGAAAGCCGAAAGCGGACATACATACGCCCACCATCTGTTCATTGAGCAAAGCACCCGGCATGTGAAAGATGGAGGCTATATGTTCTTTGTCATTCCAAACGGCCTCTTTGAAAGTGAGCAGGCCGGCAGCCTGCGAAGCCTGATACAGAACCATCTGAACATCCAGGGGATCATCCAGCTTCCAAAAACCATGTTCAAAAGCGAGCAGGCAGCAAAGAGCATTTTAATCCTTCAGAAAAAGGGAGAAGGATTGAAGCCGCCAAAACAGGCCCTGCTTGTTGATTTGCCCAAGCTGTCGGATGGACCAGCCATGAGCAGGATTCTTGGGAAAATTGACGAATGGTTTGCGGAAAACAAAAAATAGCGGGGTGTACGGCATTCGTGCGGAAAGCAAGGTTCTAGCCAAAACCCTAAACATTAATTATTCCTTAAAACTGGGCCAAAGCCTTCGCTTTGGCCCAGTTTTTTTTATGAAGGCAAAAGAGGTATTGCCATAGGGCTTATGTGGTTAATAAAAGGGTAAAAGCTAATGACTGACAATTCAAAGTGTCCGAATAAATACTCATTTTGATTGTAAACGCTCACAGCTGTCAAGTTCCTTGAAATGTAGGATAGGCAGTGTTTTAATTGTCATTGGACAGATAGAATCGGGGCTTGCTGCACAAAATAAACAGGATGCAGATGCAAGTCATTATATAAAGGAGCGGTACAGAAATGGCGAAAATGATTGCAATCAATGCAGGCAGTTCATCTCTGAAATTCCAGTTGTTTGAGATGCCAAGTGAAGAGGTTATTACAAAAGGGATTGTAGAGCGAATCGGCTTAAACGATTCCATTTTTCAAATTTCCGTTAATGGTGAAAAAATTAAAGATGTGCTCGATATTCCCAACCATGAAGTCGCAGTGAAAATGCTGCTCGATAAATTGATCAGCCAAAACATCATCCAATCCCTGGATGAAATTGAGGGCGTTGGCCACAGGGTTGTCCACGGGGGAGAAGAGTTCAGCGATTCAGTCGTGATCACAGAGGAAGTACTGAATAAGATTGACAAGCTTTCAGAGCTTGCTCCTCTGCATAATCCTGCGAACCTGACAGGTATTCGCGCCTTCCATCAGGCTTTGCCGAATGTGCCGGCAGTAGCTGTTTTTGATACAGCCTTCCATCAGACCATGCCGGAAAATTCTTTCTTATACAGCCTGCCTTACAATTACTATAAAGAATATGGAATCCGTAAATATGGCTTCCATGGAACATCCCATAAGTATGTTTCCCAGAGAGCGGCCGAAATGCTGGGCCGCCCGATTGAACAGCTGAGGCTGATCTCCTGCCACCTGGGCAATGGTGCAAGTATCGCTGCCATCGAGGGCGGAAAATCGATTGATACGTCAATGGGCTTCACCCCGCTTGCGGGAGTTACCATGGGCACTCGCTCCGGAAATATCGATCCAGCCCTCATTCCATATATCATGGAGAAAACCGACAAGACGGCGGACGAAGTCCTGAACGTATTGAATAAAGAGAGCGGCATGCTTGGCGTATCCGGATTCTCCAGCGACCTTCGCGATATCGAAGACGAAGCGAAAAAAGGAAATGAACGTGCCGAGCTTGCGCTTCAGGTATTCGGTGACCGTATCCATAAATACATCGGTTCGTATGCGGCGCGCATGTGCGGTGTCGATGCCATCATCTTCACTGCAGGAATTGGGGAGAACAGCTCTGCCATCCGCGAACGTGTACTGAAAGGCCTTGAATTCATGGGCGTTTACTGGGATCCTGCCTTGAACAAAGCGCAAGGAGAAGAAGCGTTCATCAGCTATCCGCATTCTCCTGTTAAAGTAATGGTCATCCCGACGGATGAAGAAGTCATGATTGCGAGAGATATTGTAAGACTGACGAAATAAGCAAAAAAGGCAAAAGCTCCGGCTTTTGCCTTTTTTTATGATTGGATTCCGGCGATGGCAAAGAAAGCATTGCGGCAGCGGGTTGTGCTATACTAAGAAAAAGTCATTTTCCGGAGGTATACGCCAATGTCATTAACGGAAAGGGAAAAGCAGGTTCTCGGCAATTTGCAGGATTGGGAGGTCTCTCTCGCCGATTATCAGCCGAATGATCTGGAGCTTGCTTACGACCGATATTTGGAACGGACATTTTCCCTGCTGCCCGAGGAGATCCAAAAGGAATTTTTCTCGAGGTTCGACAGCGGACTGTTTCATCTTCATTCGCTTATACAGGGATCGCAGCTGCAGATGGACGCCAAGGAAAGGATTCTATCCGCCGGGCGGGTGTTCAACCCTGAGCTTGTTTCAATCAGTGACCTGAAGGACTTGTCCATTGAACAGCTTGAATACATTGCCGAGCAGCAGATTGCCAGGCACCGTATGTACTCATTTGTCCAGGGCGGATTATCAGGCAGCGGCGGGAACCTTCCGCTCGTGTCGGACATTCCTGCCATGGCAGTCATCAACCTGAGGGCCGTTCAGCTGATTGGGCTTACATATGGCTTCGAGGCCAACACGCCATTTGAAATGATGGCTGCCCTGAAGGTTTTCCATGTGGCCATGATGCCGCAACGGATGCAGGGAAGCGGATGGATGGAACTGACGGATGACCTGCAGGAGGCGGGGGATTTTTATTTTTATCTGGGGAAAGAAGAGCTGACTGATGTTACTTGGCTTGAGCAGCCAGTCAATCATATTTTTAAAGGGCTCGCCATCGTCCTTTTCCGGAAAAGGCTGCTTCAGGGGCTTCCGGTCATCAGCATGGCCATCGGAGCCAGCGCCAATTACCAGCTGACAAGGAGGGTAACCGACTTTGCCCATAAATATTATCAAATGAGATACTTTCTGCATAGAGGGGAGTGGAACAAATGAGCACACAGGAGCATAAGCAGAAGGCCCCCAGCCAGGTCCGCTGCAAAGTGATTACCGTCAGTGATACAAGAGACAAGAAGACAGACAAAAGCGGTAAGCTGATGATGGAGCTGCTTGAGGGCCAGGGGCACCTCATTGTGGATTATGTAATTGTAAAAGACGAGGAAGATCCAATCCGGGATGAAGTCCTGAGGAGCTGCAGCGAACCTGGTATCGACGCTGTGCTCACCAATGGAGGAACAGGCATTGCAAAGCGTGATGTCACGATTGAAACGCTACAGGAACTATTCCAGAAAGAGATTACCGGATTTGGCGAGCTGTTCCGGATGCTCAGCTACCAGGAGGATATTGGTTCAGCGGCCTTATTGTCCAGGGCGGCTGCGGGAGTCGTGAACAACAAGGCGGTCTTTGCCACGCCCGGATCCACAGGAGCAGTCAAGCTTGCGATGACAAAGCTGATCCTTCCGGAAATCGGCCATGTTGTCAGGGAATTGCAGAAGGACTTGTAAAGAAAACCCCTCCAGGGAGCTGGAGGGGTTTTTCAGGCTCATTGGTGCAATTTTGCGGTTACATCCTGATGGGTCCGATACCAAAGCCAAAGGTCGTTGATAATCGATGCAAGCTCGGCGATTTCGCTGTTGAGGGTACAGGATCGTTTAAAATCAGACTCATCATTCAGTTCGGCCTGTTTGGAATTGATTTCTGCCTCCAGGTCTTCAATCCGGTCGGGAATGCTTCCGCGGATTCGTTCCCAATAAAGGAGAACGTCATGCTGTACCTTCTCCGGTAGCCGGTCCCAATCTGTTTTAAAGGCAGGCAGCTGGATGCCAAGCCGCTCATCAAAGCTGAAATGTTCCTCCATCAAAAAGTCACCCCATTTTTGTCCTGCTTTTATTTTACAACAGTTCCAATAAGCCTTCCATTTCTATTTTTACACTCAAAATCAGAAAGTTTTTAAAAAAAATTTGAATTAAGGATTGAAAAATAACGCGAAACCTGTTAATTTGATATATATCAAGTGAATAAACATATAAAACAATGTATAAATATTCAAAAGGAGATTATCACATGACACACTCAAAAAAAGTAGTGCTTGCTTATTCAGGCGGGCTTGATACATCAGTTGCAATTAAATGGCTTCAGGGACAAGGGTATGAAGTGGTCGCCTGCTGTCTTGATGTCGGTGAAGGAAAAGACCTTAATTTCATTAAAGAAAAAGCGTTGAAAATCGGCGCTGTTGAATCATATGTATTGGATGTGAAAGAAGAGTTTGCGAAGGAGTATGCACTGGCTGCCCTTCAGGCCCATACTCTCTACGAAGGCAAGTATCCTCTTGTATCGGCACTTTCCCGCCCGCTGATTGCCCAGAAGCTGGTTGAAGTGGCCGAGAAGGAAGGGGCTGTCGCTGTTGCCCACGGATGTACAGGAAAAGGGAATGACCAGGTTCGTTTCGAAGTTTCCATTAAAGCGTTGAACCCTGAACTTGAGGTGCTGGCTCCGGTCCGTGAATGGAAATGGTCACGTGAAGAGGAAATTGAGTATGCGGCAGCAAACAATATTCCGATTCCAATCAACCTGGACAGTCCGTTCTCCATCGACCAGAACCTGTGGGGACGCAGCAATGAGTGCGGCATTCTTGAAGATCCATGGCAGGCTCCGCCTAAGGAAGCCTATGAACTGACAGCGGAGCTTGAAGACACTCCGGACACCCCTGAAATGGTTGAAATCGAGTTTATTGAAGGAGTGCCAGTTTCCTTGAATGGCAAGTCATTCTCGCTTGCCCAGCTGATTCTTGAATTGAACATCATTGCCGGGAAGCATGGCGTCGGCCGTATCGACCATGTCGAAAACCGCCTTGTCGGAATCAAATCCCGTGAAGTGTATGAATGCCCTGGTGCCATTACATTGATCAAAGCCCATAAGGAATTGGAAGATATCACGCTCGTAAAAGAGGTAGCGCACTTCAAGCCGGTCATCGAGAAAAAATTGACGGAGCTTATTTATGAAGGCCTATGGTTCTCGCCGCTGCGCACATCGCTGATGGCTTTCCTGAAGGATACCCAGAAGCATGTGACAGGAACGGTACGTGTCAAGCTGTTCAAAGGCCACGCAATCGTTGAAGGGCGTAAATCTCCTTACTCCCTGTACGATGAGAAATTGGCGACTTATACTTCAGAGGATGAGTTCGACCATAATGCCGCTGTAGGATTCATCAATCTGTGGGGCCTTCCAACAAAAGTACAAAGCATGGTGCAAGGCAAGAAGGTGAACGTGTGAAGAAATTATGGGGCGGAAGGTTCACAGCCTCCGCGGAAGAGTGGGTCGATGAATTCGGAGCTTCGATTTCATTTGACCAGGAATTGGTTTTAGAAGATTTGCAAGGGAGCATGGCCCATGCGGCCATGCTTGAAAAATGCGGCATCCTGACGAAGGATGAAGCTGGGACAATCATCGGCGGCCTGAAGCAATTGAAGGAAAAAGCCGAAAAGAAGGAACTTGAGTTCTCCAGCAAATATGAAGACATCCATCTTAACCTGGAAAAAATGCTGACGGAGCTTGTTGGCCCTGTCGGCGGGAAGCTTCATACGGCCAGGAGCCGAAACGACCAGGTAGCCACCGACATGCATCTTTATTTAAAAGAGCAGGTTTCCGAAATTTTGGGCTTGATTGCCGAGTTTCAGCAGACGCTGGTCGGCAAGGCCGAGCAGCATGTGGAAACCATCATGCCGGGATATACCCATTTGCAAAGGGCTCAGCCGATTTCCTTTGCGCATCATCTTATGGCGTATTTCTGGATGCTTGAGCGGGATAAGCAGCGGTTCAAGGGCGCGCTGGAACGCATCAACATCAGCCCATTGGGAGCCGGCGCGCTTGCCGGAACCACCTTCCCGATCGACCGCGAATATACGGCAGAGCTCCTAGGCTTTGCGGGCATTTATGAAAATAGCCTGGATGCGGTCAGCGACCGTGATTTCATCATTGAATTCATGTCGGCAAGCTCGATGATGATGATGCACCTTTCCCGCCTTGCTGAGGAAATCATCCTATGGTCAAGCCAGGAATTCCGTTTCATCGAGCTGGATGATACCTTCGCAACCGGAAGCTCCATCATGCCGCAGAAGAAGAACCCGGACATGGCCGAACTGATTCGCGGAAAAACAGGACGCGTCTACGGAGGGCTTGTTAGTCTTCTGACCGTACTGAAAGGATTGCCGCTCGCCTACAATAAGGACATGCAGGAAGACAAGGAAGGAATGTTTGATACTGTTAAAACGGTAAAAGGGTCGCTGAAGATCTTTTCCGGAATGGTAGAAACGATGAACGTGAATGAGCAGGTAATGGAAGAAAGTGTCCGGAAGGATTTTTCCAATGCAACGGAACTTGCGGATTATCTGGCAGCCAAAGGAATGCCATTCCGCGAAGCCCACGAAGTCGTCGGGAAACTTGTCCTCGACTGCATCGGACGGGGCTGCTACCTGGCGGATCTGCCGTTTGAAGTTTACCAGGCTTCCAGTTCCTTGTTTGAAGAAGACATTTACGAAGCGCTCAACCCGCGCAATGCAGTCATCCGCAGAAACTCTGCAGGCGGCACCGGATTTGCCGAGGTAACCGCGCAAATTAATAAAGCAAAGAAGCTATTGAAGTAGGAAACCACGCAGCGGGGGCTGCGTGGTTTTTTGTGCTTGAATTGGAAGGCGGAGGGCATTGGAGCAAAAAAGAAGCTGGAGTCCCAGTGAAATTACGTTAATCAAGGCTCTTGGGGTAAAAAGGAAGCTGGAGTCCCAGGGAAATTGCGTTAATCAAGGCTCTTGGCGCAAAAAAGAAGCTGGAGTCCCAGAGAAATTGCGTTAATCAAGGCTCTTGGCGCAAAAAAGAAGCTGGAGCCCCAGAGAAATTGCGTTAATCAAGGCTCTTGGCGCAAAAAAGAAGCTGGAGTCCCAGAAAAATTGCTTAATCAAGGCTCTTGGCGTAAAAAAGAAGCTGGAGTCCCAGAGAAATTGCGTTAATCAAGGCTCTTGACTCAAAAAGGAGCGAGAGCCCCAGAGAGAATTGCGCCAATCAAGGTAACACCTTCATTCATAATAAGTCCACTGTCCATTTCCTTTTGCCATAAAGGTCTCTTTAAGTGTTCTTCTTATAATCCAGTCCGATTCGATAATCGCACACCATTCTTTTATAGTTTTTGCTGTTAATTTTTCAGTAGGGAATAGAAGCTTGTACTCGTATGTGCTTCGCACTATAGCTTCATCAACCCTCTCTTTGCAACTGCATTTACTGCACACAAGCACACTCCCTTTCACAACAAGTTTAAACGACTTGCACGCCTTGCAACAAATTCCCTTTCGCAGCCGCCCGTACTCATACTTGAAAAGTTTGGGATAGGGAGATTCCTTTATATTATTGGAGAGTAATTGGTCAGCCAGTACCTTGTGCCTCCTGTGTAGATTGGAAGGTGTGCCGTTTATTTTTCTTATAAATCCATTTAATTGCGTGGGCAGTACAATTGGCAGGTCCCTGGGAAGCTGGTATAGGCTGAATTCGGGGTTTACGAAGGCTAATTGGGAGACGATTTGAAACTGGAAACCCAGGTTTCCGAGCAATTGGCGAAGCAAAGTATCACATCTTTGAAGCTGGTGAAGCGGATTGGTTATTTCCTTGCCGGAGCAAATAAAGAATCGATCATTTTCGGTATCGTATAAGTAGTCACCCTCAAAATTTTTGACTTCGGACAAATAAAGTCTGTCTTGTGTGATCGCCAGGCTGTCAATCTGGAATTTGGTTTTTTGGGCCTCAAACAATAGGTCGCTAAGGATGATGACTTCCACCTTAAGGTTCGTGAGCCACTGGTCAAAAACCAGCTCTCCCTGGAAGCCTTTTTCCAGCCGGATGAGGGATTGCGTTTCCTTTGGGGGGAGGGTCATGCGTACATTCAGGTGCCGTAGAATTTCCAGCTCATCTGAAACAGTGCGGGGATTTAAAAACAAAAACTCACTTCCATTCCAATTGAAATTTCGGAACAAAGGGCCTGACAACTAGCTGCCAGGCCCAGAAGGTTCAATCTGTATCTTTCTCGGTCCTTATGACCAGCACATCGCATGGCGCATAGCGGGTGATGTGCTCGGAGACGCTGCCGATAAAGAATCTTTCGACGGCGTTCATTCCGGTGGCTCCGCAGATGATGAGATCGACGTTGAATTTTTTGGCGATATCCTTGGCGATTTTTACCTTTGGAGAGCCGTAGTCGATTTCGTAGGCTACATCTGTGACCCCGGCCTCCAGTGCCTGCCGTTTATAGTTCTCGAGAAGTTCTACCCCAAATTGCCGTGCCCGCTCGGATATCGTCCGGTCATAGGCTTCGACTGTGGCAAATGTCCGCAAGTCGATAATGTGAGTCATGAACAGCTTTGCGTTATTTCTTTTGGCAACCTCGATGGCTTTCTTGAAAGCCCATGATGCTTCCTTGGATCCGTCAACGGCAACTAAAACATTCCTATATTTGAGTCCCATTGTTCATCTCCTCCTTACCTTAATTATACAATAAGGAAGTTGAAGGATTTCGGTATGGCTGTTACAAACTGGCGAACAATAAGGTGGACAGAAAGGAGGAATGGGGATGGAAAAACGCGGACAGAATCGTCTTTCTTTCCAGTTTGATGACCAGGCGGCATCTGAAACGAGCAGACAAATCATGGATTCTTACAACAGCGGAGTGATTGATCCCGCAGAAGCGCAGAGAAGGGCACCCGGCCGAAAAAAAGACTAAAACGGAAACAAGCTGGAAAACCAGCTTGTTTTTCTTTATTTTACCAACTAAAATAAATATAATAAGCCTTTTCCTAAGGTTTTTTTAACCTGTAAGGACCAGCACGACTTGTTTTTATATTTTTTGCAAAGGGGAATATACATGCGTATTGGAGTACCTAGAGAAATTAAAAACAACGAGAATCGGGTTGCGATGACACCAGCAGGAGTGGTAAATCTTGTGCGCTTTGGCCACGAGGTTCTGATTGAAACGGGTGCCGGCACGGGCTCGGGCTTTACAGATGAAGATTTCGGGCAGGCGGGTGCCAAAATTGTCGGCAGTGCCGCAGAAGCCTGGTCGGCACAGATGGTGATGAAGGTAAAGGAACCGCTGGCTGAGGAATTTGAATATTTTAGAGAAGGCTTGATTTTATTTACATATTTGCATCTTGCGCCAGAGCCGGCTTTGACAAGGGCGTTAACAGATAAAAAGGTCGTCGGCCTGGCCTATGAGACCATCCAGCTGCCCAGCGGGGCTCTGCCGCTTCTGACGCCAATGAGTGAGGTGGCAGGAAGGATGGCGGCGCAAATTGGCGCCCAATTCCTGGAGAAAGTCCATGGTGGCAAGGGAATCCTGCTGGCAGGTGTTCCCGGAGTCCAAAGAGGAAAGGTGACAATCATTGGCGGCGGAGTCGCAGGTACCAATGCAGCGAAGATGGCAGTCGGGCTTGGGGCTGAGGTAACCATCATTGACTTGAATCCGGACCGTCTCCGCCAGCTTGACGATATCTTTGGCAAGGACATTACAACCTTGATGTCCAATCCGTATAATATTGCACAGGCTGTGAAGGATTCAGACCTGGTGATTGGTGCGGTGCTGATACCAGGGGCAAGGGCGCCAAGGCTTGTGACCGAAGATATGATTAAATCAATGACCCCAGGCTCCGTCGTGGTCGACATTGCGATTGACCAGGGAGGAATATTTGAGACGACAGACAGGATTACGACACATGACAATCCAACATATGAGAAGCATGGCGTTGTTCATTACGCTGTAGCCAATATGCCTGGCGCCGTGCCGAGGACGTCGACCGTTGCCTTGACAAATGTGACGGTACCATATGCTGTTCAGATAGCCAACAAAGGCTTTAAACAGGCGAGCCTCGAAAATGAGGCGGTTTTAAAGGGCATCAATACCCTGAACGGCCATGTCACTTACAAGGCGGTTGCCGAAGCGCAGGACCTCCCATATACTGATGCAAGGACATTGCTAGGCCAGATATAACGGAATGAAAGATTCAGTGTAAACTGAATCTTTTTTGCTGGGGACATTGTGAAAAATGATAATTAATGATAATTTATAATTTATGAAGATTAAAAGCAGGCTGCAGCACGAAGGAACACAGCAGCCGTGAATATGGAAATGAGGAGTGTCTTGGATGGAAAATGTATTGATTTTTGGGCACAAGAACCCTGATACTGATTCAATTTGTTCTGCACTTGCCTATGCCAGCCTAAAAAAGCAGCTTGGTGAAAATGTGGAGGCTGTCCGGCTTGGACAAATTAACGGAGAAACGGCTTTTGCATTGAATTACTTTCAGGCGGAGGAGCCTAGGCTTGTTGAAAACATTGCGGAAGAAACCCAGAATGTCATTTTGGTTGACCATAATGAGCGCCAGCAAAGCGCTGATGACATTGAAAAAGTCCGCATTCTTGAAGTAATCGACCACCACCGTGTGGCCAATTTTGAAACAAGTGACCCGCTTTATTTCCGTGTGGAGCCAGTGGGATGCACAGCGACCATCCTGAATAAAATGTTCAAGGAAAACAATGTGCAGCCCGATCGCCAAACGGCAGGCCTTATGCTGTCCGCGATTATTTCCGATTCCCTTTTATTTAAATCGCCAACCTGCACCGAGCAGGACATAGAAGCGGCGAAGGAGCTTGCCGAAATTGCAGGCGTAGAGGCGGAAACCTACGGCCTTGATATGCTGAAGGCAGGGGCAGACCTGAGCAGCAAGAGCATTGAAGAGCTGATTTCCCTCGATGCCAAGGAATTCAGCATGGGAAGCTTTAAAGTGGAGATCGCCCAGGTTAACACAGTGGATGTGAATGATGTTTTGGTCCGCAAGGCAGAGCTTGAAGAGGCGCTGACAAAGGTCATCACCGAGAAGGAACTCGACTTGTTCCTATTGGTTATTACCGATATCCTGACCAATGATTCTGCCGCTTTGGCACTTGGAAACCAGGCTGGAGCCGTTGAGGAAGCTTTCAGTGTGAGCCTGGAAGAAAATGTGGCTACATTGAGGGGCGTTGTTTCCCGCAAGAAGCAGGTAGTGCCTGTATTGACAACTACATTGATTGCACGAGCATAAAAAGAAGCTCCGGCCCAGCCGGAGCTTCTTCATTTTTTGTTGTCCAGCTGCAGTGCCTAGCCCCTCGAGTCGCTTCGGTCCCGGAGGTGAAGTCAAAGAACGACTTCTCCGCCGGGACCTCCAGCGCTTGTCGGGGCTGGACAGGCACTTCCGCTTTTCCTCTTGTCCAGCTACGCCTCCTAGCCCCTAGGGTCATAAGCCACGCCTGAATTGAAGGCAAAGAACGCCTTCTATTCAGGCGCGTCTTATGCCTGTCGGGGCTGAGCAGTCGGCTCCGCTTTTCCTCTTAATAAGAACTGTTGGACGCTTGTCCTTTCATGATGGCCACACCGGAGCTTGCGCCGATTCTGGTGGCGCCGGCTTCGATCATTGTTTGGGCATCTTCCAGGCTTCTGACTCCGCCGGATGCTTTTACGCCGATGGATGGACCGACGACTTTTCTCATGAGGGCGATGTCTTCTTTGGTAGCGCCGCCAGTCGAGAATCCTGTGGAAGTTTTAACGAAATCCGCGCCTGCCTGTACAGCGAGCTTGCAGGCTGTTTCTTTTTCTTCGTCGGTAAGCAGGGATGTCTCGATGATGACTTTTGTCAACGCCTTTCCTTTTGCGGCATCCACTACTGCTTTGATATCGTTTTCAACAACATCGTATTGCTTTCCTTTCAAAGCGCCGATATTGATGACCATATCAACCTCTCCGGCACCGTTTTTAATGGCGTTTTCCGTTTCGAACGCCTTTACTTCTGAAGCGGATGCGCCCAGAGGGAAGCCAATGACAGTACATACTTTTACTTCTGGAACATCGTTAAGAACTTTAGCGGCTGTTTTTACCCAGGCCGGGTTCACACAGACAGAGGCAAATTTATGTTCTTTTGCTTCCTCGGCCAATTTTACAATATCGGCTTCGGTTGCATCTGCTTTAAGCAGTGTATGGTCAATCATTTGTGCCAGTGAATTTGTCATGTTTATTCCTCCTGCATTTAATCTTGTGATAGCAGTTACTTCAATAATATATCAAGTGGGTGAACATAAGTAAAGAACCATTTGAACAAATGTAAAAGCTGTTTGTCCAACCGTACTAAGCTGGTTTGGCAATGAGGCCATAGTTTCTATTTAATGATTTGCAATTCTTTCGGAAACTTTGTCAGCACTTCAATTCCTGTATTGGTGACAGCAATATCGTCTTCGATTCTGACTCCTGCAAGTCCAGGTATATAGATTCCCGGCTCGACTGTAAAGACCATTCCCTCTTCAATCAGGAGCGGGTTCGTTTCCGTGATGGAAGGGAACTCGTGTACACTGATGCCAAGG
Organism: Bacillus sp. FJAT-27251; assembly: GCF_001273925.1. Taxonomy (GTDB): domain Bacteria; phylum Bacillota; class Bacilli; order Bacillales; family Cytobacillaceae; genus Mesobacillus_B. Next base: position 4,967,810 of record NZ_LIGG01000001.1, on the reverse strand, counting down.
CCATGGCCAAGGCGGTGCGGAAAATATTCTCCATATCCTGCTTTGGCAATCACGCTGCGGGCCGTTTGATCAATTTTGGAGCATGGAGTTCCGGGCCTTATTGCTTCAATTGCCTTCAGCTGGGCATCAAGGACAGCCTGATAGACCTTTTCCTGTTCGGTGCCGATGTCATGGCAGGCAACAGTCCGGGTAATATCAGAGCAATAGCCATCCACAACGACGCCGAGGTCAAAGAGGACAAGGTCGCCCTTCCTAATTTTGGTTTCGCCAGGAGTGCCATGCGGCGAGGCGGCGTTTTCGCCGGTAAGTACCATGGTGGAAAACGACATTTCCCGGACGCCTTTTTTCTTTAACGCATATTCGATGGCAGCCAGGATTTCCATTTCGGTTTTCCCTTCTTTGATCTCCTCTACACCTGTTTGGATGGCAAAGTCGGCGAGCTCGCAAGCCTGGCGGATTTTTTCAAGTTCGCTTTTATCCTTTTTCAGGCGCAGCTGTCTAAGCTTATCTTCGGCGGCGACAAATTCGGCTGCCGGGAAAAGCTTTTTCATTTCTTCATAGCGCTCCACATTCATATGCTCTTTTTCAATCGCTGCTTTATGTACAGTTTCTCCCCTTGAAGAGATGGCTCTGGAAACTAGTTCCCATGGGGAGTCTGTATCGCTATAGCCAATGATTTCATACTCCCAGCCTGCCTTTCTTGCATCATTTTTCTCCATTCCGGGACAAATCAAAAAAGGCTCGGCTTCCTGGAATACAGCGATTCCGAGCAGCCGTTCATGTGGATCACTTAAAAATCCGCTTAAATAAAATACAGTTTCCGGGGAAGTGAGAAGAGCCGTCCCGATTCCCTGGTCTTTCATCCACTCTGTTAGTGCATTAATGCGGTTATTCATTATTCTCCCTCCAGTTCTTCACTTTATCCTGAGTTTCTGTTCAGCAATTACTGCCGCTCTATCTGAGCGTAGCAACTGGCCCGGGAAAAGTAAACTTTTAGAAGAGGAAAATTTGGGTATACAGGAGAAGGGTTCTTCCTATTTTTATGGAAGTATGTAAGGAGACTAAAAGCAAAGGAGAGATGAAGTTGAACGTTTCTTATCATGGACACTCAGTGGTGAAGCTGGAGACGGGAGGAAAAACAGTTTTGATTGATCCTTTTATTACCGGAAACAGCCTGACTGATTTAAAAGCAGAGGAAGTCAAAGCGGATTATATCATTTTGACGCATGCCCATAATGACCATGTTGGTGATACTGTAGAGATTGCCAAAAGGAATGACGCGCTGGTCATTACCAATGCCGATTTGGCTACATACCTTGGCTGGCAGGGAGTCCGCACGCATGGGATGAACATAGGAGGCGCATTTCAGTTTGACTTTGGGAAGGTAAAAATGACCCAGGCTTTCCATGGCTCAGGCTATGCCACCGAAGATCAGCAGATCATCTATGGCGGAATGCCTGCTGGCGTCCTTGTCATGGCAGAGGGCAAAACCATTTATCATGCAGGGGATACTGGCTTGTTTTCGGATATGAAGCTGATTGGGCGCCATGGGATTGACCTGGCCTTCCTGCCAATCGGGGATAATTTCACGATGGGGCCCGAGGATGCTGCCGTGGCGGCGGAATTCATCAAGGCAAAGCGGGTGGTGCCGATCCACTTTAACACATTCCCGCCAATCAAACAGGATCCGCAAAAATTCCTGGACCTTCTTGAAGAAAAGAATGGAGTGCTCCTTGAACCGGGACAGCAGCTGGAATTATAAACGGAACATAAACTGCCCGCGAGCATTCGCGAGGCAGTTTTTTTGCTCTTTCTCCGGGGAAAGAGGCTTTTTTCTTTTGCTTTATGCATAAGAATAAAACAAGCCTTAATGAAATGGGGGAGGATACAAATGCACAAGAATCGATACCTTTTATACCTGCTGTTCTGCGGACTCATGCTTTATTTTGCTGTGCCGAGGATGTCGTTCTCGGCTGGCGCTGACGGCTTGTTTGCCGCGGCATGGCTGATGCTGGCCTTTTGCGTAGTCGCTGGAAACCTGTCTGCCTTCCTGTATACACCGAAAAGGAAAATGGCAAATAGAGGGGAAGGAAAGGCGAAGCAGGACCGGGAACGGACCAGGGGGCTTGCCAGATAAGCTTGGGCTGCGTCAAATCAATTTGAACCAAGGCTTTTTTCACTTTATAATATAAGATGGATGATTGTTTTTTGCGTACGCAAACTTAAATTATAAAGGGTGAAAGTCTTGGCTACAAAGCATGAACAAATTTTGCAATATATAGATGACCTTCCGATTGGGGAGAAAATTTCGGTGCGCCAAATCGCGAAGGCCATGAATGTGAGCGAAGGCACAGCCTACCGGGCGATCAAGGACGCCGAAAACAAAGGATACGTCAGTACCATCGAACGTGTCGGCACCATCAGGATCGAACGGAAAAAGAAAGAGAATATCGAAAAGCTGACTTATGCGGAAGTGGTGAACATTGTGGACGGCCAGGTTCTTGGCGGAAGGTCCGGATTGCACAAGACTTTGAACAAGTTCGTGATTGGGGCGATGAAGCTTGAGGCAATGATGCGCTATACCGGTGCAGGCAACCTGCTGATTGTCGGAAACCGGGATAAGGCCCATGAGCAGGCATTGAGGGCGGGGGCTGCTGTGCTGGTCACAGGGGGATTCGACACGGAAGAGCATGTGAAAAAACTGGCCGATGAACTGCAGCTTCCGATCATTTCAAGCAGCTATGATACGTTCACGGTTGCCACAATGATTAACCGTGCCATTTATGACCAACTAATCAAGAAGGAAATCGTCCTGGTGGAAGATATTCTCACGCCTCTTGCTGAAACGGCCTATCTCACCACTGATCAAAAAGTATCGGATTGGTATCGCTTGAAGGAGGAGACCAACCACAGCCGTTTCCCGGTGGTCGACCGCAACACGAAGGTACAGGGAATGGTGACATCAAAGGATATCATGGGAGACGACATGGAGACTCCTATTGAAAAAATCATGACCAAGCAGCCGATGACGGTTAGCGAGAAGACAAGCGTCGCTTCCTCCGCCCATATGATGGTCTGGGAAGGGATTGAGGTATTGCCTGTTGTGGATGATGCGAACAGGCTTCAGGGAATGATCAGCCGCCAGGACGTCCTGAAAGCCCTGCAGATGATTCAGCGGCAGCCCCAGGTTGGCGAAACGCTTGACGATACCGTGACAAGCCAGCTTGTGGTCTCGCGCGGGAAACTGAAGGATGAAAGTACTTTCCGCTGCACCATTACACCGCAGATGACCAACCACCTTGGAACCATCTCCTACGGAGTGTTTACCACTCTGGTTACCGAAGCGGCCAACCGGGTGTTGAGGGGATATAAGAAAGGCGATCTTGTTGTTGAAAACATGACGATCTATTTTATTAAGCCTGTGCAAATCGATCGTGTTCTGGAGATATATCCCCGCATCCTTGAGGTGGGGAGAAAGTTCGGGAAGATGGATGTTGAGGTCCATAGCGAAGGCGTGCTTGTAGGTAAAGCCATGATGGTGTGCCAGCTGATCGACAGGCATTAGGAAAACAGGCAAAGTCCGGGCTTAACAGTAAAAAAAGAAGCCGGTCAAAGAACGGCTTCTTTTAAAAATTGATCTTCAAAATGAATTTTTCCATATCTTATCTAGCTTCTTCTGCTTCTCGTATCGCAAACGGCAGATAATGCTGGTAGGCCTTTACACCGGCATAGACGCTTAGTCCGCCCATGACGATAAAGATGCCGGCCACAATGTAAGTGACTGCGGATTGAAATAAAAACAGCTGGTTCACGCCAAACAGGGCGACGAAAAGGCCAAGGGCGATGCTGGATTTGGCAGAAAGCCATTTCCTTTCGACCGGCCGGGAAGAACGGACATATTTAATTTTATAGAATACATACATGGAAAATGAAATCACAATGAAAAACACAAGTAATGGCATTTCAGGTTCCTCCAATTTTAAAATCTTCTCTTATTTTAACGTATTTTTCAGGAAATGCCACCAGACAGACTGAATTCTTTCCATTTTTCCTTTAAGTGATTATAATTAATGAATTAACAATTTTTACCGCCGAAGGGGTTTGACGCATGAAAGAGCAAATTATTGAAGCCATCGAACAGTTTGATACGATAATCGTCCACCGCCATGTCAGGCCCGATCCTGATGCGTACGGCTCGCAGGGAGGGCTTGTTGAAATCCTGAAGGAATCCTATCCGCAAAAGAAGGTGTATGCGGTGGGAAAGGAAGAAAAGACGCTGCACTTCATGAAAAGGCTTGATGTGATTCCGGATGAAGCCTACCGGAACGCCCTTGTGATTGTATGCGACACTGCCAACCAGGAACGCATCTGCGATGAACGCTACAAGCTTGGAGCGAAGCTGGTGAAAATTGACCATCATCCAAACGAGGACCCGTATGGAGATCTTCTGTGGGTCAACACCGAAGCCAGTTCAACAAGCGAAATGATTTATGAATTCTATTTAACGTTCCAGGACCGTGGGCTTAGCATCTCCGACGAAGCGGCGCGCCTGCTGTTTGCCGGGATTGTTGGCGATACAGGCCGGTTTCTTTATCCGAGTACAACGGAGAAGACATTTGCCTATGCCGGCGAGCTGATTCACTACCAATTTTCACGGACGGAATTATTTGACCGCATGTATGAGCTGGAGCCTAATGTTATTAAATTGAATGGATATGTACTGCAGAATTTCGAACTGCTTCCCAATGGAGCTGCGGCGGTGGTCATGAAGAAGGAATTATTGGAGGAATACGGTGTCAGGCCATCCGAAGCATCCCTTCTGGTGAGTGTGCTTGGCAATGTGAAAGGGATAAAAGCGTGGGTATTCTTCATTGAAGAAGATGACCAGATAAGGGTAAGGCTCCGTTCAAAGGGTCCGGTCATCAACGGGCTTGCCCGCAAGTACCATGGCGGCGGCCACCCGCTTGCTTCGGGCGCTTCCATCCATGCCTGGGAAGAAGCCGAAAACGTCATGGCCGATTTGATTGAGCTTTGTAAATAAAAAAAGCGAAAGCGCCTTCGGAACAATCTAAAAGCGGATTGTTCCTGCGATGCTTGTTCTTGGAAGACTTTCCTTAGTGCCCAGCCCCGACCAGCATACGACGCTTCAGAATAGAAGGCGTTCTTTGCCTCCAATTCTGGAGTGGCTTATGACTCGAGCTGCTCAAAGCTACGCTTCTCGCAAGATATTCGAAGAAGATAAATTCAAGGATGAAAACTGGCTAGGCGCTGGAGCTGGACAGTTAACTAAGTTATACTTTTTTTAAAAAGAAACAGCCCTGTGCCACAGGGCTGTTATTATTCATCAAGGTGGACTTTCAGCTGGATGTTGAGAGTTGTATAGATGAACATGGAAGATATTTCCAGCCTGTACCGCTTGCCGTTCATGGGAATAACTTTGTTCTCAATGATCTTTTCAATCAAGTCCCTGCTTTTGTAGACAAATTCAAGGTCCTTGGCAAGAAAAAACTTCAAGTCATCTTTAATCTCCTCTTCTGCCTCATACATTCCCAATCTGTCAAATTCGTATTTATTCCCGTTAGTGATCTTTATGGTGATTTCCTGTATGGTCAGCTGCTCCAGGTTTTTTTCATTCAAAGCTTTATAATCGTCCTGCCAGATTTTAATATCTTTTTCCAGGTTGGCGATATCCTTTTTTTGCTTGCTGATAAGAGCGGACTTTTTTTCCATCATGACTCCGTGCATATAGAGGAAAACACACCAGCTTAAGGACGCGCCGATGGCCATGCCTGCAAAGAAACGCTGCCAGGAAGGCTTGCGGTATAAAGGCGGGATTCTCATGGCTATACATGCTCCAATGTCAGCCATTTGATGATGACAGCTCCGGTTTGCGCCCCGCCCATTGCAGAGAGGATAAGCAAAAATTGCTTGAAGATATCCTTTGTCTCTCCATCCATCAGACCGCGCTCGAAACTATATACCGTATCAAATGTCCCGCCAATGGCGGCGATGATTGCCCAGATCCTGATTAAATCCGATATCCGCAGTATCTGGGTCAGGAGGGGCTGGCCGGTCAGAAACGAGGCAAGGCCGCCAATGAGTGACCCGCCCAGCAATACACCAAGTGCAATAAAGTAGCTTTCAAACAGATGTGCGAAAAAAGGCTGGTTCATACATATTAGGTCCCCTTTGGACAAAGATACATTCTCCATACATCCTATGGACATACCGTATTGTTTATGATAAAACTTCCGGCGGAAAAGGAGAACATATTTTCTTTTTTTAGGGGAGGACCTATAATTGTAAGTAGAAAAACATTTTGAGGGGGTGGAGATCATGTCGTTTATTCACCTGCATGTATACAGCGCCTACAGCCTGTTGACAAGTACAGCAACCGTGGAGCAGATTGTCCTGTCAGCAAAGGAGCAGGGCTTCCCCGCTGTAGCGCTGACCGACAGGAACGTCATGTACGGAACCGTGGCTTTCTATAAAGAATGCCTGAAGCAGGGAGTGAAGCCCATCCTTGGACTGACGGCAGATGTGGCAAGTGAAGGCGAAGAGGGAGCCTATCCGCTGGTCCTGCTTGCAGCCACCAACGAAGGCTTCCAAAACCTGATCAAAATTTCGAGTGCAATCCAAACCAAAGCCCCAGGCGGCATTCCGGTTAAGTGGCTGAAACATTATGCCAAAGGCCTTTTTGCGCTTACTCCAGGCATGGAGGGGGAGATAGAGCAGCTACTTCTTGCTGGCGAACATGAAAAGGCAAGGAAGGCAGCAGACCGATACAGGGAGATGTTTGGGGGAGAGAGGTTTTATCTAGCCTTCCATGACCAGCGCCTCCCGGGGCAGCGGGAAATGTTGGAAGAGATGGCGAAGCTTGCGGCTATGGGAGAGTTCCAAATCGCGGCAGCGAATGCAGTCCACTACATATACAAAGAGGATTCCTTTGCCCAGGAATGCCTTTTGGCGATAAAAAATGGGCAGAAGCTTGAAGAAGAGGGCCGCGAAAAGCTTGGAAGCGAAGAGTTCTATTTTAAGGGGCCTTCCGAAATGGCGGAACTGCTCGCGGAATACCCTGATGCCCTGGAGAATACGCTTAAAATTGCTGACAGCTGCAATGTACTGGTGGACCTGGAGAGCAGGCATCTTCCCAAATACCCCGTTGCCGAGGGGAAGACTGCCGGGCAGCTGCTGGATGAGCTGTGCMATGAGGGGCTGAAGAGGCGTTACCGCCATCCTTCCAGTGAGCATCTTGACAGGCTCGGCTATGAACTTTCAGTTATAAAGAAAATGAATTTCAGCGATTATTTCCTGATTGTTTGGGATTTTATGAAGTTTGCCAGGGATAACGGGATATTAACCGGGCCAGGACGGGGGTCGGCCGCAGGTTCGATCGTCGCCTATGTCCTTTATATTACGGATGTGGACCCGATCAGCCATGGGCTGCTGTTCGAGCGTTTCCTCAATCCTGAACGGATATCCATGCCCGATATCGATATCGATTTTCCGGACCATCGCCGGGATGAAGTGATTGGGTACGTGGCTCAAAAGTATGGACATATGCACGTTGCCCAAATCGTTACTTTCGGGACCCTTGCCGCCAAAGCGGCTGCAAGGGATGTCGGCAGGGCCTTCGGCTTGAATACAAAAGAGCTGGAAAGGCTGTCGAGGACCATTCCTTCCCGGCTTGGAATGACACTGAAAGAAGCCTACAGCGAATCGGAAGCCCTCAGGGAGTTTGTCAAGGAATCAAACCTGCAGCAGAGACTGTTCGAAACAGCCTTGAAGCTCGAAGGCTTGCCCCGCCATACATCGACTCACGCAGCAGGCGTAGTCATCAGCGAACAGCCCCTGGCCAATCTGGTTCCTGTCCAGGCAGGCAGCGGGGAAATTCTTTTGACACAATACTCCATGGAGCATCTGGAAGAAACGGGCCTGCTGAAAATGGACTTCCTCGGACTGCGGAATCTGACGCTGATTGAAAACATCGTCTCATCGATTCGCAGGATAACAGGCAGAAGATTGAATATCCAGGAAATCCCGGCCGATGATGAAAAGACCTTCGAGCTCCTGGGAAAAGGCGACACATCCGGTGTCTTCCAGCTGGAATCGGAGGGGATGAGGAAGGTGTTAGTGAGGCTTAAGCCTTCCCGGTTTGAGGATATTGTGGCGGTAAATGCTTTGTACCGCCCAGGCCCGATGGAAAATATCCCTCTGTTTATCGATCGCAAGCATGGAAAGTCTCCGATACAATATCCGCACCCTGATCTAAAAGAAATATTGGAGAATACTTACGGAGTCATTGTATACCAGGAACAGATCATGCAGATAGCATCCAAACTGGCAGGATTTTCGCTTGGTGAAGCGGACCTGCTGCGCCGGGCTGTCAGCAAAAAGAAAAAGGAAGTGCTGGATCGGGAGCGGGCCCATTTTGTCCAGGGCGCAATGAAAAATGGGTACACCGAGCCAGAGGCGAATAAAGTCTATGACCTGATCGTGAAGTTCGCCAACTATGGGTTCAATCGAAGCCATGCTGTTGCCTACAGCTTCATTGCTTACCAGCTGGCCTATTTGAAAGCGAATTTTCCGCTGTTCTTCCTGGCAGCACTGATGTCGTCGTCAATAGGAAATGATACGAAGATTGCCCAGTACAGCAGGGAGCTTTTCCACAAAGGAATCAAGCTTCTCCCTCCTTCTGTCAATAAAAGCGGTTTTGGGTTCCAGGCAGAAGGAAGCGGCATCCGCTACAGCCTGGGGGCGATTAAAGGTGTAGGGTTGTCTCCCCTTAAGGAGATTTTCAAGGCGAGAAAGCAAAAGCCATTCTCCGACCTGTTTGATTTTTGCCTCCGGGTTCCTTCCAAGTCCGTCAACCGCAAAATATTGGAAGCGCTCGTCCACTCGGGAGCGTTTGACGAATTCGGCCAGGACCGTGCTGTCCTTCTAGCCACCCTGGACGTCGCCATTGAGCATGCCCAGCTGATGGCACCGGATGACTCAGGGCAGTTCGATTTATTTCACGATCCGGAATTCAAGCTGAAGCCTAAGTATGTGAATGTCGATCCCCTTCCAGTGAAAGAGATGCTGGCGTATGAAAAAGAAGCTCTGGGCCTGTATCTTTCCACACATCCCGTGTCAATAATGGAGGATGCATTGAAGGCGGCCGGAGCGCGGCACATTGCCGATTTGAGGCCGGGGGAACGGACAAGGGCAGGAGTTTATGTAACAGAGGAAAAGAAGATCAGGACAAAAAAGGGGGAGGCGATGGCCTTCTATACCTTGAGCGATCCAAGCGGGGACATGGAGGCTGTGGCTTTTCCGGCCGTTTACAAGCGCCTGGGGCATGTAATGAAGCAAGGAAGTGTCCTTTTGCTTGAAGGGAAAGTAGAGGAGAGGGCAGGAAAGCTCCAGTTCATTATCCAGGCGCAGCTGGAGGTGGACGAGGAAGATCCCATTGGCGGAAAACTGCCGAAACTCTATCTTAAAATCGAGGATGCTTTTCAGAGTGCGGAAAAATTAAATGAGCTAAAAGCTATATTGAAAAAGCATCCGGGCCGCTATCCCGTTATCCTCCATTACGCTGGAAAAGAAAAGACCATTCTGCTTAGTGAAGACTACAGAGTGGACGGAAGCGGGGACTGTCTTCAAAAGCTCCGCGTTTTCCTTGGGCCCGAGGACGTGGTCCTCAAAAAATAGTCTTTACAAGTTAATGGAATATGTTATATTGATTTTAAAAGAAATCGTGGTCTGACCACCTTGAGATTTTCGTAAAACAGAATGAGCACCTTCTTTTAATCAGAAAAGGGAGTGGACTTTAGTTGACACTACGAGAAGAAGCATTGCATATGCATAGTTCGAACAAAGGGAAGCTGGAATCAAAATCGAAGGTTCCCGTACGGAATGCCAGGGACCTGAGTCTTGCCTACTCTCCTGGAGTGGCAGAGCCATGCAAGGAGATTTATGACAAGCCCGAAACCGTCTATGATTATACGATGAAAGGCAATATGGTGGCGGTCGTATCCGATGGTACAGCGGTCCTTGGACTGGGGAATATCGGCCCTGAGGCATCGCTTCCGGTAATGGAAGGAAAAGCTGTCCTCTTTAAAAGCTTTGCGGGAGTGGATGCTTTTCCAATTTGCCTGAACACGACTGATGTTGATAAAATCGTTGAGACGGTCAAGCTGCTGGAGCCGACATTCGGCGGAGTAAACCTTGAGGATATTGCGGCGCCAAATTGCTTTGTCATTGAAGAACGCCTTAAAAAGGAAGCCAATATCCCTGTTTTCCATGATGACCAGCATGGGACCGCGATCGTGACGGTTGCCGGCCTGGTGAATGCCCTTAAAATCACTGGCAGGAAGATGAATGAAATAAAGGTTGTCGCCAATGGGGCAGGAGCTGCCGGAATTGCGATCATCAAGCTTCTGTATTCCTATGGTGTCCGCGACCTTATTATGTGTGACACGAAGGGTGCCATCTATGAGGGCCGGCCTCAGGGAATGAACGACATCAAAGCCGAGGTGGCAAAATATACAAACCGGGAAAACGTTAAAGGCACTTTGGCCGAGGCCGTTAAGGGTGCAGATGTATTCATCGGTGTTTCCGCAGCGGGTGCCCTCACGGCTGAAATGATCCAGACGATGAATCCGGACCCGATCATCTTTGCAATGGCCAACCCGACACCGGAAATCATGCCGGACGAAGCAAAGGCTGCCGGGGTCAAGGTGATTGGAACAGGACGCTCCGATTTCCCTAACCAGGTAAACAATGTCCTTGCCTTCCCTGGGATCTTCCGTGGTGCTCTGGATGCGCGCGCGACCCATATCAATGAAAAAATGAAGGTGGCGGCGGTTGAAGCGATTGCCGGATTGATCAGTGATAAGGAGCTTTCTGCTGACTATGTCATCCCCGGCCCGTTCGACCCGCGGGTTGCACCAGAGGTTGCCGCAGCGGTGGCAAAAGCAGCCATGGAGACGGGAGTTGCCAGAATCAAAGTGGATCCGGAGGAAGTTAAGGAACGGACTCGGAGGCTGTCAATTATTGAAAAAGGTGAATGAGAGGCTGTCCATTACCATTGATGAAAGCCCAAAAAAGGTTTACATCGAAATAGTCCGCCAGCTGAGAGCCATGATTGAGAAAGACGGCTTGAAGGCTGGCGATAAAATTCCTTCAGAACGGGAGCTGTCCGAGCGTCTTAATGCCGGACGCTCTTCCGTTCGGGAGGCTTTAAGAGCTCTTGAACTTCTCGGGCTGATTGAAACCAGGCGCGGCGAGGGAACTTTTATAAGGGACTTCCGCGGGAACCAGCTCGTCCAGCTGCTGGGTACTTTCATCCTCCAGGACAAAAAGGCAATTGCCGATGTTATCGAAACAAAGCATTTTGTGGAAAGGGATTGTCTTGAGATCGCCCTCATGAAAAACGGTAAAAAGGAATTCAGCAGTTTAAAAAAATGGGTGGCTGAGCATAACGTTGATGATGATGGATTTTTCGGGAAAATTGCCATGCTGGCAGACAATCATCTCATATACAGGATTTGGCAGATATTGAAAGATTATTACCATTCTTTGAACACTCATGAATTCCAGCCGACTAAGGAGCAGTATCTCGAGCTAGCCGACGCCCTTGAACAGGGGAACGAGGATTTGGTGGAGGCTGCTTACCGCAAGCTCCGGAATTTGTCGGAGGTTTAACGACACCAATCAACAAAAATCACCTCCCGGATGTTCTATAGTAAAGGACAGGCTTGTGGAAGCCAAAAGGCAGGCCTGATATTATCCAACTCAGTGGTCTGGCCACTTTTGCAGCAACAGCGCAAAGTCTTTTCAAAATAAAAAGGGAGGTTACACCTTGCTGAAAGAACTTTTTACGAAGACAAAGAAGAAAAAATATGCAACAATCCCCTCGGAAAGTGCCAAACAGGATGTTCCGGAAGGGATTATGACGAAATGTCCAAACTGTAAAAAAATAATGTACACCAAAGAACTGGTGAAAAACCTGAAAGTGTGCTTCAATTGCGGTTTCCACCACCAGATGAATTCCAGGGAGCGAATCGCAAGTTTCGTGGATGGCGGAACATTTGCCGAAATCGATTCCAACATGAAGTCCGAAAACCCGCTTGGTTTTCCGGGGTATGAGGAAAAGCTTGAACAGGACAGGCTGAAGACCGGATTGAATGAGGCGATTGTCACCGGAAAGGCGAAAGTAATGGGAATGGACACAGTCATTGCGATTATGGACGCCAGTTTTCGCATGGGAAGCATGGGTTCCGTCGTGGGTGAAAAAATCACTCTTGCGATTGAGATGGCAGACAAACTAAAGGTCCCCTTCATCATATTTACAGCCTCCGGCGGAGCGAGGATGCAGGAGGGTGTCTTAAGCTTGATGCAGATGGCCAAGACAAGTGTCGCATTGAAGAGATTCAGCGACAATGGAGGGCTGATCATTTCCATTATGACTCATCCTACAACAGGCGGTGTGTCAGCAAGCTTTGCCTCCCTGGGGGATTATAATCTTGCCGAGCCGGGTGCGTTGATTGGATTTGCTGGAAGAAGGATTATTGAGCAGACAATTCGCGAGGAGCTTCCGGAGGATTTCCAGACCTCTGAATTTTTGCTGAAGCATGGGCAGCTTGATGCCGTTGTTTCCAGGCTGGACCTTCGTGAAAAAGTAGGAGCGATATTGGAAATCCATGCACCGGGAGGGGAATTGAATTGGCAGGAGCTTTAGAATTTGAAAAACCAGTCCTTGAGCTGAAGAAAAAAATAACCGAGCTAAAGGAATATACAAAGAATACAGATGTCGATTTTACAGATGAAATCGAAAAGCTTGAGGCTCGCCTTGAAAAGCTCGAAAGGGAAATTTATGAAAATATAAAGCCATGGGACCGGGTCCAGATTGCGCGCCATCCGGAACGCCCGACGACTCTGGACTATATCTCAAGGCTGTTTGACGACTTTTTTGAATGCCATGGGGACCGTGCCTTTGGTGATGATGAAGCCATTGTCGGCGGCATTGCCAAGTTTAATGGCCTGCCTGTGACGGTGATAGGCCACCAGAGGGGCAAGGATACAAAGGAAAACATCCGCCGGAATTTCGGCATGCCTCATCCTGAAGGGTACCGTAAAGCATTAAGGCTGATGAAACAGGCAGACAAGTTTAAACGGCCGATTATCTGCTTTATTGACACAAAGGGTGCGTACCCGGGAAAAGCGGCGGAAGAACGCGGACAAAGCGAAGCCATTGCCCGGAACCTGTTTGAAATGGCTGGCCTGAAAGTGCCTGTAGTCTGCATCGTCATCGGGGAAGGCGGAAGCGGCGGAGCGCTAGCTCTCGGCGTCGGCAACCATATCCATATGCTGGAGAATTCAACTTACTCAGTCATCTCTCCTGAAGGTGCGGCCTCCATTCTTTGGAAGGATGCCTCATTGGCCAGGAAAGCAGCTGAAACGATGAAAATAACGGCACCTGACTTAAAGGAGCTTGGCCTGATTGATGAAATCATTCCCGAAACAAAGGGCGGCGCCCATAAGGACGTCGATGGGCAGGCGAAGGAAATAGAGGACGTTTTAAAGAAATCTTTCAAAGAGTTGTGCAGTCTCTCGGCAGAAGAGCTGGTTGACCATCGATATAAAAAATATAAGATGATTGGCCAATATTCGTTTTTTAATGAGTACATCGGGGTAAATTAAAAACGTGCCAAACTAGGCACGTTTCTTTTTTGTGGTTTTAACAAAAGCGATAATAATGTGCGTTAAGGCAGATAAAACGCTTCCAGTTTATTTATTATTCCGTCTATGGACTGAAACACCAGTATTAAGTTGAGATGGACCATCCTTCATGGTATTTTAGAAATATTGGCAAGCATTCCTGTCCAAACTAAGGGCAGTGATGCAGACTGCAGATAAAGGCATACATATAGGACATTCTAAAGAGGTGATTGGCTATGAAAAAAATTGGGGTGCTGACCAGCGGGGGAGACTCTCCAGGAATGAATGCGGCAGTACGTGCAGTAGTCAGAAAGGGCATCTATCATAATGTGGAGGTACATGGCATCTACGGAGGCTATGCCGGGTTGATGAATGGGAATATCCAAAAGCTGGAACTGGGGTCTGTTGGTGACATTATCCATAGAGGCGGAACTTTCCTCCAGTCGGCCAGAAGCGAGGAATTCAAAACGCGCGAAGGCCAGCAAAAGGGAATTCAGCAGTTGAAAAAACTTGGGATCGATGGGCTTGTCGTTATTGGGGGAGACGGCTCCTACATGGGAGCAAAAGCTCTGACTGAGCAAGGATTCCCTTGTGTAGGGGTTCCGGGTACGATCGATAACGATATTTCCGGAACTGAATTCACAATCGGCTTTGATACAGCCCTGAATACGGTAATCGATGCAATCGATAAAATCAGGGATACCGCGTCTTCCCATGAGAGGACGTTCATCATTGAAGTTATGGGCAGGAATGCCGGCGATATCGCGCTTTGGTCCGGCCTTGCCGGCGGGGCAGAAACCATCCTGATCCCCGAGGAAAAGCATGATATCAAGGATATTGCCCTAAGGCTCAAAAAAGGCCAGGAACGCGGCAAGAAGCACAGTATCATCATTGTCGCTGAAGGTGTCATGAGCGGATATGAGGTTGGGCGGATCATCAAAGAAGAAACGGACTTTGATACAAGGGTAACAGTGCTTGGCCATGTCCAGCGCGGCGGCTCCCCTACTGTAAAAGACCGCGTTCTTGCGAGCAGGCTTGGAGCGCGCGCCGTAGAGCTTTTGCTTGAAGGAAAAGGCGGACGTGCTGTGGGAATCGAGAAAAATGAAATGGTTGACTACGACATTATCGAGGCCCTGGGCAAGCCGCACAACCTTGATATGGATCTATACAAGCTTTCAAAAGAACTTTCAATTTAATTTGTCACAAACCAGGAGGTTGCAATAAATGCGCAAAACTAAAATTGTATGTACAATTGGTCCAGCTAGTGAAAGTATCGAGAATCTTACCAGTCTGATGGAAGCAGGCATGAATGTGGCACGCCTGAACTTCTCCCATGGAGACCATGAGGAACATGGCCAGCGGATTAAAAATATCCGCGAAGCTGCAGAGAAGACTGGGAAAAACATCGGGATCCTTCTCGATACAAAAGGGCCGGAAATCCGTACCCACAACATGGAAAATGGTGCAATCGAACTTAAGGCAGGCGACGAAATCATCGTTTCCATGAAAGAAGTTCTTGGCACAACAGAGAAGTTTTCGGTTACGTACGACAGTCTGATTGAGGATGTCCACACCGGTGCAAAGATCCTGCTGGATGATGGGCTTATTGGCCTTGAGGTAATCAGCCTCGACCGTGCCAACCAGGAAATCAGGACAAAAATCCTTAATAGCGGAACACTGAAGAATAAAAAAGGTGTGAACGTTCCTGGGGTTTCGGTTAAACTTCCGGGCATTACCGAAAAAGATGCACAGGATATCCTGTTCGGGATTGAGCAAGGTGTAGACTTCATTGCTGCGTCCTTTGTCCGCAGAGGTGCCGACGTGCTTGAAATCCGCGAGCTTCTTGAAAAACACAATGCCAATTACATCAACATCATTCCTAAAATTGAAAATCAGGAAGGTGTCGACAACATCGACGAAATCCTTGCTGTTTCTGACGGCCTTATGGTCGCAAGGGGAGATCTTGGGGTTGAGATTCCGGCAGAAGAAGTTCCGCTGGTACAAAAAGAATTGATCAAAAAATGCAACACACTGGGCAAACCGGTCATTACTGCGACGCAAATGCTTGATTCCATGCAGCGCAACCCAAGGCCGACCCGTGCGGAGGCCAGTGACGTAGCCAATGCGATTTTCGATGGGACGGACGCAATCATGCTTTCCGGTGAAACAGCTGCCGGCCACTATCCTGTCGAGGCTGTCCAGACGATGCATAATATCGCCTCCCGTGCAGAGCAGGCTCTTAACCATAAAGACCTTCTGTCAGACAGAAGCAAAAACACAGAGCACAGCATTACAGATGCCATTGGGCAGTCTGTTGCCCATACAGCATTGAACCTTGATGTCAGCGCGATTATCACGCCGACTGAAAGCGGCCATACAGCAAGGATGATTTCCAAATACCGGACAAAGGCTCCTATTGTTGCCGTTACCTCAAATGACTTTGTATTGCGACGTCTTGCGCTTGTTTGGGGCGTTTATCCGCAGCTTGGCAAGAAAGCTGAAACAACCGATGAGATGCTTGATAATGCGGTTGAGGAAAGCATGAACAGCGGATTGGTGAAGCATAGCGACCTTGTGGTAATCACTGCTGGGGTTCCTGTTGGAGAAGCAGGCACGACCAACCTGATGAAGATCCATGTGGTGGGAGATGTACTTGCGAAAGCCCAGGGAATTGGACGCAAGTCTGCCTTTGGAAGAGTGGTCCTTGCCCGCAATGCCAAGGAAGCTCTTGAAAAGGTAACTCCTGGAAGCATTCTGGTCACCATCGGATCTGACCGGGAGATGGTTCCTGCCATTGAAAAATGTGCTGCCCTGATTACCGAAGAAGGCGGGTTGACCAGCCATGCGGCTGTCGTTGGACTGAATGTCGGCATTCCTGTAATTGTCGGCGTCGAAAATGCAATGGACCTGTTCCAGGAAGGCCAGGAGATTACGGTCGATGCCCGCAGAGGGGTAATCCTTAACGGCCATGCAAATGTCCTGTAAGCGATGAGATATCTCTTTCTCGCCATCCTTGTGGTCCAGGCGCTTGAAATAGGGGTTCTGATCTGGTCGGGTAAGATGATAGGCGTTCCGTTAACGGTCCTTTTAATCATCCTGACCGGGGTCCTGGGCGCCTACCTTGCTAAAAAAGAAGGCTTGGCGACACTCCAAAAGCTTCAGGACAATCTGAGAAGGAGCATGATGCCCGGGGATGCCTTGCTTGACGGAGTCTGCATCCTTGTCGGTGGAACGCTCCTCCTGGCTCCCGGGTTCGTCACGGACGCAATCGGGTTTCTATTGCTCGCTCCGCCAACAAGAAAGTTTTTCAAGGCGCGCCTGTATAGATTCCTGAAGAGAAAATTGGATAAGGGATCCATCACGATTTTCAGATGATAAAAACGCCAGCTGACATGCTGGCGTTTTTATTTCGGCCTGCATTGCCCCATGCATCATAAAGGCCTCTCTTCCTTGCCCTTTATGTATTCCCACAAGTCGCGGAAAACGTTGGCTTTATGCAATGTCGTAATGATGACGAGGGTGACAGGCCCGGCTATCAATCCCAGGAAGCCAAGCAGCTTGAATCCGGCAAACAGGCTGACCAAGGTTGCAAGAGGGTCGAGGCCGATGCTTGATGAAAGGATCTTTGGCTCCATGAGCTGGCGCTGGACAAGTACAACAACATAAAGGATCCCAAGGCCAAGGGCCCTGGCCATGTCGCCGGCTACAGCTTCAAAAATGATCCAAGGGACAAATATGGCCCCTGTCCCCAGGTATGGGATGATGTCGACGATTCCTGTCACGAGTGCAATGGTGATGGCATAGTCGACTTTCAGGATCAGCAAGCCAATCAGAATGATGACCGTAGTAATTGAGATAAGCGTCAGCTGTGCACGGATAAAACCGAACAAGGCCCTTTTCAGATCGGCAAATACCGTTTTCCCGCTGGACTTTGCCTTTTTGGGCAAATATCTTCCAAAAGTGGACAGTTGGTGCCAATCGCGGCTGATAAAAAAAGTGGCAAGCAAAGAAAAAATGATGACGGTGGCCGCATTAGGGAACCAGCCAAGGATGGCTGGTATCTTCTCGAAAAATCCCTGAATGAAATTTCCTGCAGTTGTCCCAATTTGGGAACCAACACTCTGGATGTTTTGCAAAATGGTATCCTGCTGGCCGACGTCCAGGTTGTTAAACAGTCCTGAAAGCTGGTTGTAAAGCGGGATGACCTGGGCGGCAAACAGCTGCTCGAGGAAATCCACCAAAGTTTCGACATGATTGGGAACCACCAGGGCAAGGTACTCCGCGCCCGAGACGATTTCGGCCACCAGAAGGGTGATCAGTCCGGCAAACAGGCCGACAATGAGGAACAATGAAACGACCACGGCAAGGCTCCTCGGCATTTTTGCCTTTTGATCAAAAAAATCAACCATGGGATTCATGAAAAACGCGATCAGAATGGCAATGATAAATGGGTAGGTAATTTTGGATAAATAATAAATGGACAGGATGGCAGAAATAAAAACAAATATGACCAGAACACTTCTCAATACTCTGCTTACGTAAATTGGATTCATATCGTTCCCACTACCTTTACTGGATTGCTTGGCCAAGCCAATGCCTTTAATGTAATTCATATGGAGAAGTTACAGGAAACATTCGCCAGGGAGAGGGAAAACTCCTTCACTTTCGAAAAAGGAGATTACAATGCAGCAGGCAGGATGAAGGCGAATCTTTTGTGGATAGATTTTAAGTTATGTTAAAATAACATTGCTATGGAAGGGTGAAAAAAGTGGGGATTGAACCGTTTCTGTTTTTAGGGCTGTTGCTGGCAATCGCCCTGATTGTTAAAAACCAATCTTTGATTATTGCAGTTGCCGTTCTTTTTATACTAAAGCTTTTCGGAGTGGATTCCAGGGTGTTTTCGTTCCTGCAGGGAAAAGGAATAAACTGGGGAGTGACCATCATCACAATTGCCGTCCTGGCTCCCATCGCAAGCGGGGATGTCGGTTTCAAGGATTTGACAGCGGCTTTCCGTTCCCCATATGCATGGATTGCCCTTTTGTCAGGAATCTTTGTCGCACTGCTTGCAAAGGGAGGGGTCACCCTGCTCGCGGAAGACCCCCATATTACCACTGCTCTTGTCCTTGGGACGGTTCTGTCCGTTTCCTTATTCAAAGGCGTGGCTGTAGGTCCTTTAATTGGTGCGGGAATAGCTTATGCAGCGATGAAAATCATCGAAATGATGAATGGTTTTTTTGTAAAATAACAATTTTTTTGTCTTTTAAGTACTTTTCGTTCACAAATGTCAGAGAATTGTTTATAATAGGACTTGTAATTATACCAGCCCTTCCTTTTTTACAAGTCCCATACCCGTAATCCGGGTTTTTCCTTAATCAATAATGTAAGCATTTTCTTTTTTTGTGCGTTGGTCGAGCAACCGCTCGATGGAACGAGAAAGTCAGGAAGGACGGCAAAAGGACTGTATTTTTAAAAGAGTCAGAAATTTCATGTTTTTGGCAGATGCATTCCATTTTCAGCTATGAAAATAGAAAAGAATGGGGAAAATATTCAAAAGAGGGAGAGATTTGTATGACAGTTACACGCGGTCTTGAAGGAGTAGTGGCAACTACATCCTCGATCAGTTCCATCATCGATGACACACTTACATATGTAGGGTTCGACATCGATGATCTTGCTGATAACGCAAGTTTCGAAGAAGTAATCTACCTTTTATGGCATCGCACTTTGCCTACAGGCGCCCAGCTGGAAGAACTGAAACAGCAGCTTGCCAGCAATATGGCCTTGCCGGAAGAGGTGCTTGCGCACTTTAAAATGTACCCGATCGATACGGTCCATCCAATGGCAGCACTCAGGACAGCTGTCTCCCTGCTGGGGCTTTACGATGAGGAAGCAGACCTGATGGATGAGGAAGCAAACTACCGCAAAGCCATCCGCCTGCAGGCAAAAATGCCGGCAATCGTGACAGCATTTGCCCGTATCCGCAAAGGTCTTGAGCCGATTGCTCCAAGGGAAGACTTGAACTTCGCAGCCAACTTCCTTTTCATGCTGACAGGAAAAGACCCTGAGCCGGTCGCAGTTGAAGCGATGAATAAAGCGCTTGTTCTTCATGCGGACCATGAGCTGAATGCCTCCACATTCACTGCACGTGTGTGTGTAGCGACCTTATCCGATGTCTATTCCGGTGTGACGGCCGCGATCGGCGCCCTGAAAGGTCCTCTTCACGGCGGTGCGAACGAGGCTGTCATGAAGATGCTGAAAGAAATTGGCACCCTTGAAAATGTTGAACCATATATCCGTCAAAAACTGGATAATAAGGAAAAAATCATGGGCTTTGGACACAGGGTGTACCGCCAGGGGGACCCGCGCGCCAAGCATTTGCGCGAAATGTCCGCAAAGCTGACTGAACTGACCGGAGAGCCGCATTGGTACCAGATGTCGACAAGGATTGAAGAAATCGTTACCGGCGAGAAAAAGCTTCCGCCTAATGTGGACTTCTATTCTGCGTCTGTCTACCACAGCCTTGGCATCGACCATGACCTGTTCACGCCGATTTTTGCTGTGAGCCGTGTTTCCGGATGGCTTGCCCATATCCTTGAGCAATACGAGAATAATCGCCTGATCCGGCCGCGCGCGGAATACAATGGCCCTGGCAAACAGGATTATGTTGCCGTCGAACTTAGAGGCTGATAGATTCGCAACATTTTACTTTTTTCTAAAAAATTGTTCTAATAGAATAGTACGAAAACAGACTGGCACCATGTACAATCATGCTGCAGGTCTTTTTCAAAAGTGGAAGGCAGGCGCGTAGCGGCCGGCCTTCCGTTTTGGAACACTATGGAGGGAGATAGAGAGATGACACAAGGTGAAAAAATCACGGTAAAAGATGGAGTACTAAACGTACCAAACAATCCGGTTGTTCCATTTATCGAAGGTGATGGAACAGGTCCTGACATTTGGGCTTCCGCATCAAGAGTATTGGATGCAGCTGTTGAAAAGGCATATAAGGGTGAGCGCAAGCTTGTCTGGAAAGAAGTCCTTGCAGGGGAAAAAGCATTCAACCAAACTGGAGAATGGCTTCCTTCCGAGACTCTTGATGTAATCAATGAGTATCTGATTGCCATCAAGGGACCTCTTACAACTCCTATCGGCGGCGGAATCCGTTCCCTGAACGTGGCGCTGCGCCAGGAACTTGATCTGTTTGTCTGCCTGCGTCCTGTGCGCTGGTTCGAAGGTGTTCCTTCCCCGGTTAAGCGCCCTCAGGACACAGATATGGTTATCTTCCGTGAAAACACAGAGGATATCTATGCAGGGATCGAGTACCAAAAAGGTTCGGATGAAGTGAAGAAGCTGATCAGCTTCCTGCAGGATGAAATGGGTGTCAACAAAATCCGCTTCCCTGAAACTTCAGGTATCGGAATCAAGCCGGTTTCCGAAGAAGGAACAAGCCGTCTTGTGCGTGCAGCAATTGAATATGCGCTAAAAGAAGGCCGCAAGTCCGTTACACTGGTACATAAAGGCAATATCATGAAGTTCACTGAAGGTGCATTCAAGAACTGGGGCTATGAGCTTGCTGAAAAGGAATACGGAGATAAAGTATTCACTTGGGCACAGTATGACAGAATTAAAGATGAGCAGGGAACAGATGCAGCAAACAAAGCGCAGGCTGATGCCGAGGCTGCTGGCAAAATCATCGTGAAGGATGCGATTGCCGACATCTTCCTTCAGCAAATCCTTACTCGTCCAAAAGAGTTCGATGTTGTTGCGACCATGAACCTGAATGGCGACTATATTTCCGATGCGCTTGCTGCACAGGTTGGCGGAATCGGAATCGCTCCGGGAGCGAACATCAACTATGAGACAGGACATGCAATTTTTGAAGCTACGCATGGCACTGCGCCAAAATATGCAGGATTGGATAAGGTTAACCCATCATCTGTCATTCTTTCAGGCGTATTGATGCTTGAACACCTTGGCTGGACAGAAGCTGCTTCCATGATTGTGAAATCAATGGAGGAAACAATCGCTTCCAAAGTCGTCACTTATGACTTTGCCCGCCTGATGGATGGAGCAACCGAAGTAAAATGCTCCGAATTCGGTGACGAACTAATCAAGAACATGAAATAATTCATCAAGGGGGCTATTCAACGCATGGATAGCCCCCTGTGTATAAAACGTTGGAATCTTGCTGTGCTGTTACAGTTAATAGATTATTAAATGTTTTAGGAGGATGGGACTATGTCATTGAAACGTAAAAAGATTTCTGTCATCGGAGGCGGCTTCACTGGAGCGACAACGGCTTTTTTGTTGGCTCAGAAGGAATTGGGAGATGTCGTGCTGGTCGATATTCCGCAAATGGAGAATCCGACAAAGGGAAAGGCTCTTGATATGCTGGAAGCAAGCCCTGTACAAGGGTTTGACTCGAATATCACGGGCACTTCCAATTATGAAGATACAGCTGGTTCCGATGTGGTCGTGATCACTGCGGGAATTGCACGCAAGCCCGGGATGAGCCGTGATGACCTTGTCCAGACCAATCAAAAGGTCATGAAAAGTGTTACACAGGAAATCGTGAAGCATTCTCCTGAATGCCATATCGTAGTCCTGACCAACCCGGTGGATGCAATGACTTACACAGTCTACAAAGAGTCCGGATTTCCCAAGAACAGGGTAATCGGCCAATCCGGTGTACTTGACAGTGCGCGTTTCAGGACATTTGTTGCCCAGGAATTGAATCTTTCTGTTAAAGATATCACTGGTTTCGTCCTTGGCGGCCATGGGGACGATATGGTTCCTCTTGTCCGCTACTCCTATGCTGGCGGTATCCCGCTGGAAACATTGATTCCAAAGGAGCGGCTTGATGCAATCGTCGAACGTACCCGAAAAGGGGGAGGCGAAATCGTCAACCTGCTAGGCAATGGCAGTGCTTATTATGCACCAGCTGCTTCACTTGTCGAAATGGTTGAGGCGATCCTAAAGGATCAGCGCCGTGTCCTTCCTTCCATCGCTTACCTTGAAGGGGAATACGGATACGAAGGAATCTACCTTGGTGTGCCTACCATCCTTGGAGCAAACGGAATTGAAAAAGTCATTGAGCTGGAGCTCACTGATGAAGAAAAGGCCGCACTGGATAAATCGGCACAAGCAGTACGCAATGTCATGGACGTACTGGCTTAATGGCAATTTGGAAAAAATCGGGGATTTTCCCCGATTTTTTTGCAAATAATAGTATGTATAGATTCTTTAAGGGGGAAAGCTGCAATGCTGCTTGGAAAGAAGCGGAAGCTTGGGAGAACCATTCAGGAGTTTTCTGTTGGAGAGAAGCTTACATTAACTGAAAAAATTGAGGATAAGGACCTGCTCCTTTATCTTGGATTGACGAATGACTCGAACCCTCTGTATATCCAGCATGATTACGCATCCCAGACTCCGCATAAGAAACCGATAGTGCCAACGATCATGCTGACAGGAATTGTTACCTCGGCGGTCTCAAAGTATCTTCCGGGACCTGGGAGCTATATTTTACGGCAGGATATCGAGTTTTTAAAACCGGTCTACCATTATGGCACGGTCCAGTTTTTATTTGAAGTGACTGAAATCAGCCGGAGCAGCCACACGGTTCAGATTGCTGTATCGGCAACGAATGAAGAGGATGAGGATGTCCTGAGAGGGACGCTTCTGGTTTGCCCTCCTTATCCTATCCAAAGGGACGTGGGCCAGGCATTGGAGAATTTTTAACCTAATGTAAAGCCATTGTAAAGATTCGATTAAAGATACACTTTAGTGTATCTTTTTTTAGTGATTGTAAATTTTTCGTTTATAATGGTGGAAGTAACCTAGCATAAATATTTATTCAGTGGAGGCTAACAATGAAAAAGCTATTGGTAGTGGATGATGAGCAATCCATTTTGACGTTGCTCCAATACAACCTCGAGCAAGCGGGCTACCAAGTGTTGACCGCGATGGATGGAGAAGAGGGCAAGAATCTCGCTCTGACAGAAAATCCTGACCTGATCATCCTTGATTTGATGCTGCCGAAGCTGGACGGTCTGGATGTCTGCAAGCACCTTCGGCAGCAAAGGGTGCAAACTCCCATCCTGATGCTGACCGCCAAGGATGATGAGTTCGACAAAGTCCTTGGCCTTGAGCTTGGAGCAGATGACTATATGACTAAGCCATTCAGTCCAAGGGAAGTGGTTGCAAGGGTGAAGGCCATCCTGCGCAGGGTTCAGATACAGCCTGGACCCACGGCTGAAGAGGAAGAATCTTCAGGGCAAATACGCATTGGCGACCTTAGGATCATTCCTGACTCCTATGAAGCCTTCTTTATGGAGAAGCTGCTTGAAATCACCCCAAAGGAGTTCGAACTGCTTGTATATCTAGCCCAAAACAAGGGACGGGTACTGACCAGGGACCAGCTTCTCAGTGCTGTCTGGAATTATGACTTTGCCGGGGATTCGCGGATTGTCGATGTACATATCAGCCATTTAAGAGATAAAATCGAGCAAAATACGAAAAAACCTGTCTACATAAAAACGATTCGCGGACTTGGCTATAAGCTGGAGGAACCAAAAGGGGAATGAAAAACAGGACGCAGCTGCTTTTCGCACTGGTTACCTTGATTATTGCTGTCTTGCTGGGTTTGGGAATCCTGCTGGGCCAATTATTCAAAACGTATTATCTTAATAATTTTCACGAGCGGCTGAAGAAGGAAGCCCGTATCATTACGGAAGTCATTGAAGATGATGGCGGATTGGCTAACCTGAATGCCAGTAAAATGGATGAAATGAGCAAAATTCTTAATGCGCGTTTTACGGTAATGGAGGATGGCGGCAGGATTATCCTTGATACGGGCGAAAATGCTGTCGGGGCCAGCCCGGAGTGGCATAGGGGAACCATTGCCGAAGCCATATTCCAGAGAGAAGGAGAGGGAGGGGGAGCCTTCCAAAAAGGGGGGGTCCAATACTATTGGGAAGCAGTCCATTATGGCGGTGAGCTGGAAGGCCATATTTTCCTTTCAACCGAAGTAAGCGAAATTAAGCAGGCATACAGCCAAATATGGTGGATCCTTACGATCAGCCTGGGACTTGCGCTTGCGGTTATTCTTATGCTGGGGATAAAAATCGCTTCGAGGTACACCAAGCCGATCGAATCGGCAACCAATGTAGCAATTGAGCTGGCAAAAGGAAATTACCGGGCAAGGACGTATGAAGACCGAAATGGGGAAACGGGAATGCTGAGCGCTTCCATCAATATTCTAGCCCGAAATCTTCAGGAACTTCGGAAAACACAGGAAATGCAGCAGGACAGGCTGACAGCATTAATTGAAAACATGGGGAGCGGCCTGATCCTGATAGACAGCAGAGGATATATCAATCTCATCAATCGCCCATATAAAGAATTGTTTAAGGCAGACCCGAGAGAGCATCTTTACAGGCTGTACCATGAAGTCATTGAGCACCAGGAAATTAACGATCTGGTTGAAGAAATTTTCATGACCGAGCAAAAGACCCGCAGGCAGCTGGTCCTTCCCATTGGAATACACCGGCGTCACTTCGAAGTTTATGGAGTTCCAATTTTTGGGATGGATAATGTCTGGAAGGGAGTTCTCCTCGTTTTCCATGATATTACCGAATTAAAGAAGCTTGAGCAGATGCGGAAGGACTTTGTGGCAAATGTCTCGCATGAATTAAAAACGCCGATTACTTCAATCAAAGGGTTTTCGGAGACCCTTCTTGATGGGGCAATGAATGACAAAGACGCGCTTGAAGCCTTTTTATCAATTATCCTTAAGGAAAGTGACAGGCTTCAGTCCCTCATTCAGGACCTCCTTGAATTGTCCAAGATCGAACAGCATGGTTTCAGGCTGAATATCACCGATGTCAACCTCAACAGCCAGATAGCGGATGTAATGGCGATCCTGAAGGGGAAGGCGGAGGAAAGGCAGGTTGCCGTGGAAATGGATGCGGAAGGGGAAGTGGTGATTCCGGGCGATCCGGACAGGCTGAAACAGGTTTTTATCAACTTGCTTAACAATGCCCTGAATTATACCCCGAAGGAAGGGAGTGTCACAATCTCCTTGTCCGAAGATGAGCATCATGCAGTGGTCAAAATAGTCGATACTGGAATTGGAATTGAGCAATCGGAAATCCCACGGATATTTGAGCGGTTTTATCGTGTCGACAAGGCGCGGAGCCGGAATTCGGGTGGGACCGGTCTTGGTTTGGCGATTGTCAAACATATAATGGAGGCCCACAAAGGCATCATTGAAGTGGATAGCGAGGTCGGCAAAGGAACAACCTTTACCCTCAGGTTATTAAAAAAAGCGTAAAAGAGGAAGTCGCACTGATTCAGGTGCGGCTTTTTAATTTAGCCATCAACAAGCCTTAATAATTTTATCCAGAGGTGTAAAAAAATGAAACTTTTTTAGGAAGATAGTCGTAGAAACAGCTATAGATATATAGGGGAGGGGATTATGTGACTAGCTTAAGGAAAGTGTACGTTATAATTGGTGCCGTCATCCTCAGTGCCGTTCTTATCCTGGCGGCATTCACAACCTGGTACACGGTCGATGAATCCGAGCAGGCTGTCATATTGACGTTTGGCAAGGCGGAAGAAGGAATCATAGGGGCAGGACTTCATTTTAAGATGCCATGGCCAATCCAGTCAGTGAATATCCTGTCGAAAGAGACGTTCAGCCTTCAGTTTGGCTATGAACAAAAAGATGGCGAAATTAAAAGCTTTCCTAATGAAACAAAGATGATTACAGGGGACGAAAACATTGTTTTGGCCGATCTGGTCGTTCAATGGAAAATCACGGACCCGCAGAAATACCTGTTCAACTCGAGCGAGCCAAAGACGATTCTTTACGATGCCACATCCGCTTCTGTAAGGAGCATTATCGGGAATTCCAAGATTGACGACGCGCTCACATCCGGAAAAGCCGAAATCGAAGGAGAAGTTCGGGAACTATTGACGAGCCTCATCGATAAATATGATATTGGCATATCGATCCTTGCTGTCAAACTTCAGGATGTCGAGCTTCCCAATGACGATGTCAGAAAGGCATTTACCGATGTGACCGATGCAAGGGAAACGATGAATACAAAACGAAATGAAGCCAATAAATATCGCAACCAAAAAATCAATGAAGCGCAAGGGGAGAAAGATGCCCTTATTTCCAGGGCAGAAGGTGAAAAAGCGGCCAGGGTTGAACGGGCAAGAGGGGATGTTGCTGTCTTTAATGCTCTCTACGACGAGTACAGGACCAATCCCGAGATTACGAGACAGCGCTTGGTGATTGAAACGCTCGAGCAGGTTCTTCCCGGGTCGGAAATCTACATTATGAATGATGACGGAAATACGTTGAAGTACTTCCCAATCCGTCCTCTTGAATCCCAACAGCAGCCACCAGCAACAGAAGGGAGTGAAACCAGCGATGAGCGATGAGAATATCATTGACTTCAATGAACGCGGCAAGAACCATAACTGGCGAAGCTATACAAAAATAGGCCTTTTTCTGATTCTGCTCCTGGCTCTTTTGATCTTGCTTGCTACGAACCTATTTGTCGTCAAAGAAGGAGAATTCAGGGTGGTCCGCCAATTTGGCGAGGTTGTCCGGATTGAAAGTGAACCAGGACTGTCCTACAAAATCCCGTTTATCCAAAGTGTGACCAGCCTTCCGAAATATCAAATGACTTACAATGTATCCCAGGCTGAAATCAATACAAAGGATAAAAAACGGATTTTGATTGATAATTACTCGATCTGGAGAATTGAAGATCCGAAAAAGATGATTTCGAATGCCAGAACGCTTGAAGCGGCTGAGTCCCGCATGGAAGAATTCATTTATTCGGTCATCCGGACCGAATTGGGACAGCTGAATTATGATGAAATCATCAATGATGAAAAATCTTCACGKGGTTCGCTGAATGACCGTGTAACCCAGATGGTCAACGATCTCCTTGCCAACGACAACTATGGTATCACGGTTACCGATGTGCGCATGAAGCGCACGGATCTTCCCGAGGAAAATGAAAAGTCGGTATTTACACGAATGATCTCAGAAAGGCATTCGACAGCCCAGGAATACCTCTCCAGGGGGGATGCCGACAAAAACAGGATTGAGGCACAGACGGACAGGGAGGTAAACGAAATTCTCGCAAAGGCAAAAGCCGATGCGGAGCTCATTCGCGGAGACGGGGAAGGCCAGGCGGCAAAAGTCTATAATGACGCCTTCTCGAAGGATGCAGAATTCTACTCCCTTTTCAGGACGCTTGAATCGTATAAACAGACCATCAATGGCGATACCGTCATCGTCCTGCCATCCGACTCTCCATATGCCCGCCTGCTGATGGGGTATACGGAATAAAAGAATAAGGGTGCACATAAAAGGCCGTTATTTTTCTTTCTTTTCACTCTCATGGTAGAATGAAAAGAAGAAATTTAGCGGTTTTTTTTATAAGATAAAAAAGTATAAATTTTGGCACTTAGATAACTGTCTAGCTCCAGCGCCTAGGCCCTCGAGTCATAAGCCCCTCCAGAATTGAAGGCAAAGAGCGCCTTCTATTCTGGAGCGTCTTATGCTGGTCGGGGCTGATCAAGGCGCTTACGCTTTTCATAAGGAGGATCAACCATGTCTAAAAAGCTAGTATTGATTGACGGGAACAGCATTGCATACCGGGCATTCTTTGCGCTTCCGCTTTTGAATAATGATAAAGGTGTACATACGAATGCTGTTTATGGCTTTACGATGATGCTGATGAGAATTTTGGAGGATGAAAAGCCGACCCATTTGCTGGTCGCTTTTGATGCCGGAAAAACGACCTTCAGGCATGCCACATTCACGGAGTATAAAGGCGGGAGGCAGAAGACTCCGCCAGAGCTTTCCGAGCAGTTTCCTTTTATCCGCGAGCTCTTAAAAGCCTATGGAATTTCCCAGTATGAACTTGAAAATTATGAAGCCGATGATATTATTGGCACCCTTTCAACATCCGCGGAAAAAGAAGGCTTTGAAGTGAAGGTCATATCAGGGGATAAGGACTTGACACAGCTCAGCTCTGACAAGACGACCGTGAGCATCACCAAAAAGGGCATTACAGACATTGAGGATTACACGCCAGAACATATTAAGGAAAAATACGGCCTTTCTGCCCATCAAATTGTCGATATGAAAGGGCTGATGGGCGATGCTTCCGATAATATCCCTGGTGTGCCCGGAGTCGGGGAAAAGACGGCCATCAAGCTGCTGAAGGAGTTCGGTTCGCTAGAAAACCTGCTGGATTCGATTGAAAAGGTCAGCGGCAAAAAGCTTCAGGAGAAGCTTGAAGAATTTAAGGACCAGGCTGTCATGAGCAAGCAGCTGGCAACCATTACCCGTGAAGCCCCCGTTAAGCTTGAATTATCCGAGATGGAATACGAGGGTTATCAGCATGGCGAATTGATGAAGCTGTTTCGCGAACTAGGCTTCAATTCCCTTTTGGAAAAAATGGATTTCGCTGAATCCCAAGAGGATATTGAATTAAATGACATCGAATTCACGATTGCCGAAAGCATTACCGAGGAGTTATTTGCTGAAGAGAGTGCCTTTTATGTAGAGATCCTGGAGGATAACTACCATTATGCCAAAATCATTGGGTTTGCGCTTTCAAACGATAATGGAAATTACTTCCTCCCTGTTGAAAAGGCAGTCAAGTCGGAGGCCTTCAAAACATGGGCCGAGGACGGCAGCAGGAAAAAGTATGTTTTCGATGCAAAGCGTTCCGAAGTTTCCCTTCGTCATCATGGTATTCACCTGAAGGGCGTTGAATTCGATGTTTTCCTTGCCTCGTATATTCTCAATCCGTCCGAATCAGGAGATGACCTGGCTGGGGTTGCAAGGCTCCAAGGATACCATCAGCTTCAATCCGATGAAGCCTTTTACGGAAAAGGAGCCAAGCGGCGTGTACCGGAGGAAGAAGCACTGGCCGGCCATCTAGCCCGAAAGGCAGCAGCCATTTTCGATTTGAAGGAAAAAATGGAAGAAGAGCTGAGGAAGAACGAGCAGTATGAACTTTTCAGCGAACTGGAAATGCCGCTTTCCCTTGTACTTGCGGATATGGAGTACCTGGGAGTCAAGCTTGATATGGACAGGCTTAGCCAAATGGGACTTGAAATCGGCGGCCAGCTGGAACAGATTGAAAAGGAAATTTACCGCCATGCCGGAGAGGCTTTTAATATCAATTCACCCAAACAGCTCGGTGCCATCCTGTTTGAGAAGCTTGGGCTGCCGCCGCTGAAAAAGACAAAGACAGGCTATTCAACAAGTGCCGATGTTCTTGAGCAGCTCGCGCCAAAGCATGAAATCATCGAACAAATCCTGCATTACCGCCAGCTGGGCAAACTGCAATCCACTTATATTGAGGGATTGCAAAAAGTGGTCAACCCTGCGACGCATAAAGTCCACACCCGTTTTAACCAGGCGCTGACCCAGACTGGAAGGCTGAGTTCGACCGATCCGAATCTGCAGAACATCCCAATCCGGCTTGAAGAGGGAAGGAAAATCCGGCAGGCATTTGTTCCTTCGGAAGAAGGCTGGGTGATCTTCGCTGCGGATTATTCCCAGATTGAATTAAGGGTGCTTGCCCATATCGCCGAAGATGAAAAATTGATTGAGGCGTTCCGGGAGGATATGGATATCCATACAAAAACAGCGATGGAAGTCTTCCATGTGAACGCTGATGAAGTCACGTCCAATATGCGCCGCCATGCCAAGGCTGTCAACTTTGGGATTGTATACGGAATCAGTGATTACGGCCTGTCGCAAAGCCTGGGAATCACGAGGAAGGAAGCTGGCAAATTTATTGATTCCTACCTGAAGAGTTATCCTGGCGTAAAGGATTATATGGAGGAAATCGTCCGCGATGCAAAGAAAAAAGGCTATGTATCCACCATCCTCCATCGCCGGCGCTACCTTCCTGAAATCACCAGCAGGAATTTCAATATCAGGAGCTTTGCCGAACGGACGGCGATGAACACGCCGATCCAGGGAAGCGCAGCCGACATTATCAAGAAAGCGATGATTGAGATGGCGGACAGGCTAAAAGCAGAAAAATTGGAGACAAGGCTCCTTCTCCAGGTGCACGATGAACTGATTTTTGAGGCACCAGAGGATGAAATTGAGAAATTGAAGCAAATCGTTCCTGATGTGATGGAGAATGCCGTAGAGTTGAACGTTCCCTTGAAAGTGGATTACTCTTATGGCCCAACATGGTTTGATGCAAAGTAACGGAGGAGAGGAACATTGCCTGAATTACCAGAAGTAGAAACTGTCAGAAGAACATTGGAAGCCTTGGTCATCGGCAAGGAAATCAAGGCGGTCTCCGTGTTCTGGCCGAGAATGGTCAAAAAGCCGGAGGTGACGGAACAATTTACCGATGCCCTTTGCGGCCAGCAGATCAGGGAAATTGGCCGGAGAGGCAAATTCCTGATTTTTTATACCGATGGGTTTGCACTCGTTTCCCACTTGCGGATGGAAGGGAAGTATGGAGTGTATCCAAGCGACCTTCCGGTTGAGAAGCACACACATGCGATCTTTCACTTTACCGATGGAAGCGAACTGCGCTATAAGGATGTACGCAAATTTGGAACCTTCCATCTTTACAAAAAAGGGACAGAGTTTGAAGAGCCGCCGCTCGCAGGCCTCGGACCTGAACCTTTTTCCGAACAATTCACGCTGGAAAGCCTGACTGAAAAACTGGGAAAAACGAACCGTAAGATCAAACCGGCCTTGCTGGACCAGAAAGTGCTTGTCGGGCTTGGGAACATTTATGTCGATGAGGCTCTTTTCCGCTCGGGAATCCATCCGGAAAGGATTGCTTCTTCATTGTCAGATACAGAAATCGCCTTGCTCCACAGGGAAATTGTCAACACCCTAACGGAAGCGGTGGAAAAAGGCGGGAGCACGATTCGTTCCTATATCAACTCCCAGGGACAAATCGGTATGTTCCAGCTTGAGTTGTATGTTTATGGCCGCAAAAACGAACCATGTAAAAAATGTGGAAGCATAGTGGAAAAAACGGTCGTTGGCGGGAGAGGCACCCATTTTTGCCCAGCCTGCCAGAAATGATATGTATGAAGAGATAGGAGGGGAGACTCGGTTTCGGGTCTCTCTTTTTGTTGTTTTCATAGGCATTTGGAACCGATTATAAAATATGGAGTAGGACTATTTGTTTAAAATTGTAAAACTAGTGTAAATTTATAGATTTTTGATAGATGTAAGGCATTTTTTATCCTAAAATGGGGTTGCAAGTTGCTAAGTTTCTAGGCAATTGGTCATTCTAATCTATTAATAGGGGGAAAATGCTTTGAAAATGTTTAGGAAGCAATGGTTCATCCTGACGGCCATTTTTACCTTGCTTGTGGGATATGCTGTTCCTGCAGCGCAGACCGTAAGCGCTGCAGAAGATTACATTACAGTAGAGCAGGCCATTGAAAATAATAGTGGTGTTGCGACTGTAAAAGGCTATATAGTAGGCACGACGAAGGGAACCAATAATTATCAGTTTGAGGGCACCTTCTCGCCAAACACGAATATTGCGATTGCAKACCAGCCAAATGAAAGGGACCCCGCTAAAATCCTTCCGGTCCAGCTGCCTTCGGGAGCCGTCCGGAATGCTTTGAACCTAGTTGACAATCCAGGGAACCTTGGAAAGGAAGTTTACCTGAAAGGCACGCTTGAGGCCTATTTCACTGTTCCGGGCTTAAAGAATGTTTCTGAATACAGCTTTGACGGCAGTGCACCGGAAAAGCCGCCGGTAGAGGGTATTGCAGGCCTTGAAATCAGCGATATCCAGGGGGAGAGCCACGAATCTCCGTATAAAGGGAAAAATGTTGTAGGCGTGGAAGGCATTGTAACCTATGTCGATGATGCCAATAATTTTTATATCCAGGACCCTACACCGGATGATAACCAAAATACATCTGAAGGAATTCTCGTTTATAAAAGAAACCATGGCACAAAAGCCGGAGACCTTGTGACCGTCGACGGCCTTGTCAAAGAATGGGTCATCGCCGGGTACAGCGATATGCTCCAGACGGACCTCGCGACTACCGAAATCKATGCCAACAATGGATTTGTTACCGTCAAGGCAAGCAATCAGGAACTGCCTGAACCGCTTGTCATTGGCAAGGATATTCATCCTCCAACCCAGGTTGTGGACAATGACCAGTTCACCGAATTCGATCCGGAACAGGATGCAATCGATTTTTACGAAAGCATTGAGGGGATGCTTGTTGCGATCGAGAATCCCATTGCGGTCGGCCCGCAAAAATATGGGGAAATTCCTGTTATCGCTGAAAAAGTTGAAGGCAAGACATATACCGTTCCAGGCGGACTGCCGCTTCAGCCGGATAACGCAAACCCTGAAAGATTGCATCTATTGTTTGACGACAGGGACTTTGTTGCCAAGACAGGCGACCAGTTTAATGGAACCGTTACAGGTGTCGTAGGATACACCTTCCAAAACTTTAAGATCCTGACAAACGAACTTCCGGAATTGATTGAGAGCGACTACCAGCCAGCTGTCACGGAAATTGAAAAGGATGAAGACAAGCTGACGGTTGCCAACTATAATATGGAGAACTTTGTTGGAACAGAGACGGAAAAGAAAAATAGAATTGCCAAATCAATGGTCGAAAACCTTGACTCGCCTGACATCATCGGTCTGGTTGAGGTTCAGGACAATAATGGAACTGGCACTGGCACAACGGATGCCTCGCAAAATTATGAAGCACTGATTGCTGCGATTGCGGCGCATGGCGGCCCAACCTATGAGTGGACCGATATTGCTCCCGAGAACAATCAAGATGGCGGAGCGCCAAACGGCAATATCCGCGTAGGCTTCCTCTACAATCCTGAACGTGTCTCTCTTGCTGAAGGTGTGAAAGGCGGGGCAACGGAAGCTGTAGGCTATGAAGATGGTGCCTTGACTCTCAATCCGGGTCGGATCGACCCGGCGAATGCCGCTTTCAACTCAAGCCGCAAACCGCTCGCCGCACAGTTTGAATTTAACGGCGAAGATGTGATTGTCATTAACAACCACTTTAATTCCAAAGGCGGGGACCAGCCAATCTTCGGGAAAAACCAGCCTCCGGTTCTTGGAAGTGAAGCACAGCGCCTGCAAATTGCAGGCATCGTTAACAACTTCGTACAGGAAATCAAGAATGAAAATGAAGATGCGAACATTGTCGTGATGGGAGACCTGAATGATTTTGAGTTTTCCGCTCCGCTCCAGACACTAAAGGGCAGTGAACTGACCAATTTGATTGAAATGGTTCCTGCCGAGGAAAGATTCACGTATAACTATCAAGGGAATTCGCAAGTGCTTGACCATATCCTAGTAACCAACAATCTGGCAGCAGGTGCGGAGGTTGATATCGTCCACATCAACTCTCCTTTTATGGAAGCCCACGGCCGTGCCAGTGACCATGATCCTGTCCTCGCGCAGCTTTCATTCGAGGACGAGCCATTCACCCTGTCTGTGATGCATGTGAATGACACTCATGCGAATGTAGAAAAATATCCGCGGTTATTCACAGCCGTAAACGAAGTACGTGCCGGAAATCCGGACGCCCTGCTTGTTGATGCAGGAGATGTTTTCTCAGGTACGCTTTATTTTAACGAGTATCTTGGCAAGGCGGACCTTTGGTTCATGAATGAGCTTGGCTATGATGCGATGACCTTCGGAAACCATGAGTTCGACAAAGACTCTGCCGTATTGGCCGACTTTATCAAAGAGATGCGATTCCCGATGGTCAGTGCCAATGTCGATGTCAGCAATGACCCTGACCTTGGGCCGCTGTTCGTGAATGAATTGGCTGAAAATGCGGATGGAGGCCATATCTACCCTGCCATCATCAAAGAAGTGGAAGGTGAAAAGGTCGGTATTTTTGGCCTAACTACACCGGATACAACGATCCTGGCCAACCCTTCCGATGAAATCCTGTTTGGAAATGCGGTCCAAAAAGCAAAAGAGACAGTTGCAGCCCTTGAAGAGCAGGGGATTAATAAAATCGTTGCCCTTTCCCATCTCGGCTATGCTCCCGACCAGCAGCTTGCCGCTGAAGTGGATGGCGTTGACCTGATTGTCGGAGGCCATTCACATACGACTCTTACAGAACCTGTACTGGTAGACAAGGAAGAGCCGACAGTCATTGTCCAGGCCAACGAGTATCTGAATTACCTGGGACTGGTGAATGTTACTTTCGATGACAGCGGCGTTGTCACAGCATACAATGGCCAGCTGCTTGAGACTTCCAAGTTCGCTGAAGATCCAGCTGCCAAAGCCAAAGTCGAGGAATTCAAAGCGCCTCTGGACGAACTAAGGAAAACCGTGGTTGGATACTCGGATGTTGCGCTTGACGGCGAGCGGAACAATGTCAGGACAAAAGAGACCAACCTCGGCAACCTGATTACAGATGCCATGCTTGAAAAGGCAAAATCGATGGTGCCGGAGACTTCCATTGCCCTGCAAAATGGCGGCGGAATCCGCGCTTCCATCGACCAGGGGGAAATTACTCTTGGTGAAGTCCTGACGGTACAGCCATTTGCCAACCTGCTCGTTACGCTTGATCTGACTGGAGCTGAAATCCTTGCTGCCCTTGAGCACAGCGTCAGCAATGTTGAAAATGCTGCAGGTGCCTTCCTGCAAGTATCAGGCCTGAAGTTCCAGTATGATCCTTCCAAGCCTGCCTATGACCGAGTATGGTCTGTCGAAGTTCAAACTGGAAACGGCTTTGAAGCTCTTGACCCGGAAAAAACATACACTGTCGCTACCAATGCCTTCACGGCTGATGGCGGAGACGGCTATAACATGTTTAAGGAAGCAAAGAATCAAGGCCGAATCAACGAACTGCTGATTGTCGATTATGAGATTCTGGTAGAATACCTGGAAAATCACAGTCCAGTATCGCCAGCAGTGGAAGGACGAATTGTCGCTGCGGATGAGCAGCAGCCTGAACCTCCAAAATCAATCGATGATCTTATGGGCGACCTTGAAAGCGACCTGGCAGGATATGCAGCTGATGGCGAGCTGTCAGGGCCGCTGAAGTCCCAGCTGCAAAACAGCTATAAACAGGTTCAGCACCATTACAGCAAAAGTTCAGTGAAAAATGCCTTAAAGTTCCTGGACAAATTTACAGCGCAGCTTGACCAGAAAAACAAGCAGAACTTCATTACGGATGAAGCAAAGAACAGCCTTGAAAAAACGGCTCAATCTTTAAGTGAGCTGCTTCAATCCGGAAATTAAGCACAAAAGCCGCCTTTCTCCTATGAGGCGGCTTTTTTCTACTTTTGATGGTAAAATAAGGGTTGGGTGGCTTTGGATTTCTGGAGCCATTTCTCGATCCCGCATAACGTTGGATAGGCTTCTTCCATATACTATCGTAGCGATTGACAGGAAGGAGCTTTTCCATGATTCAGGTTGTCTCATTGCTTTTACTTGCATTCGCTGTCAGCCTTGACAGTTTCAGTGTTGGATTTACGTATGGGTTGAGAAATGTGAAGATCCCTTTTAAATCAATTGTTACAATCGCTGTCTGTTCAGCGGCCGTTCTCATGGTTGCGATGACCATTGGGGAATTCCTCGAGGCAACCCTGCCGGGGGATTGGGCGGGGCATATCGGAGGGCTCATTTTGATTCTTTTGGGAGCCTGGATTTTGTACCAATTTTTCCGCCCGGAAAAAGCAGCTGAGCGTGAGGATGAAAAGACGCTGGTCAACTTTGAAATCCAGTCACTTGGGATCGTCATTCAGATTCTAAAGAAGCCGATGTCCGCTGATTTCGACCGTTCGGGCACGATAACGGGCATTGAAGCACTTATGCTTGGCCTCGCCCTTTCCCTTGATGCGTTTGGAGCGGGGATTGGAGCGGCCATGCTGGGATTCTCTCCGCTTGCCCTAGCTTTTGCGGCGGCGGTGATGAGTTCGGTTTTCGTATTCAGCGGGATGAAAGCAGGAATTTTCCTCTCGGGCTACAGTTGGGTCCAAAAGCTCAGCTTCATACCTGGCCTGCTGCTGATCCTTGTTGGGATTTTTAAACTTTAGGAATGGAAAGGATTAGGATATGTCATTAACCATAGGATTGACCGGAGGCATTGCAAGCGGCAAGAGCACGGTGTCAAAGATGCTTGCAGGTAAGGGCATCCCCATTGTGGATGCCGATATCGAAGCGCGGCTTGCAGTTCAAAAAGGAGAAAAAGCATACAATGACATCATACGTTTCTTCGGAAAAGACATTCTTCAGGAAGATGGGGAAATTGACAGGGCTAAGCTTGGAGGAATCATCTTTAATGATGAGGAAAAAAGGAAAGTCCTGAACTCCATCGTCCATCCGGCCGTCAGGGAACGGATGCTGGCCAAGAAAGCATATGCAGAACAGGAAGGGGCAAAAGCGGTGGTGCTCGACATTCCCCTGCTGTTTGAAAGCAGGCTCGAGTTCATGGCCGATAAAATCCTCCTGGCGTATGTTGACGAAGACACCCAGCTGCGGCGGCTGATGGAACGTAATCACTACAGCCGCGATGAAGCACTGGCCAGAATACAATCACAAATGCCCCTCAGGGAAAAGGTGGGGATGGCACATGAAGTGATCGATAACAACGGCTCGATTGCAGAAACAGAGCAGCAGCTGGAAGAAATATTGGCCCGGTGGGGCATCTAGGAGAACCGCAGCTGGTTCTCTTTTTTTTATGCCTTTTTACAAAAGGGAATGCCAGGTGGCGATACCTTAGAAGCATTTTTAAGGTATATTTTCAAAAATACCCTATATTTTAAAATGTGCACATTTATTTGGCACAAATGTGGTTTAATATGTTATACTAATAGCAAATACAAGGCATTAAAAGTATAACACTAATATGGAAGGGGCCGTAAAATGAAGGCTAGAGTTGCGATCAATGGATTTGGACGAATTGGAAGAATGGTATTCCGCAAGGCCATTCTTGAAGACAATCTTGAAATAGTGGCGGTCAATGCCAGCTACCCGGCTGAAACATTGGCACATTTAATAAAATATGATTCCAACCACGGCATTTTTCAGGCAAATGTAGAGACGGCGGGAGATGCACTAATTGTGAATGGGAAGACCATCCAGCTGTTAAGCAGCCGTAATCCCGAAGAATTGCCATGGAAGGAAATGAAGATTGATATAGTCATAGAAGCAACCGGAAAATTCAACTCCCGCGATAAAGCAAGCCTGCATCTGAATGCCGGCGCTAAAAAGGTAATCCTGACGGCTCCCGGAAAAAATGAAGATGTAACAATCGTCATGGGCGTGAATGAAGACAAGTTGGACCTTGAGCAGCATGATGTCATTTCCAATGCTTCCTGTACAACAAACTGCCTGGCCCCTGTTGCAAAAGTGCTTGATGAATGCTTTGGGATTGAAAATGGTCTGATGACGACCATCCATTCCTACACAAATGACCAGAAGAATATTGATAACCCGCATAAAGATCTGAGAAGGGCGCGTTCATGCGGCCAATCCATCATTCCGACTTCCACGGGTGCGGCGAAAGCGCTGTCACTTGTCCTGCCCCAGCTGAAAGGCAAGCTTCATGGAATGGCCCTTAGGGTGCCAACTCCCAATGTATCGCTTGTTGACCTTGTTGTCGACTTGAAGCGGGAAGTGACGGTAGACGAAATCAATGAAGCCTTTCTCGCTGCTTCCCGCGGCCCTCTGAGAGGCATCCTTGACATTACCGAAGAGCCGCTTGTTTCGGTGGATTTCAATACCAATCCGCATTCCGCCATCATTGATGGATTGTCCACAATGGTGATGGGCGCCAATAAAGTCAAGGTCCTTGCCTGGTACGACAATGAGTGGGGCTACTCCTGCCGTGTCGTCGACCTGGCCAAACATGTTGCCCAGGAGCTGTTTCAATCTGCAAAAGTCAAAGTAAGCTGACCTTATATCAGACAAACAACCCGGTTGTGATCGGCCTGCCTATTCAAGGCAGGCTTTCTTGTGTTTTCGGGGGATTTTGACCCTTACAGAGGTGTGATGTGCTGGTGCTTTTCCCAGGGAAAATATAGGCGTAAAATTTTCAATTCATAGGTTGCAAAATAAATATAAACAAAGTATACTAGTCATCGTGAACTTCTTATGACGGTAAAAATTAGCTACTTAAAGGGTTAGGACCTCTCTGGACTAACTTTCCCCCGTGGTAGTTAAATACCATTAAACAAAGGACTTCATTTTTTGTAGCTAAAAAAGTAAGAGGGGGAAATTGAATTATGGAAACTATGGGACGTCACGTTATTTCTGAACTATGGGGCTGCGATTTTGACAAGTTGAATGATATGGATTTTATCGAGAAAACATTCGTTGGTGCTGCATTGAAATCAGGTGCTGAAATCCGCGAGGTGGCATTCCACAAGTTTGCTCCACAGGGAGTAAGCGGAGTGGTTATTATCTCTGAATCCCATTTGACCATTCACAGCTTTCCGGAACATGGGTACGCAAGCATAGATGTCTATACATGCGGCGACCTGAATCCAAATGTTGCAGCTGATTATATTGCCGAGGCACTTGGTGCCCAGACTCGCGAGAATATTGAACTTCCGCGCGGCATGGGGCCCGTTCAAGTCAAGCAGGCAAAAGCACTTTAATAATTGAAAATTAACCGGAGGTGTAGAAATACACCTCTTTTTTATTTACAATAATAAGTAACCACTTACTTAGGAGCAGATTATGTTAAAAAAACCTTTCTTTTCACGCTACCAGAAGCATGCAGAAACAAGGGACGATCATTATGATAATGAGCTTAGGACAAGATATTACAAAGCGAGCTTCAATCAGCTCTTCGAATCAGCCGAGGACCTACTTCGGAATGATACCAAGGTGAAGGTGACCTCCGTCTCGAAAGATCATGGTGAAATTGCTGCAGAGGTGAATGCGGGTTTTCCGGCGTTCCTCATCATGACCGTCATAACCGTCAAACCATATCAAACCGCCGTCGACTTCTATCTGTCCACAGAGCGCTTTTCGGTCACGGGTGCGAACCCTGCCCTCAAAAAGGAGATTTTGCGCCTGTACAACAAGTTGGATAAGGCGCATACTTTCATAGGCACAGGCAAAAACGCTGAATAGTCGTACTTGTACAGACCAGCCAATTTTAATAATATAGAGAAGAAGATATCGAAACGGCATTATGCCGGACAGGTGATATTATATTTGAAAATTTCGGAGCTGAGCATACATGAAGTGTCCAACTTGCCATAATAACTCGACCAGGGTCCTCGATTCCCGCCCTGTGGATGAAGGCAGATCGATTCGCCGCCGCAGGGAATGCGAAGCATGTTCCTATCGGTTTACCACATTTGAGAAAGTGGAGGAAATTCCGCTCATTGTTGTCA
Organism: Bacillus sp. FJAT-27251; assembly: GCF_001273925.1. GTDB lineage: Bacteria > Bacillota > Bacilli > Bacillales > Cytobacillaceae > Mesobacillus_B. Next base: position 4,927,714 of record NZ_LIGG01000001.1, on the reverse strand, counting down.
AAAAGGAGGGCACCAGGGAGGAATTCAATCGCGAAAAGCTTTTAAGAGGGCTTATTAAAGCCTGCGAGAAAAGGCCCGTCGCCTTGCAGCAGCTTGAGGATATTGTTTCAGAGGTTGAAAAGGAGCTGCGCAGCCAGGGAGTTGCCGAAGTGAAAAGTGAAAACATCGGTGAAATGGTCATGGACAGGCTTGCCAAAGTCGATGAAGTGGCCTATGTCCGCTTTGCTTCCGTCTATCGCCAGTTTAAAGATATAAATGTGTTCATTGATGAATTGAAAGACCTGATCAAGAAGGAACAGTCTTAGGATAGAGCTGAAGGGAAACCCTTGGCTCTTTTTTTAAATGATTCAAGACTGATTGAGAAAGGAGGGACCCCCCTATGGTTCAGCATTGGCAGGAAATACTGCCTGTAGACCATTATTCTGTCGCTTCGAACGGATTGCTGCATGAATATGACAGGAAGGTGCTGACTTTCTTGTATCAGCCGCTTGTGGGCCCAGTCTGCCTGAGCCTGTACATGACCCTTTGGGCGGAGCTGGAGGAGAACCGCCTTTGGTCGGCATCCACATCCCACCACAGCCTTATGACCCTCCTGGATATGAACCTGAAGGATATTTATCAAGCGAGGCTCAAGCTTGAGGCAATGGGGCTTCTTAAGACATTTGTCAAGGATGATGAGGAAGATGTCCGCTCTTTTATTTATGAGCTGCAGGCCCCGCTGACACCGGAACAATTTTTCCTGGATGGGCTCCTGAATATCTACCTGTACAGGAAAGTAGGCAAGAACCAGTTCGGCAGGCTAAAGCGGTTTTTTGCCGATAAGTCGCTGGATAGCGCGGAAGGCTATTCGGAAGTCACCAAAGCGTTTCAGGAGGTGTTTGTGTCCGCTACGCCCGGCACGCTCCAGATTCATCAGGATTCGGAAGAAGAATTTGGTCCCGAAGAAGGGCAGCAGTTCATGGGGAGACAGGAGCCTGAAGCCATCCAAATCCCTGCGGACGAATTCAATTTTGACCTTTTGATGGGCGGTCTGAATGAATCGCTTGTCTCGAAAAATGCGCTTAATTCCAGAGTGAAAGAGGCCATCAGCAACCTGGCCTTTTTGTACAGCATCGATGCCATCCAGATGAAAAACATTGTCCTCAGCGCTTTGACGCCGGACAGTGAGATTGATATAGAAGAGCTCAGGAAAGCGGCCAGGGACTGGTACCAGTTTGAAAATCAGGACCAGCTTCCCCAGCTTATGGACCGGGTCCAGCCGGCGCAGTTCAAGACTGTATCCAGTGTTCCGAAAACGGAGGAAGACAAGCTGGTCCATTACTTTGAAACAGCTTCGCCCAGGCAGCTGCTTATTGACATTTCGGGCGGAGCCGTCCCTTCCAAATCGGAAATGCAGATGATTGAGGACATCATGTTCAAGCAAAAGCTGCTCCCGGGAGTTTGCAATGTACTGGTCCATTATGTGATGCTCAGGACTGATATGAAGCTTACGAAAGCATTCATCGAAAAAATTGCCAGCCACTGGTCCCGGAAGAAAATCCAGACCGTCAAAGAGGCGATGGAGCTGGCCAAGAAGGAACACAGACAGTATCTCGACTGGGCAGAAGAAAAGAAATCACGCCCAGCCCAGGGAAAAAAGCAGGTGCGGAAGGAAATGCTTCCTGACTGGTTTGAGAATAAAGACAGCAGCCGGGCAGCCGATTCGCAGTCTGGAGAAGAGGATTTTGATTTTGAAAAAGAAAAAAGGCTTCTTGAAGAAGAACTGAAACAATTTAAGGATGGGAGGTGAGTGCCGTGCAAAATATAAATGATACATTGAAGAAGCTGGCCAACAACCAAAATTTCCAGAAGCGGTACGAAAACCTGAGAAATGAGGTGCTAAGTGACCCTTCGGTCCAGGATTTCCTGCGGAGGCACCAGGGGGAAATCAACAGGGAGATTGTAGATAAAAGCCTGATGAAGCTGCATGAGTTCATTAACCAGAGTAAAGGCTGCGACAAGTGCAGCAGCTTGTCGTCCTGCCGCAATATGCTTCAGGGCTATGAACCGGAGCTTGTGTTCAACGGAAAATATATCGATGTGAAATACGACCGCTGCCCCCGGAAGATCATGCATGATGAAAAGCTGAAGAACGAAAAGCTGATTGGCAGCCTGTTTGTCCCGAAGGAAATCCTCAGGGCATCGCTAGGAGATGTGGACCTTGATGACAAGGGACGGTTCCTGGCGATTAAAATGGCGAAGGAATTTGTCCAAAATTATTCTCCGGACGAAAGGCAGAAAGGGCTTTACCTTCACGGCCCGTTTGGTACCGGGAAATCCTACCTGCTAGGGGCGATTGCCAATGAGCTGGCCAAAAAGCAGGTCAGTTCGATGATTGTCTATGTTCCCGAGCTGTTCCGCGAGATGAAGAATTCCATCGGAAACAATACGGTCAATGAAAAGCTCGATGCGATCAAGAAAACGCCTGTGCTGATGCTTGATGATATGGGAGCGGAGACCATGAGCAGCTGGGCGCGGGACGAAATCCTCGGCCCCATCCTGCAATTTAGAATGGCTGAAAATCTGCCAACTTTCTTCACTTCGAACTTTGACCTTGGCGGACTCGAACACCACCTCACCCACAGCCAGCGGGGAGAAGAAGAGCAGCTCAAGGCAGCAAGGATCCTCGAGCGCATCAAATATCTCGCCACACCGGTAAAAGTGGAAGGCAAGAACAGAAGGGCCTACTGACAGGCTGGACGGGATAACTGGAACGACTCAAAGAGCTATGCTGTTTGAGTCGTTTTTTATTTGCGGGGGATTCGGATGGGGGAGGAGGAAAAATAGGCAGGCTTGTCGCCCGTGCCGGTAGAAAAGCGGGATCGTCGGTCATCAATAGGGGTGTTTGGCGCCCGTGCCGGTCGAAAAAGGGATCGTCGGTCACCAATAGGGGTGTTTGGCGCCTGTTCCGGTTGAAAAAAGGGTTGGCCGGTCACCAATAGAGGTGGTTGACGCCCGTGCCGGTAGAAAAGCGGGATCGCCGGTCGCCAATAGGGGTGTTTGGCGTCCGTGCCGATTGAAAAGCGGGTTCGCCGGTCACCAATAGAGGCACTAGGAGCCCGCAACGATAAAAAAACTTGTTCGCCGGTCGCCAATACACATAGGCTCGGATTGTCGCATGGCTGCTAAACCCCTTTATTGAATAAAACAATTTGAACAGCATGCTGATGCTTCTAAATCGGCCAAGTCCCCCATATATTAAATCAGGAGATTTTAACAAAGGGGGGATATGGTTGATTGAAATCATCTTCCAAAAAGACCGTGATGCCCGCCGGATGTATGGGCACATTGTTGATTGCCTGTGTGCGGGCCAGCCTGGGAGCGGCCTGGTCCAGCTGGATGCGGACAGACGCAGGATTAAAATAGATAGCAATGCGATGCCTGATGAGGCTTTTCATACAGTCAGGGAAGGTGTATATGAATTCATTGCGCTCAAGAAGCGGGACGACTGGTTCAGGGAGATTCTGGAGGAACGTTTTTTTTACGAAGACAGCCATGAGCAGGAGCAGATTCTCGAGGTTATTTATTCGGTGATAGATGGAAACAGGGAGGATTTGGAGGCATTCCTGAACGGTCCGGACGAGAAGAAGATTGTCCAAGAGGCTATCTCCGAAATCTTAACCGACAGCATCTCATTCTCGTTTGACTCCTTCGTGACGTTTCGTTTAAAGCCTTTTTTAGATAAACTTCACAGCTATGTAGAAGTGGCTATCGATGAGTACAAGCTTGAGCAGGAGTACCAGATGTTCGTCCAGACGCTGCGCGATTTCCTTGCTGGAAGGCCGGCGCAGAAGCCGTTAATCCACCTGATTGTTGGCGAAGGAACATATTTTTATGATGAGCATGTCTGCCTGATCACAAGAAGCGAACTGGTCCGTACGATTGACCGCAAGCTTTTGGGGAACCACCCGGTTTACGTGGACTCGGTGACCATCGCTCCCTTGCTGTCCCTTGCACCATCCGTCATCCGCCTTTATACAGATCAGCCGGAACAGCCACTCGTCCGCACCATATGCAATATTTTTGAAGAGCGTGTAAAAATCAGCCCGCTGCATTCTTTTAATCAAAAAAATGCCCAGTAGTCCCTTGATTTTCAAAACATTACAAACTATAATAACCTACATACTAAGTGAATTCAGAAAAAGTAATGACGAGGACATGGGCATTCTTGAATGGTTTGCAGAGAGGGAAGGCAAGGCTGGAACCTTCCTAACACTAGAGAAAAGCTTACCGCCTCCGAACTTCAGATGCGAACGCATAAGTGCCAGTAGCAGCTGACGGCAGCAAAGCCGTTATCGCAACCAGAGCCGTTTTCGGGGAGATCCCTGGAACGGGAAATTGGGTGGAACCGCGTGAATCAAACTCGTCCCTTTTTTTTAGGGATGGGTTTTTTTATTTTATTTTAAGGAGGAACAGTCAATGGCAGACGCAATTAAAATTACGTTTCCAGACGGAGCAGTAAAGGAGTTTCCGGCTGGCACGACAATTGAAGATATCGCTGCATCCATCAGCCCCGGGCTGAAAAAGAAAGCCATTGCCGGCAAGGTTAACGGCGAGATGTATGACCTCCGCCGTCCGATTGAGGGAGATGCCGCTATCGAAATCGTGACCCAAGGCAGTGAAGAAGCACTTGAGGTGCTCCGCCACAGCACCGCCCACCTGATGGCACAGGCAATCAAGCGCCTGTACAAAGATGTGAAACTTGGTGTCGGACCGGTAATCGAAGGCGGTTTTTATTATGATATTGATATGGAGCATTCCCTGTCTCCAGAAGATCTTCCGGCCATCGAGAAGGAAATGGCGAAAATCGTCAATGAAAACCTTGAAATTGTCCGCAAGGAAGTAAGCCGCGATGAGGCTGTCCAGCTTTATAAGGAAATTGGCGATGAGTACAAGCTTGAATTGATCGAAGCCATTCCTGCTGAAGAGGATGTCACCATCTATGAACAAGGCGAATTTTTCGACCTTTGCCGCGGGGTTCACGTCCCGTCCACAGGCAAAATCAAGGAATTCAAGCTGTTGAGCATAGCCGGGGCCTACTGGCGCGGCAACAGCGACAATAAAATGCTTCAGCGGATTTACGGTACCGCATTCTTCAAAAAAGAGGACCTTGCAGAGCACTTGCGCCTTCTTGAAGAAGCAAAAGAGCGGGACCACCGCAAGCTTGGCAAAGAATTGAAGCTGTTTACCAATAACCAGCTAGTAGGGCAGGGCTTGCCGCTCTGGCTTCCAAAAGGCGCAACCATCCGCCGCATTATCGAGCGCTATATCGTTGATAAGGAAGTAAGCCTCGGGTATGACCATGTCTACACTCCTGTCATGGGAAGTGTGGATCTTTATAAAACTTCGGGACACTGGGACCACTATCAGGAAGATATGTTCCCGGTCATGGACATGGATAACGAACAGCTGGTCCTCCGTCCAATGAATTGCCCGCACCATATGATGGTTTATAAAAACAGCATTCACAGCTACAGGGAACTGCCAATCAGGATCGCTGAACTCGGAACACAGCATCGCTACGAAATGTCAGGCGCACTTTCAGGCCTGCAGCGTGTCCGCGGGATGACTCTGAATGATGCCCATATTTTTGTCCGTCCTGACCAGATCAAGGAAGAGTTCAAACGAGTTGTTGAATTGGTTCTGGAAGTGTACAAGGACTTCAATTTCAATGATTACTCCTTCCGCTTGTCCTACCGGGATCCTCAGGATACCGAAAAGTATTATGATGACGACCAGATGTGGGACAAGGCACAAGGCATGCTGAAGGAAGCGATGGACGAGCTTGGACTTGATTACTATGAGGCGGAAGGCGAAGCGGCGTTTTACGGTCCGAAGCTGGATGTCCAGGTTAAGACTGCGCTTGGAAAAGACGAAACCCTGTCTACTGTCCAGCTGGATTTCCTTCTTCCGGAGCGTTTTGATTTAACTTATGTCGGGGAAGACGGCAAACAGCATCGCCCGGTTGTCATCCACCGCGGCGTTGTATCCACAATGGAGCGTTTTGTGGCCTTCCTGATTGAAGAATACAAGGGTGCGTTCCCGACATGGCTGGCTCCTGTCCAGGCGCAGGTGATCCCGGTCTCCCCGGATGTCCACTTCGATTATGCGAAGGAAGTGCAGGACAAGCTGAAAGCAGCCGGATTCCGTGTCGAAATCGACAGCCGCAACGAAAAAATCGGCTATAAAATCAGGGAAGCGCAAATGCAGAAAATTCCGTACATGCTTGTGGTCGGCGATAAGGAAGTTGAGGAAAATGCCGTCAATGTCCGTAAATACGGTGAGCAGAAGTCGGAAACAATCTCTTTTGAATCGTTCCTTGATGCCTTCCGCAAAGAAGCAAAAAAATAATAAGTTCAAAAAAAGTATTGCGTCATTGTTGAGACTTTGCTACAATACAAATCGTTGCAGTAACAACCAGCAGTTCGTTCGTTTGACACATTAGCCAAGACTGTGGTATAGTTACAAAGGTAAAATTGAATACAGTTTGAGGAAAGAAGAAGCACCCGCTTCTCACCTGGCTGACGCAGAGTGGCAGTTGGCAGGTTTTACGTAAACGACTGTTTTATTATGTATGGTTTCGTAAAGTGTGGGTGTTTTCGCCCGCACTTTTTTGTTTGCATACATGGTCCAGCTGCAGTCGTAAGCGGTGGGAACCGGACTATGCGAAGGCGATATTCTGACCCAAACAATGTATTCGTATAAAACCTGGAGGTGGCTAACTATTAGCAAAGATATGCTGTTGAACGAGGGCATCCGTGCCCGTGAAGTTCGTCTCATTGACCAAAATGGCGATCAGCTGGGAATCAAAACAAAAAATGAAGCGCTGGAAATCGCTTCTCGTGTAAATCTCGATGTTGTCCTTGTGGCACCGAATGCGAAACCACCTGTAGCCCGGATCATGGACTACGGTAAATTTAAATTCGAGCAGCAAAAGAAAGAGAAAGAAGCACGTAAAAATCAAAAGATCATCACGACTAAAGAAGTACGCCTTAGCCCAACGATTGATGAGCATGACTTTAATACAAAGCTGCGCAATGCCATCAAATTCCTTGAAAAAGGCGACAAAGTAAAAGCATCGATCCGCTTCAAGGGCCGTGCAATTACACATAAGGAAATTGGCCAACGTGTGTTGGACCGTTTCTCTGCAGCATGCAAGGATGTTGCTACAGTCGAGTCCCACCCGAAAATGGATGGACGCAGCATGTTCCTGGTTTTAGCCCCTAAAATCGAAAAGTAACGAGGAGGAAGTCCCTAATGCCAAAAATGAAAACTCACCGTGGCGCTGCAAAGCGTTTCAAGAAAACTGGATCAGGCAAGCTTAAGCGTGCTCGCGCTTACACTAGCCACTTATTCGCAAACAAGTCTACAAAAGCAAAGCGTAAGCTTCGCAAGGGAACTCTTGTATCCAAAGGTGATTTCAAGCGTATCCGTCACCTGTTAGACAACATTAAGTAATCTCGAGGAATCTCGATTCACATATAGGAGGGAAATTACATGCCACGTGTTAAAGGCGGTACAGTTACGCGTCAGCGTCGTAAAAAGGTAATTAAATTAGCAAAAGGTTATTTCGGTTCAAAACACACTTTATATAAAGTAGCTAACCAGCAGGTCATGAAATCCTTGCAATATGCATTCCGTGACCGTCGCCAGAAGAAGCGTGACTTCCGCAAGCTTTGGATCACTCGTATCAACGCAGCAGCACGCATGAACGGTCTTTCTTACAGCCGTTTGATGCACGGCTTGAAGCTTGCTGGCATCGAAGTGAACCGCAAAATGCTTGCTGAGCTTGCGATTCAAGACGAAAAAGCATTCACTGAATTGGCAAACGCTGCAAAAGCACAATTCAATAAATAAGCAATTTACCAAAAGTCATTCTCTAGCGGAATGGCTTTTTTCAATAAGGGGGCTTAGGAATGGATATTTTGATTCTGCTTTATTTGGGCATGAATCTTGCCGGTTTACTGATGATGGCCTCTGACAAGCAGCGGGCAAGGAAAGGGAAATACCGGATTAGCGAGCGCCAGCTTTGGACGGTTGCCTTACTGGGAGGAGCAGCCGGGATGACAGCCGGAATGCAGATGTTCCGTCATAAAACAAAGCATGCCCAGTTTAAATGGGGGCTGCCTGCGCTGGCAGTGATTCATGTGGCCGCATGGCTGGCCTTGTTGTAGGAGCCAAAAAGAGGGCAATTGGAGCCCGAAGGCAGTGGAAAGAGGTTCCAGTGGTCACCAAAGGAGGCGATTGGAGTCCGAAGCTGGTGAAAAAGAGGTTCCAGTGGTCACCAAAGGGGGCGATTGGAGCCCGAAGCCAGTGGAAAGAGGTTCCAGTGGTCACCAAAGGGGTGATTGGAGCCCGAAGCCGGTGAAAAAGGGGTAACAGTGGTCGCCAATGAAGGCAGTTGGAGCCCGAAGCTGGTGAAAAAGAGGTCCCGGTGGTCACCAATGAAGGCGATTGGAGCTTGAAGGCAGTGAAAAAGGGGTAACAGTGGTCACCAATGAAAAAGCTGAAAGACCCTGGGCTATATTGACACCATATAAAAAAGTGCCCCTTGGAATTTTGGGAGCACTTTGCGCGTTTAAATTTCCGGCTTTTTATCCATAAACTCCTTCACCGGGCTTTTCCAGCTGATGCTGGCACCAGGATAGGCTTCGTGGACTTGATCTTCGATATAGATGAAATCTTCATATGAAAGCCCTTTGAGCGCGGCGGTGCTTTTGGGCCAAATAAAGATGGATACGACTTCGAAGGCGTACTCTGTCGTTCCCAAATACTTTTCTCCTTCGAACAGAACTCCTTTATAGGTAAGCAGGAAATTCTTCCTGACATTTTCGGGATCATCATGAAAATAAAACCGTTTCTGTTCATGGGCAAGCTCCAGCTTCCGTTTAGGGCTGATCACATATTTAACCGACTTATATATAAGGAATATAATTGAGGCTAAAAGAATCAGGCGCAGAATCCATAGCATAACTGTTCCTCCATTGCTCATTTTCCTTACATACGATTAGGATTTGGAATAGTTTCACCTTTTGATTAAATTCCTTTATAATTTTAGAAAAAAGAGGGTGTCGCCAATGAATATTGAAAAACTCTATGAAATGCAGGAAGCTCTCGACCGCCATATTGAAGAACAGCATGGCCTGCAAAGTGAGAAGCTGATAGACCGCAAAGTGCTCGCTTTGCTGGTCGAGCTTGGGGAACTGGCGAACGAAACGAGATGTTTCAAGTTTTGGAGCTTAAAGCCCGCTTCTGGACATAAAGTAATATTAGAAGAGTTTGTCGATGGCATTCATTTTATATTATCCCTGGGAATTGAAACAGGGTTCAGAGAGAGTGAATTTGCAGATGTTTCCCTGCCTTCCTGCACGCTTTCAGAGCAGTTCCTTGTGGTTTACAGTGCGATTGATGAATTTAGAAGAAACCTGAACCAGCAGGCGTATTCCCGGCTTTTCCGTGAATATATGGCTGTCGCGCGAATGCTTGGCTTCACGGGAGATGATGTTGTAAAAGCATATATTGAGAAAAATGAAGTAAATTATGAAAGGCAGAGAAGCGGCTATTAGTATGGTTTTGTACTTGATAGTGCGATTCTGTATAATGAAATCCGTAGTTACATATTGAGGGGGTCGAATTAATGGCAAAGATGGATGAAACGTTGAAGATGCTGAAAGATTTGACGGACGCCAAGGGCATTCCCGGCAATGAGCGGGAAGTGCGCGATGTGATGAGCAAATACATATCTCCATATGCCGATGAGCTGTCAGTCGACGGATTGGGCAGCCTGATTGCCAAAAAGGGCAACAGTGGGCCAAAAGTGATGGTGGCAGGCCATCTTGATGAAGTAGGCTTTATGGTCACAAGGATTGATGATAAAGGCTTTCTCCGCTTTCAGACGGTAGGAGGCTGGTGGTCCCAGGTCATGCTCGCACAAAGAGTGACGATTGTTACCGCCAAAGGAGATGTGACAGGCGTGATTGGCAGCAAGCCGCCGCATATTCTCCCTCCGGAGGCCCGCAAAAAGCCGGTAGACATAAAAGACATGTTCATCGATATCGGTGCTTCAAGCCGTGAAGAAGCAGAAGAATGGGGAGTAAAGCCAGGCGATATGGTGGTTCCTTATTTTGAGTTCACGGTCATGAATAATGAAAAGATGCTTCTGGCCAAGGCATGGGATAACCGGATTGGCTGTGCCATCGCCATCGATGTGTTGAAGAAACTGAAGGAAGAGGACCATCCAAATACTGTGTATGGTGTTGGGACGATCCAGGAAGAAGTGGGCCTTCGCGGTGCCCGCACCTCTGCCCAGGCCATCCAGCCGGATATCGCCTTTGGGGTGGATGTTGGCATTGCTGGGGACACACCGGGGATTTCCGAGAAAGAATCGACAAGCAAGATGGGAGCCGGTCCGCAGATTATCCTGTATGATGCCAGCATGGTTTCCCATAAAGGTCTCCGTGAATTTGTCACGAATGTAGCCGATGAGCTGAACATCCCTTACCAGTTCGATGCACTGCCTGGCGGGGGAACCGACTCCGGGGCGATTCACACGACCCACAGAGGCGTTCCATCCCTGTCTATTACCATCGCTACCCGCTACATTCATTCCCATGCAGCCATGCTGCATCGCGAAGATTATGAAAATGCCGTGAAGCTGATTGCCGAAGTAATCAAGCGTCTTGATCAGGAAACGGTTGAGAAAATTACGTTCGACTAAATCCAAAGGACCAAACTTATTATGGTTTGGTCCTTTTCCTTGTTTAAGAAGGCTGTAGACGTAAAATTAGAGAG
>NZ_LIGG01000001.1:4857836-4916517 GCF_001273925.1 Bacillus sp. FJAT-27251 | reverse complement strand
GGGCTTGTTAACGCAAAATGAGGGAGGCAGCTTGGCGAAAATTGCGCCAAGAGGGCTCCTTTACGCAAAATTAGGAAGTGAGCCCGTGGAAAATTGAGCCAATCCCGTCTCTTAACGCAAATTAAGGGAGGCAGCCCGCTGCAAATTGCGCCAATCCGGCTTCTTAACACAAATCGAGACAGGAGGCCTGCTGGAAATTTCCTTAATAGAGCTTAATGACACCCGCCCAATAAAAAACTCCCCCAATGCCATCGGGGGAGCATGCGGTTACTTATTTTTAAGCCCATTTTCAAGCATGGTCAGCATTTCCTGCTGGTCCTGTGGGGAGGCGCTTTGCCAGATCACTTCGAACAGGACGCCAAGACCTGGAAGCATTTTTTCTTCGCCGTTTTGGATGGCATCGACAATTGTATCTTTAAGTTCATCCTGTGAATTTCCTGAAACGTTTTGGATAATCGCATGGCGCAGATTCAAGTTCATGTATGGAAACTCCTTTCAATTCTTAATCTACATATAGGATGAACCTATTTGATTTTATTATGTAAAAAATATGAGTTATAATAAGAAAACTCAATAGTAGAAGGAGTGTCCCACGTTTGAAGCACATCCAATCAGCAGCGAATCCCCAGGTGAAGCAATGGAAAAAGCTCCTGGCACGGAAGGAAAGGGATAAATCCAAGCTGTTTTTAATAGAAGGTTTTCATCTTGTCGAAGAAGCACTTAAGCATGATGCAGATATTGAAACCATTATCATCTCCGAGAATGCCGAAATGCCGCCGGGCCTTGACTACGGTTCGGTGCCGGTTATTTCGGTGACAGAGGAAATTGCATCCGCCCTGGCCGATACGGAAACCACCCAGGGAATTTTTGCGGTCTGCCGCCAGCCCCAGGATGCCGGCCAACAGGGGGAAACGTATCTTCTGATCGATTCTGTCCAGGACCCGGGCAATCTGGGCACGATGATCCGGACAGCCGATGCGGCAGGAATCGACTCTGTCATCGTCGGAAACGGCAGTGTCGATATCTATAATCCAAAGGTGCTCCGTGCTGCCCAGGGAAGCCATTTTCATCTGCCAGTCATTCGGGGCAGCCTTGATGAATGGATCGATAAGCTGGACACACATAATATCCCTGTTTACGGGACAGCCCTTGAAGGGGCAAGCCCTTATTCAGAGTCACCTGCAGGAGGGCCATTTGCGCTGCTTGTCGGCAACGAAGGCAGCGGGGTGAACCCTGAATTGCTCGCTAGAACAGCGAAGAATCTTTATATCCCCATCCATGGGAAAAGCGAATCGCTGAATGTGGCCGTGGCCGCCGGTATTCTGCTTTATTACTTAAAAACGCCCAAAAAGGGTTAATTTTGCGAAATTGATTTGATACGATAAAAGGAATATATTATAATAAACAACATCGTAAATAATAAAAGCGTTGACGGAGAAGAGTAGCTTGAAGATGGACCATCAAGGGAGAAAATGCCGCAGACTGGAAGCATTTTTATGGAACAGGCAAGTGAATTCACCTCCAGAGCTGGCATCGGGACCATTCCTGGGAATGTAAAGATGCACCGGCCTATGCCGTTATCGTAATGAAGTGAACAGACCATACATATTTGTGTTGCCTGTTAAAAAGGGTGGTACCGCGAAACCAGACTTCGTCCCTTTACCTGGGATGGAGTCTTTTTATTTTGTCTAAAAACGAAGGAGGATCTACACATGCAGGAAAGATTGAAAGAGCTGCAGGCAGAAGCGCTTGAAAAAGTGGCGCAGGCTGCCGACCTGAAAGAACTGAATGATATCCGTGTTGCTTATCTCGGAAAAAAAGGCCCGATTACCGAAGTGCTTAAAGGCATGGGGAAGCTTTCTGCCGAAGAACGGCCGAAGATGGGGGCTCTTGCCAATGAAGTCCGCGACATGATTTCCGGCGGAATTGAAGAAAAGCAGAGTGAACTCGAAGAAGCAGCGGTCCAGGTAAAGCTTGCTGCCGAGAAAATCGATGTGACCTTGCCTGGCCGTCCGGTAAAAGCAGGAAACCATCATCCGCTCACAAGAATCATTGAAGAAATCGAGGATTTGTTCCTGGGCATGGGGTACAGTGTTGCCGAAGGCCCGGAAGTAGAGAAAGACTATTATAACTTTGAAGCCTTGAACCTGCCAAAAGGGCATCCGGCGCGGGATATGCAGGATTCCTTCTACATCACGGAAGAAATCCTCCTCCGTACCCATACTTCGCCCGTACAGGCAAGAACAATGGAAGAGCGGCAGGGCAAAGGGCCGGTTAAAATCATCTGTCCCGGAAAAGTGTACCGCCGCGACAATGATGATGCGACCCATTCGCACCAGTTCACGCAAATTGAAGGGCTTGTGATCGATGAGAACATCCGCTTAAGCGACTTGAAGGGAACTCTTGATGTGTTCGCGAAAAAAATGTTCGGAGCCGACCGCGAAATCCGCCTTCGTCCAAGCTTCTTCCCGTTCACTGAGCCTTCTGTTGAAATGGATATCTCCTGTAAAATGTGCGGCGGCAAAGGATGCAGTACTTGTAAGGGAACGGGCTGGATCGAGATTCTGGGAGCCGGCATGGTTCACCCGAATGTATTGGAAATGGCCGGTTATGATTCAAAGAAATACACAGGATTTGCCTTCGGAATGGGACCTGAGCGGATTGCGATGCTAAAGTACGGCGTTGATGATATCCGCCACTTCTACACAAACGACATTCGTTTCGTTAAGCAATTCTCGGTGACTGAATAGGGATTAGGAGGAATAACCATGCTTGTATCATATAATTGGCTTCAGGAATATGTGGATTTAACAGGTGTAAGTGCCCAGGAGCTGGCTGAAAAGATTACCAAAAGCGGAATCGAGGTCGAAGGGGTTGAAACACTGAATGAAGGGATGCGCGGCGTTATCGTCGGCCATGTGCTGGAGTGTGAGAAGCATCCTAATGCTGAAAAGCTTAATAAAACCCTTGTCGACCTTGGGGACGGAAATCATGTCCAGATTATCTGCGGTGCTCCTAATGTTGGCAAAGGACAGAAGGTTGCCGTCGCGACGGTCGGGGCCGTCTTGCCAGGCAATTTTAAAATAAAGAAGGCAAAGCTTCGCGGCGAAGAGTCCAATGGGATGATTTGCTCACTTCAGGAGCTGGGGTTTGAAGCAAAGCTTGTCGCCAAGGAATACTCCGAAGGGATTTTTGTGTTCCCTGAAGGTACGGAGATCGGCCAGGATGCCTTGAGTGCGCTTGGCAGAGCCGACCAGATCCTTGAGCTTGGCCTGACGCCAAACCGTGCCGACTGCATGAGCATGCTGGGTGTCGCCTATGAAGTGGCCGCGATTTTAGGAAAAGACGTTAAACTTCCGCAGCCAAAAGCGGAAACAGCATCCGAAAGCGCAAGCGACTATATCAAGGTGTCTGTGGATGCAAAGGAAGATAATCCTTTATATGTAGCGAAGGTGATTAAAAACGTCAAAATCGGCCCATCTCCGCTATGGATGCAGGCCAGGCTGATGGCCGCAGGAATCCGTCCGCACAATAATGTGGTCGATATCACGAACTATATCCTGCTTGAGTATGGACAGCCGCTTCATGCTTTTGACTATGACCGTTTAGGATCAAAAGAGATTCTTGTCCGCCGTGCCAAGCAAGGGGAAGAAATCGTTACTCTTGATGAAGCGAAGCGTACCTTGACGTCCGAGCATCTCGTGATCACCAACGGCAGCGAGCCTGTTGCCCTTGCTGGTGTAATGGGCGGCGCCAATTCCGAGGTAAGTGCAGATACGACGACCGTATTGCTTGAATCAGCCTACTTTACCGGCCCGGTCATCCGGAAATCATCCAAGGACCATGGCTTGCGCAGTGAGGCCAGCTCCCGCTACGAAAAAGGCGTAGATCCGGCAAGGGTACGCCCGGCAGCTGAAAGGGCGGCTGAATTGATGGCCAAATACGCTGGGGGAGAAGTGCTGGAGAGCTCTGTTGAAGCAGACAGCCTGACGGTCGAGCCTGCTGTCGTTTCTGTGACTCTTGATAAAATCAACTCGGTCATTGGAGCCGAACTTGACATGAAGCAAGTACAAGAGATCTTTGCAAAGCTTCAGTTTGAGACTTCTGCGGACAATGATACGATTACGGTAACCGTTCCGACCAGGCGCGGCGATATTACGATCGAAGAAGACCTGATTGAGGAAGTGGCACGCCTGTATGGCTATGACAATGTGCCGAAGACGCTGCCGATAGGCGCTTCCACCCCGGGCCAGCTTTCGCCCTATCAGCAAAAGCGCCGGGTGGTCCGCCGCTATCTTGAGGGAGCAGGGCTTTACCAGGCGATTACCTATTCTTTGACAAGCAGGGAAAAGGCGACTCAATATGCACTCGAGAAACGGGAGCCTGTACAGTTGGCGATGCCAATGAGCGAAGACCGCAGCCTTCTCCGGTTGAGCATTGTGCCGCAGCTGCTTGAAGCGCTCAAATATAACCTTGCGCGCCAAAATGACAGCCTGGCACTATATGAGACAGGAGCTGTTTTCCTCAAAGCCGACGAAGGAGACCTGCCGGAGGAACGTGAGCATCTTGCAGGGGCCGTTACCGGACTTTGGGAAAGCCATCCTTGGCAGGGAGAGAAGAAGCCTGTTGATTTCTTTGTTGTAAAGGGCATTTTGGAAGGTTTGTTTGCAAAGCTCGGTCTTGAAAGCAGAATCAGCTTCAAGGGTGCAGAAATTGCAGGCATGCACCCAGGACGGACTGCACAGGTCTCCCTGGATGGAGCGGCGATCGGCTTTGTCGGCCAGGTTCATCCTAAGGTCGAGAAAGACCTCGACTTGAAGGAAACGTATGTGTTCGAGCTTAGCCTGAAGGCTTTATTGGAAGCAGAGACCGCTCCGCTGCAATATACTTCCATTCCAAGATTCCCATCCATCACAAGGGATATTGCCCTTGTTGTGGATAAGGAAAAGACTGCCGGGGAGCTTCAGGGAATCATTGTCGGAGCAGGGGGCAAATTGCTGAAGGAGGTCCATGTATTCGACCTGTATGAAGGCGAGCGCATGGAAGCAGGCAAGAAATCAATTGCCTTCTCTCTGAAGTACTTTGATCCGGAAAAGACGCTTACAGACGAAGATATAGCAAAAGCCCATGAAAAAGTGCTTCATGCCGTAAAGGAACAGGCAGGAGCGGTGTTGAGGGGTTAAATGTTAAAAAACCGGGCCAAAGCGGCTCGGTTTTTTATTTGGGGCACTATTTCCCGGCAATCTTCATCGCTTTTCCCGTATTGGCAAAATGAAGTTTGACAAAGTCGGGCAGGCAGTGTGCTCCTTTGCTTTTAATCAGCCTGGCGGCGGCAGCGTCGACTTGGGCACCGGCCCCTTTTGGAAGAGTGAATCCTGCCTTTTCACCCAGCTTTTCAAAATGCTGGACAAAGGCGTAGCGGGCAATCATGGAGGCGGCGGCAACGGCAAGATGGATGCCCTCCGCTTTTGTGCTGAAGTAGACATTTTCCCTCATGATATTGCGCTGGCCTTTTAAATGAGCGTAGTAGATTTCTTCCTTCGCGAATTGGTCAATCAATATGGCTTCGGGCTTTTCCGGTGCGATTTTATTCAGGACATGGCCAATCGCCTGGTTGTGGAGCAGGGCCTTCAGCTTGCCCTGCGACATTCCGGACCCTTGCATGTCGTTGTATTTGCGGTTGTTTAATGTAAGCAGGCTGTAKGGAACCACCTTTACAAGCTGTTTAGCAATCTCGATGATTTTGTCATCTTTAAGATTTTTGGAGTCCTGAACGCCAAGTTCTTTTAAAAGCGGCAGGTCTTCTTTTCTGACATAGGCGGCGACAACAGTGATGGGGCCAAAATAATCACCTGTCCCGACTTCATCGGACCCAATGATGGACATGGAACTGATATTTGCGGGCAGGTGGGATGCTGCCTGTCGGGCAGGTTTTACTGCTGCCTTCGTGGCTGGCTGCCCCCACCTTGCCGCCTCGATTTCTCCGTCTTTTCCCTGAAAGAGCACTTTGCCGGATTTATAGGCTGTGATGGAACAAGTTGGTGTTTTGGCGGCAAAAATCCCTCCTGGCGGGACTTTGGGGCTTATGTATTTGCTGTAATAATCCTTCATTTTCCGGATTTCATCCGTGTTTGTGGTAATCACCGTATTTCCCAATTAAAATGGCACTCCTTTTTGGCAGTTGTCCCAGTCTTGTCTGCAAGCTAAAAACTTGACTTGAAATGACAATCTCTGACTTTCCTGCATTTTTTCTTCATGTTATAGTATAGAATAGGATTCTTAGGAATGGAGGCATGAATGTTGTCGGATACGAAAAAAACGCGCACAACTGTAGACATCTATGGACAGCAGTACACAATAGTCGGAACGGAAAGCACGAGCCATATCCGGCTGATTGCCTCTCTGGTTGACGACAAAATGCGGGAAATCAGCTCGAAGAATCCTGCACTTGATATCAATAAATTAGCCGTACTGACAGCAGTGAACGCAGTGAATGATTATCTTAAGATAAAAGATCGCGCAGAGAAGCTGGAAGCGGAAATTCAAAGATTAAAGGACTGACCCATTATGCTTGATCTGATTGTTTTACTTTTGCTGCTGATTGGTTTTCTGGTCGGCCTGAAAAGGGGCTTCATTCTCCAAACCATCCATATGACTGGCTTTATTGTTGCCTTTATCATTGCTTATACTTTTTACAGCCAGCTTGCCCCGAAATTGGTGCTTTGGATTCCTTACCCAAGTTTTGGAAGCGGGAACCTTAAGCTCTTTTTTGACAACCCCAATATAGAGGATGCCTATTACCGAGCCATCGCATTTGTTGCGATTTTTTTTGCGGTCAGAATCGTTCTCCAGATTATCGGCTCCATGTTTGACTTTGTTGCCAGCCTGCCGGTATTGAAGAGCCTGAATATTTGGGCTGGAGGGATTCTTGGTTTTGTGGAGGTGTACCTGATAGTATTTATTCTATTATATATTGCCGCACTTCTGCCAATCCCATTTATCCAGGAACATCTCAACGATTCGTTCCTTGCTTCAGCCATTGTCAGCCACACACCGATTCTATCGGAATTGGTTGACAAGTGGTGGTTCGAATCGAAATAACTTCCTTGTTTTCAGGGAAGTTTTTCTTTTATCCAGGAAAAGGGTGCCGCCTCAGGGCCTCCTGACACCTTCTTATTTCCTTTCAGCTGAGATTTTCTATAAAATGAAACTAGGTCTTTTCAAGAGACAATGAAAAAGTTGGAGCCCGAAAGACAGCTCGGCAAGGAGCGGCGGGCCTTCCAAATCAGAACTGTAACAAAGGGCGGTGTGTAACATGCAAGCGAATAAGAAAGACGTGGTGCGATTGTTGGAAACAATCGCTATATATATGGAATTGAAAGGGGAAAATCCTTTTAAAGTATCTGCCTTCAGGAAGGCGGCGGCAGCTCTGGAAGGAGATGACCGAAGCTTATCGGAAATTGGCGACCTCACTGCCCTCTCCGGCATTGGAAAGGGGACGGCTGCAGTGATAGAGGAGTATATGGCCGAAGGAAGGTCTGAAGTCCTCGAAGAATTGCAGCAGGAAGTGCCTGCGGGGCTGGTGGCCTTGCTTAAGCTTCCTGGACTTGGAGGCAAGAAGATTTCCAAGCTTCATAAAGAGTTGGGCATAGAAGACGCACAGGGCCTTGAAGAGGCATGCAAGCAAGGGAAAATACGCGAACTTGCAGGGTTCGGGAAAAAATCCGAAGAGAAAATCCTGGAGGCCCTTGCGAATGCAGGTACACGTCCGGAGCGCCTGCCGCTGGCTTTTATGCTTCCGGTAGCAGAAATGATAGAGTCCCATCTGGAAAAAATGGATGGGATCGATAGGTTTTCCCGGGCAGGAAGTCTGCGCCGGATGCGGGAAACGGTGAAGGACCTGGATTTCATCATTGCCGTACACGACGCTCCCGGTGTGAAAAAACAGCTCGAGAGCCTGCCGGGAATCAAGGAAATTATTGCCGCCGGCGATACAAAGGTTTCGCTTACCTTTGCGTTTGATTATGATGTGAACGTTGATTTTCGCCTTGTCCGACCGGAAGAGTTTACAACAGCGCTTCACCACTTTACCGGCTCCAAGGACCATAACGTCCGGATGCGCCAGCTGGCAAAGGAGAAAGGCGAAAAAATCAGCGAGTATGGCGTGGAAAATACCGAAACAGGGGAAATACTGACATTTGAATCAGAAGAGTCTTTTTATCAGCATTTCAATCTTCCTTTTATACCGCCTGAGCTGCGGGAAGATGGCAGTGAAGTGGACCATTATGCCGGGACGTCCCTGGTTGATTTGAAATCTATTAAGGGAGACCTGCATATGCACACCGCGTGGAGCGATGGCGCCCATTCCATTGAGGAAATGGCCGAGGCCTGCCGTTCCCGCGGATACCGTTATATGGCCATCACCGACCATTCGCAGTATTTGAGGGTTGCCAACGGATTGACGCCTGATCGAGTGCGCAAACAAATCGAAGAAGTCAGGAAGGTAAATGCAAAATATGACGATTTTACGATTTTGACAGGAATCGAGATGGATATCCTGCCGGACGGAAGCCTGGATTTTGACGATGAATTGCTGTCAGAATTGGATATTGTCATTGCCTCCATTCATTCCTCCTTTTCACAGCCGAGGGAGAAAATCATGGAGAGGCTGAAAAATGCACTAGCCAATCCCCATGTTGATATCATCGCCCACCCTACCGGCCGCCTGATCGGGCGCCGTGATGGCTACGATGTTGATATCGAAATGCTGATACAGCTTGCCAGGGAAACAAATACAGCTTTGGAGCTCAACGCCAATCCTCACCGGCTTGACCTGGCAGCACAGCATCTTCGGAAGGCACAGGAAGCAGGGGTCACACTTGTGATAAATACGGATGCGCATAATATGGAGACACTAGATTTTATGGAGATAGGGGTTTCGACAGCCAGAAAAGGATGGATTAAAGAAAGCAGTATCCTCAATGCCATGGAGCTCGAAGACCTGCTGAAATTCCTTCATCGCCGCAACGCGCCAAACGGTGCCTGACCCCGGGTGCGGTGATGCGTTAAAGTGAGCTGGGCAGACCGGCAAAAGGAGGCAATACGATTGCAGCAAAGAGTGCTGAAAACACTTGAATTTAATAAGATCAGGGAACAATTGCTTGAGCATGTCTCATCGCCGCTTGGCCGTGAGAAAGCAGAAAAACTGCTTCCCTCTACAAATTATGATGAAGTCGTCACCTTGCAGGAAGAAACGGATGAAGCTGTCAAGGTGCTGCGCTTAAAAGGGAATATCCCGCTCGCAGGGATACATGATATCAGAGGCCATGCCAAAAGGGCGTCCATTGGCGGAATTCTGAGCCCGCTGGAGCTTGTTCAGACAGCAAGCACTGTCCATGCAAGCCGCCAGATGAAACGGTTTATCACCGATGTCGCAGAGGAAACCGAAATTCCCATCCTTGAAACATATGCCGAGGGCATTATCGTCCTCGCCGAGGTGGAAGAAAAAATCAGGCATGCGATCGACCCGGGCGGTGAAGTACTGGACAGTGCGAGCGACACACTAAGGTCTCTCAGGCAGCAGCTTCGTTCAAGGGAAGCAAGGGTGCGGGAAAAGCTGGAAAGCATGATCCGCTCCTCCAATGCGCAGAAGATGCTGTCCGACGCCATTATAACCATCCGGAATGACCGCTTTGTCATTCCCGTCAAGCAGGAATACCGCGGCCATTATGGCGGAATTATCCATGACCAGAGTTCTTCCGGGCAAACGCTGTTCATTGAGCCGCAGTCTGTTGTGCAGCTGAATAACGAATTGCAGGGAATCCGGGTGAGGGAACAGCAGGAGATCGAAAGGATCCTGATCGAGCTTTCGGCGATGGTGGGAGATAACAGGGGAGAGCTCCTGGCGGTAGTCGCCATTCTTGCCGACCTGGATTTCATGTTCGCCAAAGCACGCTATGGCAGCAAGATCAAAGGCTCCAAGCCAACCGTCAACAACAAAGGAATCATCAGGCTTTTCAAGGCGCGCCATCCGCTGATTCCTGCGGATGAAGTGGTAGCCAACACGGTTACCCTTGGGGAAGACTACACCACCATCCTGATTACCGGACCTAATACAGGAGGGAAAACCGTAACCCTTAAGACCGTAGGGCTATGCACCCTGATGGCCCAGTCAGGACTCCCGATCCCTGCACTCGACGGCTCTGAGGTTGCCGTCTTTGATGCGGTTTACGCCGATATTGGGGACGAACAGTCCATTGAGCAGAGTTTGAGTACTTTTTCGTCGCATATGGTCAATATCGTTGACATTCTGGAAAGGGTCGACTTCAACAGCCTCGTCCTATTTGATGAGCTTGGAGCAGGAACAGATCCGCAGGAAGGGGCGGCACTCGCCATTTCCATCCTTGATGAAGTATATAAACGCGGTGCCAGGGTGATCGCCACGACACATTATCCTGAGCTGAAAGCCTATGGGTATAACAGGGAGGGCGTCATCAATGCCAGCGTGGAATTTGATGTGGAGACGCTGAGCCCGACCTACAAGCTGCTGATCGGGGTCCCGGGACGAAGCAATGCATTCGAAATTTCGAAGCGGCTCGGCCTGAGGGAATCGGTGATCGAAACGGCCAAAACATATATCAGCGCCGACAGCAACCAGGTGGAAAACATGATTGCCTCCMTTGAGGAGAGCAGGCGGCAGGCTGAAAGGGAAGCAGAGGAAGCGCATGAGCTCCTGAAATCCGCGGAAATGCTGCATAAGGATTTGCAGAAGCAAATGGCTGCCTATTATGAGCGGAAAGAAGAGCTGGAAGCCAAAGCGAAGGACAAAGCCGCTTCCATTGTGGAAAAAGCAAGGGAAGAGGCAGAGGAAGTCATCCGCGACCTGCGTAAGCTAAGACTTGAGAAGAGCGCTCAAGTAAAGGAACACGAGCTGATTGATGCCCGGAAGCGCCTGGCCGAAGCGGCACCGGAAAAAGCGCTCGTCAAAAAAGCCGGGAAAGCCAAGCCGTCCAGGCATGAATTCCAGCCTGGGGATGAAGTAATGGTCACGACATTTGGACAAAAAGGCCATTTGGTGGACCGCACCTCGGATCATGAGTGGCAGGTGCAGATCGGCATTTTGAAAATGAAAGTAAATGAGCGGGATTTGGAGTATATCGATACACCCAAACAGCAGGAGAAAAAATCTGTTGCAGTGGTAAAAGGCAGGGACAGCCATGTCGGGCTTGAACTCGACCTGCGAGGGGAACGGTACGAGGATGCGCTGATGCGCACTGAGAAGTATATTGATGATGCCTTGCTTGCCGGCTATCCGCGGGTTTCAATCATCCATGGCAAAGGGACCGGGGCCTTGATGCGGGGGGTACAGGAGTATCTGAAAAACCACCGTTCTGTTAAGAAAAGCCGCTTTGGCGAAGCAGGTGAAGGCGGAACCGGTGTAACCATCGTTGAATTTAAATGATTGGCGGGAAGGGTATGAATCAGTTCTGGGAAAATGAGTTTGTTGCGACAGCCGGCTATTACAGTGTGGCGATTCTCTGCACGATTGTGTTTCTGGCCATCTTTGAGCTTGTGACCAAGTATCGCAACTGGGAAGAAATTAAAAAGGGAAACCTGTCTGTCGCCATGGCCACTGGCGGGAAAATTTTTGGCGTAGCCAATATCTTCCGCCACTCCATCCTGCAGCATGATTCTCTCCTGAATATGGTCAGCTGGGGAGTCTACGGCTATCTTCTTCTATTGGCAGGGTATTTTATCTTCGAGTTCATGACACCCAAATTTAATATTGACCAGGAGATCCAGAATGACAATCGGGCAGTAGGGCTGATTTCAATGGTCATCTCTGTCGGACTGAGCTATGTCATTGGTGCAGGTATATAGTAAGGGGAGAGAGACTTGGAAACT
Source organism: Bacillus sp. FJAT-27251 (assembly GCF_001273925.1). Taxonomy (GTDB): domain Bacteria; phylum Bacillota; class Bacilli; order Bacillales; family Cytobacillaceae; genus Mesobacillus_B. The sequence continues at coordinate 4,904,613 of NZ_LIGG01000001.1, read as the reverse complement.
TTAGCAAAAGTATTGCTGGCCCTTTGCCTTGTGTTCATGGCAATAGGCCTTATTTATATGTTGTTTATTGCCTGATGAAGGCTGCCGGATGGCAGCCTTTTTAGCATTTCCTCACCTGCATAAAATAGGAACTGTTACCCGCACCAGGGTTCCTCAGTGAACCACCCGGCCGCCTGCAGCCGAATGGCAAATATTATTTTAGGAACACATGCCTGCCTGACCTTTAGCCTTCTTGGGAGGTGCCTTTTTCGTTTCCAGCAGGGCTCATCCCACCTTTTATTAAGGAAATTCCATCTCCTAATGTGATTGTAATGGATAATTCAGTATATTATAATAAAAATGAAACAAATGAATTTTCCGAAAAATAGACAGGGGGATTGATTATGGAAAAACCGTGGCTGGCCCAATATCCGCCAGAAATCCCGGGTACTCTTACCTATGAGGATATTCCATTGCAAGAATATTTGCGGAGGAGCGCCAGAGACTATCCGGACAAAACAGCCATTCATTTTATGGGGAAAGACATGAGTTTTACCGAACTTTTTGAAGCATCATGCAAATTTGCAGCTTACCTGCAGGATTTGGGCATCCAAAAAGGGGACCGGGTTGCCATCATGCTTCCCAATATGCCAGCTTCCGTAATCAGTTACTTCGGCATCCTGATGGCAGGAGGGATTGTGGTCCAAACGAATCCGCTCTATACCGAGCGGGAGCTGGAGTATCAAATGAAGGATTCGGGCGCAAAAGCAATCATATCCCTGGATATCCTATTCCCGCGCATCACCAAAGTTAAGGCCCAGACAGATTTGGAGCACATCATTGTAACCGCTATCAAGGACTTCCTTCCGTTTCCCAAGAACCTTCTTTACCCATTCATCCAGAAAAAGCAATATGGCGTGATCGTAAATGTCCAGCATGAGGGCAATAACCACTTGCTGAAAGAGATTTTAAAGCTGCCCCAAAAGTCTTTGGCAGAATATAAAATAAATGCTGAAGAAGATTTGGCCCTGCTGCAGTATACCGGCGGAACAACCGGCTTTCCCAAGGGTGTGATGCTGACGCACCGAAACCTGGTGGCGAACGCAGCCATGTGCGATGCCTGGCTGTACAACTCCAAACCAGGCAAGGAAGTTGTGCTCGGGATCCTGCCTTTCTTCCATGTTTACGGGATGACCACGGTATTGGTCCTTTCCGTGATGAATGGCCAGAAAATGGTCCTGCTGCCAAAGTTCGACCCAGAGACCACCCTAAAGACCATCCAAAAGCAGCGTCCAACGATGTTTCCAGGCGCGCCGACCATCTATATCGGACTCCTGAATCACCCGGATATTAAAAAATATGATTTATCTTCCATAGAAGCCTGCATCAGCGGGTCGGCACCGCTCCCGGCGGAAGTCCAGCAGAAGTTTGAGGAAGTGACAGGCGGCAAGCTGGTAGAGGGGTATGGCCTGACCGAGTCTTCTCCTGTGACGCATTCCAACTTCCTTTGGGGCAAGGAGCGTGTGCAGGGCAGCATAGGGGTCCCGTATCCTGATACAGATGCGGCCGTCGTTTCCGTAGGGACAGGCGAGCCTCTTCCGCCGGGGGAAATCGGGGAAATTATCATTAAAGGCCCGCAGGTAATGAAAGGCTATTGGAACAGGAAAGAAGAAACCGATGAGGTCCTGCGTGATGGATGGCTTTATACCGGCGACCTTGGCTATATGGATGAAGCAGGATACTTTTATATCGTCGACCGCAAAAAAGATATGATCATTGCCGGCGGCTTCAATATCTATCCAAGGGAAATCGAAGAGGTTCTCTATGAACATCCGGCTGTCCAGGAAGCTGTCGCAGCGGGGATTCCGGATCCTTACCGTGGAGAAACGGTCAAAGCCTACATTGTCCTCAAGGAAGGAAAGACAGTCACGGAAAAAGAAATGGATGAATTTGCGCGCAAACATCTTGCGGCTTATAAGGTACCGCGGTATTATGAATTCCGGGATGAACTGCCAAAGACAGCTGTAGGCAAAATTTTGCGCAGGGCGCTTGTGGATGAAGAAAAGGCGAAAAACAATGACAATGATCATAAGCATGCATAATGAAAAGCCGGTTCCTGGCTTTTCACTACATAGATTTGGCCAAGCTGCCCAAAATCAGCCGGTAATTCCCTTGACATATAAAAATGTTGATAATAATATTAAATTATGAATGATGATTCATTCATTTAAAAAGCGCTACTGATCAGCATGATTAATTTCCTGGCGGGAGAGGGGGGAGAACATGAAAAAGAATAAACCAAAATACAGGCAGATTATCGATGCAGCCGTCGTGGTGATTGCCGAAAACGGCTATCACCAGGCACAGGTGTCAAAGATAGCCAAGCAGGCATGTGTGGCTGATGGAACCATCTATTTATATTTTAAAAATAAAGAAGATATTCTCATCTCCCTCTTCCAGGAAAAAATGGGTACCTTTGTGGAAATTATCGAAGGGAAAATAGCAGGAAAAGAGACGGCGGCAGAGAAGTTATTAATGTTGGTAGAAACCCATCTGAAACTTCTGTCGGAAGATCTTCATCTTGCCATCGTCACCCAGCTCGAGCTGAGGCAGTCCAATAAGGAGCTCAGGCTGAAAGTGAACGAAGTCCTGAAAGGATACCTGAACCTGATTGACAAGATTATAATTGAAGGAATCGAGAAGAAGGAATTTGGCAGCAGCCTCGACGTCCGCCTGGCCAGGCAAATGATTTTCGGCACGATTGATGAAACGGTAACCTCCTGGGTGATGAATGAACAGAAGTACGATTTGCCAGCCCTTGCCGGTCCAGTGCATCAGCTGCTGATAAATGGATGCGGATACCAAAAAGCCTGACCCGATAACCAGTGCCGCGTTTGCATAAACGCGGCCTGGCAATACAAAGGAGGGGAAATATGGAGTATCTAAAATGGTCTTCTGAAGAAAGGGTAGCGACAATCACGATTGCCCGTCCGCCAGCTAACGCTCTTTCAACTGGCTTGATTAAAGAGTTGGAAGCTGTGCTCGATCAAATTGAAGCTGACGATGAAATCAGAGTCGTCCTGATTCATGGTGAAGGGAAATTCTTCTCTGCTGGAGCCGATATCAAGGAATTCACCACCGTCAAAACGGGAGAAGGCTTTGCCAAACTCTCGGGAGGAGGCCAGGACCTTTTCGAACGAATGGAGTCCTTTCCCAAACCGATTATTGCAGCCATTCATGGCGCCGCACTGGGCGGAGGGCTGGAACTGGCAATGGCCTGCCATATCCGGCTGGTAACAGAAAACGCCAAACTTGGACTTCCAGAACTTCAGCTTGGGCTTATCCCGGGATTTGCAGGGACACAGCGCCTGCCCCGCTATGTCGGCACTGCAAGGGCTGCGGAAATGATGCTGACGAGCGAACCGATCACAGGGCTTGAGGCTGTGCAATGCGGACTGGCCAACCACGCTTACAATGATGACGACCTTCTTGAAAACGCCTACATACTGGCTCGTAAAATTGCGAAGAAAAGCCCCGTTTCTGTAAGGGCTGCCATCCAATTGCTAGGCTACGCAAAAACAGACCAATATTATGAAGGTGTAAAAAAGGAAGCCCAGCTGTTCGGGGAAGTCTTCGTTTCCGAAGATGCCAAGGAAGGCATCACCGCTTTCCTGGAAAAGCGGCAGCCAGATTTTAAAGGAAAGTGACCGCTGTTAAACCTTTATTTTTTTGCCTGAATTATTTTCAATCTTTAGAACTGGTGAAATGTTAGAATTCTTAGGAGGGGAAACCATGAACATCTACGTTTTAATGAAAAGGACTTTCGATACCGAGGAAAAAATTACGATCTCCGGCGGCTCCATCAATGAAGATGGCGCAGAGTTTATCATCAACCCGTACGATGAATATGCCATTGAGGAAGCCATTCAGGTACGGGATGCCAATGGCGGGGAAGTCACAGTCATTTCAGTCGGCAATGAGGAAGCTGAAAAGCAGCTTCGTACGGCACTGGCCATGGGTGCTGACAAAGCAGTGCTCATCAATACCGAAGACGATGTGGAGAATGGAGACCAGTTTACAACCGCAAAAATCCTTGCCGAGTATTTGAAGGATAAAGAAGCGGACCTGATTTTGGCCGGAAATGTCGCCATCGATGGCGGTTCCGGACAAGTTGGGCCTCGTGTGGCCGATGCTCTTGATATTCCTTATGTGACCACCATTACCAAGCTTGAAATCAACGGAGAAACCGTAACGGTCACAAGAGACGTTGAGGGGGATTCCGAAGTCATTGAAACCAGCCTTCCGCTGCTGGTAACAGCCCAGCAGGGATTGAACGAGCCGCGTTATCCATCCCTGCCCGGAATCATGAAAGCAAAAAAGAAGCCTCTTGATGAGCTTGAACTCGATGATCTTGACCTGGATGAAGATGATGTGGAAGCAAAAACAAAGACACTGGAAATTTACCTGCCGCCCCAAAAAGCAGCCGGCCGTGTTCTGGAAGGCGATTTGGCAGACCAGGTAAAGGAATTGGTGAAACTGCTTCATTCTGAAGCCAAGGTTGTCTGATTCGGCATTAGTTGAAAAATAGGGCCTGACCAAACATGGAAGAATCGTCCCCTGGTTCCATTGTAAACGGTTCTATACAGCCGCCGCAGGCTCTTCCCATGCAAACTAACTGATAACGAGAATATTCGCAGGAGGTAAAACAAATGGCTAGAAAAGTATTGGTACTTGGCGAAGTACGTGATGGATCCCTAAGGAATGTTTCCTTTGAAACAATTGCCGCTGCAAAAACAGTCGCAGAAGGCGGAGAAGTGGTTGGAGTTTTAATCGGCGGAAGCGTAAACCCGCTGGGAGCCGAGCTTGTCAAATACGGAGCAGACAGAGTCGTGACAGTCGAAAGCGAAAAACTGGCTCAATATACTCCTGATGGATACTCCCAAGCCCTGATGGCTGTCATTGGAGAGGAAAATCCGGAAGGCTTGATCCTCGGACACACAGCACTTGGAAAGGACCTCGCCCCTAAAATCGCAAGCAGGCTGAGCTCCGGGTTGATTTCCGATGCGACTGCGGTCGAGGAAGCTGGCGGAAATCTCGTGTTTACCCGTCCGATCTACTCGGGAAAAGCGTTTGAAAAGAAAGTTGTAACCGACGGCCTGATCTTTGCGACCATCCGTCCAAACAACATTGCCCCGCTTGAAAAAGACGAAAGCCGTTCGGGAGATGTGTCCAGCCTGTCTGTGGACATCAAGGACCTTCGCACAATCATAAAAGATGTAGTCCGCAAAGCGACAGAAGGTGTAGACCTTTCGGAAGCAAAGGTTGTTGTAGCCGGCGGCCGCGGGGTTAAGAGCGAAGAGGGCTTCGAACCTTTAAAAGAGCTTGCGAACGTACTTGGCGGGGCAGTCGGCGCTTCCCGCGGTGCATGTGATGCGGAATACTGCGATTACTCTCTGCAAATCGGCCAGACAGGAAAGGTTGTCACACCTGACCTGTATATTGCCTGCGGAATTTCCGGTGCAATCCAGCATCTTGCCGGAATGTCCAACTCCAAAGTCATCGTAGCGATCAATAAAGATCCTGAGGCCAACATTTTCAAAGTGGCGGATTACGGAATTGTCGGAGACCTGTTCGAAGTTGTTCCTATGCTCACTGAGGAATTCAAAAAATTAAAAGTTCATTCCTGATTTGGATGAAGGGGGCTGGGAACAGCCTCCTTTCGCTATTCGGAGATATCAGGTCTGAACGGACAACACCGCTGAATGTCCAGAGGCATATTTTTACCCTGAGGGGGTAAAATGTCTATGAAGCATATAATTAGCGTCACTTTGATAAACAGTGATATACTGTCGTTAGAATTCGAGTTTTATTTATAGGAGGCATAAAAATGGCGATTTCACATGCTACAGATCAAACGTTTACGTCTGAGACAGGATCAGGAACAGTTCTTGTAGACTTCTGGGCTCCATGGTGCGGACCTTGTAAAATGATTGCCCCTGTTCTTGAAGAACTGGATGGGGATATGGGTGACAAAGTCAAGATTGTGAAAGTCGATGTGGATGAAAACCAGGAGACTGCCGGCAAATTCGGCATCATGAGCATCCCGACACTGCTTGTACTGAAAGATGGAGAAGTGGTGGACAAAGTAGTCGGCTTCCAGCCGAAAGAAGCTCTTGCTGAACTTCTTAACAAGCACGTATAATAAACTAGGGCAGAGGAATCTCATTCGCGGTTCCTTTTCCAGATGAATATGTTCGCAAAGACCGGTGGGACCTTCCCCCCGGTCTTATTTAACTAATAGAAACACTACGGAATGGAGGTGAAGCGCTATGAACGATAACATCAAAAATAAGCTGGCCTTTCTCCCTGACCAGCCCGGATGCTATTTAATGAAGGATAGACAGGGGACGGTCATCTACGTGGGGAAGGCGAAGGTCCTGAAAAACCGCGTGCGCTCTTATTTTACCGGTTCGCATGATGGAAAGACCTTAAGGCTTGTCAATGAAATTGTGGATTTCGAGTATATCGTCACCTCCTCGGAAATGGAAGCCTTGATCCTGGAGATGACTTTGATAAAAAAGTATGACCCGAAATACAATGTCATGCTGAAGGATGATAAAAGCTATCCGTTTATCAAGCTGACAGCCGAACGCCATCCACGTCTCCTGATTACCCGCAAGGTGAAAAAAGACAGCGGCAAATATTTCGGCCCGTACCCCAATGTGCAGGCTGCCAATGAAACGAAAAAGCTGCTTGACCGCATATACCCTCTACGCAAGTGCCAAACCCTGCCTGACCGGGTCTGCCTTTACTATCACATGGGCCAATGTCTCGCCCCATGCGTAAAAGATGTCGATAAACAGGAATATAAAAAAATCACCGATGAAATCACACGCTTCCTGAACGGAGGCTTCAAGGAGATTAAACAGGACCTTGGCATAAAAATGGCGGCGGCGGCAGAAGAACTGGACTTTGAGCGGGCCAAGGAATTTCGTGACAAGATTGCCCACATTGAAGCGACAATGGAAAAGCAGAAGATGTCGACGGCGGATTTTACCGATCGGGATGTCTTTGGCTACGCTGTCGATAAAGGCTGGATGTGTGTCCAGGTATTTTTTATCCGCCAGGGGAAACTAATCGAACGTGAAGTCTCCATGTTTCCGATTTATGGGGAAGCAGAAGAAGAAATCCTTACCTTTCTTGGGCAATTCTATTCCAGGCCGGAACATTTCAAGCCCAAGGAGATTTTTGTTCCGGACACGGTGGACACGGAAATGGCCGGACAGCTTTTGTCGGCCAAGGTGTTAAAACCCCAGCGCGGACAGAAAAAGGATCTGGTCAGGCTAGCCTGCAAGAATGCCGGCATCGCTTTGAAAGAGAAGTTCTCCCTGATTGAACGCGATGAGGAGAGGACGGTCAAAGCGGTCGAAAATCTTGGGGGCCACATGGGAATCTATACACCCCACAGGATTGAGGCTTATGACAACTCCAATATCCAGGGAACAGATCCAGTTTCAGCCATGGTGGTCTTCATCGATGGAAAGCCGGAAAAAAAGGAATACCGGAAATACAAGATCAAAAGCGTGACAGGACCGGATGATTACGATTCGATGCGGGAGGTAGTCAGGAGAAGGTACACGAGGGTGTTAAGAGACGGGCTTCCTCTTGCGGACTTGATCATCATCGACGGCGGGAAAGGGCATATCGAAGCAGCGAAAGATGTGCTGGAAAACGAGCTTGGCCTTGATATTCCGGTCGCCGGACTGGCTAAGGATGAAAAGCACCGGACAAGCCAGCTTCTATATGGAAGCCCGCTGGAAATCATTGACTTGCCGCGGAATAGCCAGGAGTTTTACCTGCTTCAGCGAGTCCAGGATGAGGTCCATCGATTCGCCATTACCTTCCATCGCCAGCTAAGAGGGAAAAACGCATTTCAATCCATGCTCGATGAGATTCCGGGAATTGGGGAAAAACGAAAAAAAATGCTTCTCAAGCATTTTGGCTCAGTGAAAAAAATGCGCGAAGCAAGCCTGGAGGAATTGATAGCAGCTGGAATTCCTTCGAATGTGGCCGGGGAGCTCAGCAAGAAATTGCAGGAATAGTGTTGCCAGTCTAAAGAAGCAGTGCTATAATGAATCCAAATTAATAATTCTGTCACTTTAGAGCGTTAAAGTGAAGATAGAGGTGCAGGCCTCAAGAGTAAAAGCCCGGAGAATGATGGGATTCCGGGATGGGCTTTGAAAGGGATGTCTGCCGAAGTGGGAAAAGGCTCATAGCTTTTCTCGCTGGTTCTGTACTGAAGAAGTGCAGGACTGTCAAGATCTTGTGTCTTGGAGGGCTATCTCACTGTGCAAGCGTATAGATATATTTACGTAAACACAGCAATGAGATGAACTCTCATTGCTTTTTTCTGTTTTCAGGAAAAGGCGGGGACTGCATATCGACAGCACAAAACAACTGGAAACTACACGGGAAGAAGGGAATACAATGGGACTGATTGTGCAGAAATTTGGCGGGACTTCGGTAGCTGATGTTGAAAGGATCATTAATGTGGCTAATAGGGTCGCAGAGGAAAAAAGAAATGGCAGCGATGTGGTTGTCGTCGTTTCCGCAATGGGAAAAACAACCGATAAACTGGTACGGATGGCCAACGAGCTTTCCTCGAGCCCAAGTAAAAGGGAAATGGACATGCTTCTGTCAACCGGCGAGCAGGTAACGATTTCCCTGCTGGCATTGGCACTCATGGAACAGGGGCTTGACGCAGTTTCCTATACTGGCTGGCAGGCAGGAATTGTTACCGAATCCGTCCATGGCAATGCGAGAATAAAACAAATTGATGCAGATAAAATCAAAAACGACCTGGAGGAAGGCAAAGTCGTTATTGTGGCTGGTTTTCAGGGATTGGCCGAAAATGGCGCAATTACCACCCTTGGACGCGGAGGCTCCGATACGACTGCTGTTGCCCTTGCCGCAGCGCTGGGAGCGGACAAGTGCGACATCTTTACGGATGTGACTGGCGTGTTTACCACCGACCCGCGGGTTGTAAAGGGGGCAAGGAAGCTCCTCGGCGTTTCCTATGACGAAATGCTGGAATTGGCGAACCTTGGGGCGGGAGTCCTGCATCCCCGGGCAGTGGAGTTTGCCAAGAATTATGGGGTGGCGCTGGAGGTCAGATCAAGCATGGAAAAAGAACGAGGAACGGTTATTGAGGAGGAAATGGAAATGGAACAAAATTTAGTTGTCCGCGGAATCGCGTTTGAAGATCAAATTACCAGAGTAAGCGTCCTTGGGCTGGATAACTCGCTCACAAGCCTGCCAACCATCTTTTCTACCTTGGCTGAAAATCATATCAATGTCGATATCATCGTTCAAAGCGGAACAGGGACGGACAAGGCGAATATTTCATTTTCCATCAAAAGCGGAGACCTCGCTGAAACCCTTGATGTACTTGAAGGCAGCAAGGAATTGCTGAACTATCAGAGCGTTGAATCAGAGACCGGACTTTCAAAAGTTTCGATTGTCGGAGCCGGAATGATTTCGAATCCCGGAGTAGCCGCTAAAATGTTTGAAGTGCTTGCAGAAAAAGGCATTCAAGTGAAAATGGTAAGTACGTCCGAAATCAAAGTTTCTACCGTTGTGGCGCAGGCATCGATGGTAAAAGCGGTCGAAGCGCTTCATGATGCTTTCGAGCTTTCGCACATCCCTGTCAATTCCTAAATATAACCATATTAAAAACAACAAAAAGCTTTCGCGTTTTTTACGCCGAAAGCTTTTTGTCCAACTAACAGGTTCCTAATGATCCCACTTGACAGTAAATTCGATTTTGCCCGAGCGTTTATGCGGATGCTCGAAAGCCTCGGCCGGCGTACTTTTCAGCCTCTCCATTTGCTGCGCAAGGAAGCCGGCTTCAAGCTGGAAGGTCAGATTTTTGCCTTCCTTCAGCCTGGCAGTTACCAGGTGTCCGGTAAGCTCCAGGTGGATTTCCCGGCGTTTTTCTTCCTTGACCGCAAGGCGGCCCCAGTCCGCCTCCTGGAAAAAATGTACAACATCATCAAAATTGTCAAGAGGATACAGGCGGGCGAGTTTTTTTCCTGCCCAGTAAAGGATTTCAGGTGCATCCTTGCCTAGAAGTTCCTGCAGCAGCACACCCCTGATCAGTTCATGCCCGAAAAGGGAAACGGAAGGCTGCTGGCTCTCATGCTGGTTTTCGGTTGCAGATAATTCACTCAAAAGCTTTCCCCTCTTTCTATGAATCTATTATATACAATTTCATTAGCAATCTGGTATCGATTCATGAAGTTTCACAATAAAATTCGCGGCTTTTTTTACGTGTCATCCTATTCATGTTCATACCCTAGTATTCCGCTGTTAAAGATTAAATTCAGGATGCTAAAGCTGTGTAATAATGGAATAGGGCAAAAGAAAATTATCCTGATATATAAGGTGAAGGCCTGGGAACAAACTAAAAACAGGGGAAAGACAATATCTGGTTATTTGCTGAAACTTTATTCATATAGCCGTTTTTTCTGTATCCGTTTTCTTGACGGTCCAATCTTTCGGGAGTAAAATGGACATGTCACATAATTGTAAGAATTGATATACTATTTATTAAGGGTGGCAGGTTTAAAACTTTAATCGCTTAACGCTGAAAAGGATTTTGGCCTGGCATCATGTCCAATTATCGAGGGGGGTATACATATGGCAAGAAATCAAGAGTTTTTGTGGCGCAGACTTCATTCATTGCTAGGGGTTATACCGGTCGGGCTTTTCCTGGTCCAGCACCTGGTCATCAACCACTTCGCAACACAGGGGCCGGAGGCATTCAATAATGCAGCCCACTTCATGGAAAGACTTCCGTTCCGGATTTTCCTTGAAGTGTTCGTCATTTATTTGCCGCTGTTATTTCATGCGATTTACGGGATCTACATCGCTTTCACAGCAAAGAACAATACAAGCAGATATGGCTATTTCCGTAACTGGATGTTCATGCTCCAGCGTGTAACAGGCATCATCACGCTCGTTTTCATCGCGTGGCATGTCTGGGAAACACGCATTGCGGCTGCATTCGGTGCCGAGGTGAACTTCAATATGATGGCGGATATCCTTGCATCGCCTTTCATGTTCATCTTCTACGTAGTCGGCGTCCTTTCTGCAATTTTCCACTTTGCAAACGGGCTATGGTCTTTCCTTGTTAGCTGGGGCTTCACGGTTTCTCCGCGTTCCCAGGTTATATCAACCTATGTTACGATCGGTATTTTCGTAGTATTGTCCGTGATTGGAATCCGTGCGCTCGTTGCATTTATCTAATTATTATTCTATTACTATATTTCAGAACACAAAGTCAGACTTAGGATTGAGGGAGTGAGTCACGATGAGTAAAGGTAAGGTTATCATAGTAGGCGGGGGTTTGGCCGGCTTGATGGCGGCCATCAAGGTTGCCGAAGCAGGTACACCATGCGAGCTGTTTTCACTCGTGCCAGTAAAGCGTTCCCACTCTGTTTGTGCACAGGGAGGCATTAATGGAGCGGTTAATACGAAAGGTGAAGGTGACTCTCCTTGGGAGCACTTTGACGACACTGTCTATGGAGGGGACTTCCTTGCGAACCAGCCGCCTGTAAAGGCCATGACAGAAGCTGCGCCAGGAATCATCCATCTGCTTGACCGGATGGGCGTCATGTTTAACCGGACGCCTGAAGGACTGCTTGATTTCCGCCGTTTTGGAGGCACGCAGCATCACCGTACAGCTTTTGCCGGTGCGACAACAGGGCAGCAGCTGCTATATGCATTGGACGAGCAGGTCCGCCGCCATGAAGTGGCCGGAATTGTCACCAAGTACGAAGGATGGGAATTCCTAGGAACCGTTGTTGATGATGAAGGCGTCTGCCGCGGGATCGTTGCACAAGACCTGAAAACAATGGAAGTAAAATCCTTCGCTGCGGATGCTGTCATTTTGGCTACGGGCGGCCCGGGAATCATCTTTGGAAAATCAACCAACTCGGTTATCAATACCGGTTCTGCTGCTTCGATTGCCTATCAGCAGGGCGCATATTATGCAAACGGTGAGTTCATCCAGATCCACCCGACAGCCATCCCTGGCGATGACAAGCTTCGCCTGATGAGTGAATCTGCCCGCGGTGAAGGCGGACGGGTTTGGACTTATAAAGATGGAAAGCCATGGTACTTCCTTGAAGAAAAATATCCGGCATACGGAAACCTTGTTCCCCGGGATATCGCCACTCGTGAAATCTTCGATGTGTGCGTAGAGCAAAAGCTCGGAATCAATGGCGAAAACATGGTTTACCTTGACCTTTCGCATAAGGACCCAAAGGAACTGGATATCAAACTTGGCGGAATCATTGAAATCTATGAAAAGTTCATGGGTGATGACCCGCGCAAAGTCCCAATGAAAATCTTCCCTGCGGTCCACTACTCAATGGGCGGATTGTGGGTTGACTATGATCAGATGACCAATATTCCAGGATTGTTTGCGGCCGGTGAGTGTGATTATTCCCAGCACGGCGCCAACCGACTTGGGGCAAACTCCCTTCTTTCTGCCATTTATGGCGGGATGGTTGCAGGCCCTAACGCAATCCGTTACATCGACGGACTTGAAAAGAGCGCTGATGCCGTATCTTCCTCCGTGTTCGACCGTCATGTCAAACAGGAAGAGGAAAAATGGAACAGCATTCTGTCCATGAACGGTACCGAGAATGCCTATGTGCTCCATAAAGAGCTTGGCGAATGGATGACAGACAATGTCACCGTTGTCCGTTACAATGACAAGCTGTTGAAAACAGATGAAAAGATCGTTGAACTGATGGACCGCTATAAAAATATCAATATTAACGATACAGCGAAATGGAGCAATCAGGGAGCGGTATTTACACGCCAGCTTCAAAACATGCTTCAGCTTGCGCGGGTTATCACAATCGGTGCCTACAATCGTAATGAAAGCCGTGGAGCGCATTACAAGCCGGAATTCCCGGACCGCAATGACGAGGACTTCCTGAAGACGACCATGGCCAAGTTCGCTGGTCCTGATGCGGCACCTCAATTCCATTATGAAGATGTGGATGTTTCGCTGATCAAACCGCGTAAGCGCGACTATTCGAAGAAGAAGGGGGAGTAAAAAGGTATGGCTGAAAACAAAACAGTCCGTTTTATCGTCACACGTCAGGACACTCCAGACTCAGCCCCTTATGAGGAAGAATTTGTCCTGCCTTATCGCCAAAATATGAACGTGATTTCCGCATTGATGGAAATCCGCCGAAACCCGGTTAATGCCAAAGGGGAAGAAACGGTGCCGGTTTCGTGGGACATGAACTGCCTTGAAGAGGTGTGCGGCGCCTGCTCAATGGTAATCAACGGAAAGCCGCGCCAATCCTGTACCGCTCTGGTGGACAAGCTTGAACAGCCAATCAGGCTTGAGCCGATGAAAACATTCCCTGTGGTCCGCGACCTGCAGGTTGACCGCAGCAGAATGTTCGATTCATTAAAACGTGTAAAAGCATGGATTCCAATTGACGGAACCTATGACCTTGGACCGGGACCGCGCATGCCGGAACGCAAGCGCCAATGGGCATACGAACTGTCCAAGTGCATGACTTGCGGTGTCTGCCTTGAAGCCTGCCCGAATGTAAACAGCAAATCCGATTTCATCGGTCCTGCTCCATTATCCCAGGTCCGTCTTTTCAATGCCCATCCAACAGGCGAAATGAACAAGGCCGAGCGCCTTGAAGCCATCATGGGCGACGGCGGCCTTACCAATTGCGGAAACTCGCAAAACTGTGTTCAGTCCTGCCCGAAAGGCATCCCGCTGACCACATCCATCGCCGCCTTGAACCGCGACACAAGCATCCAGGCCTTCAAAAACTTCTTTGGAAGCGACCAAGTCTAAAGAAAAGCGGAAGCGCCTTGGCAGGCCCGACAGGCATAAGGCAGTCTCCAGAAGAAGTCGCTCTTTGACTTCTGGCGGAGAATGGCTTATGACCCGAGGGCCTAGGCGCCGGAGCTGGACACTAGAAAAGCGGAAGCGCCTTGGTCAGGCCCGATCCAATGGAAAACCTCGATTCAACAAGAATCGGGGTTTTTCTGCATTTTTCTTCATAGATTCGAAACTTTGTGGGATGAAAATAGCGGAAAAATCCTATTGTATTCACTCAGGCAGCGTGCTACTCTAATATATGAAAATGTGAAACCGCTTGCAATAAACTATCTTTTTTTGTGGTTTTGTGCAAACGATTTCACATTTTAATAATGAACAAGGAGGGTACATATGAAACGGATTTTTTCATCATTACTGGCATTTGTGCTTTTGTTTACCACCTTTGTGGTATCGTTTGCACAAAGTGCAGAGGCAGCAGTCCCTGCGTATGACAATGTTGTTTTACGGGGAAATGCCAGTACGCTGGATTGGGCCTCAAACAACAATCCACTGGAGTTTATTGGAGAGGAAGGTGTGTGGAAAAGCAAACCTATCAACCTTCCAGGAGGCAAAGAGGTAGAATACAAGTTTGTCATGAACGGGAACTGGATGGAAGGCGAGAACCTCCGCTTTACTCCGCCCCAAACTGGCGACTACATCTTTGTCTTCCACCCTGGCGAAGAAAGAAAAGTGGATGTCCGCCTGGATTTGTCGAAATTTACAGGATCATTGACCCTGGAGGCCACTTTGCCTGAGGGGACTCCTGATTGGGCTGTGCCAACGGTCGGGTCAACCTTGAATGATTTCAATTATAGTGTCACACCGCTGATGAAAACGGCGGAAGGCAAGTGGCAGATTGAGCTTGCCGGAAATGCCGGGGAAGAAATTGAATATCAATATGCTCTCGGAGATGCAAAGCACACGGAAGTCAAAAGCGAAAAGCGGAAAGCTGTTTTTGTCGAGGGAGGGAAAGTCTATAGCGATGAAATAGCAGGATGGAAGTCCCTGCCTGTGGCGAAAAACGTCTCCCATAATTTTGCTTTCTCACCCGCAGTGCCGGGCATTACTGATGATGTAAAAGTGACGGTTACTGTACAGCATTACGGTTCAGTCAAAGATGGAGCGCTTTATTTTACGACTGATGGTTCAAAGCCAGCCGGTGTCCGCGGTAAGGCTGAAAATGGACAGGCTGTCAGCTTCAAGCAGGAGTCCGAGACGACGGCAAACGGGCTGACGACGTCTGTGTTCGGCGGAATCATTCCAAAGCAGGCTGAACAGACGAGAGTAAAATACATCATTGATGTCTGGGATCCGCAAGGCACTGACTCCCAATTCGCTGACACCAATAGCCTGACTCCCCAGGAAGCAACTGAATTTGCTTACTATGTAGACCAGTTTGAATCTCCTGATTGGGCAAAAGAAGCTGTCATTTATCATGTTTTTGTGGACCGCTTTAAAAATGGGGACACAGGCAACGATGCGCCGGTCGATCCAAACCTGCCTTATGACGAGCGTCTTAAAGGCTGGATGGGCGGCGACCTGCAGGGAGTTTTGGACAAGCTCGACTACATCAAGGGCCTTGGCGTTAACACCATCTGGCTCTCCCCAGTCTTTGAAGGGCCATATTCGCATGGATACCATCCTGCCGACTTTATGGCCATTGAAAATCATTTCGGCAGCAAGGAACTGCTGAAGCAGCTGATTGATACGGCACATCAAAAGGGTTTGAAGATTGTTTATGATTTTGTTCCCAACCATACATCCAATAAACATCCGTTTTTTCAGGATGCCCTGAAGAATGGCGAGAGCAGCCAATATTACAACTGGTACACTTTCACCCAGTGGCCGGATAAATATGAAACATTTTACGGAATTGGCGAACTCCCCAAATTTAATAACGATAACCCTGAAGCAAGGGAATATATGCTTGATGAGGTTGTGCCATACTGGCTTGATGACTTGAATTTTGATGGATTCCGCCTTGACCATGCAACAGGGCCAAGCTACAGCTTCTGGGTGGATTTCCGCCACAAAGTAAAGCAAATGAAACCGGATGCCTTCATCTTCGGAGAAGTCTGGGAGAACAGGGAAAAGATTAATTCCTATGCCGGTGAACTCGACGGTGCACTGGATTTTGACATGAGAGGTGCCCTTGTCGATACCTTTGCCAAGAACCAGTCTATGAAAGTTCTGGCTGACACGGTTGAAGCAAACCTCGAATCTTATCCGGAAGAATATGTGATGGCGAATTTCCTCGACAGCCATGATCAGCCGCGCTTCCTGTTTGAAGCGGGCGGAGATAAAGACAAGCTGAAGCTTGCGGCAGCTGCCCAATTCACTTTGCCTGGTGTGCCAATCATCTATTATGGAGATGAAGTCGGCCTCTCCCAGAGCAAGGACCATAACTCGGTAACAGACTGGAAAGACCGCTATTACCGGGAACTGATGCCATGGGATGAAAAAGACCAGGATCTTGGATTGAAACAGTTTTATACAGATCTCGCGGAACTTCGCACAAGCGAGCCTGCACTGAGTACAGGGTCATTTAAAAAGCTGGCAGCGGACCAGCATCTGTTTGCCTATGAGCGGGCTGATGAGGGCGGCAAATTCCTGGTGGTTGTCAACAAAGCGGAAAGTGAAACAGAAATTGACGTCAACAGCCTTTACAACCAGCTGGATATTACCGATGTCACCTTAAGTGATGCACTTGGCAATGAAGTAGTCAAAAGCGATGAAAATGGCGAATTGAAATTTGCAGTTGCCGGGAAATCTTTTGAAATTTATCGTGTTTCCGGGTCGCTGGAATACAGCGAAAAACCTATCGACCGCAATAAAGTTTTTGAAAATGTTATTTTAAGAGGTTCGGCTCCGCTTTCATGGGAGGGGGCGAATAACCCGTTAACTTACAATCCTGATGAAAAAGTCTGGAAAAGCCAGCCAATCACTCTTGAGGCAGGCAAGAAAGTGGAGTTCAAATACGTTATGGACGGCAACTGGCTGGATGGGGACAATCTTGCCTTTACCCCGCCTTCATCCGACAGCTATGTTTTCGTGTTTGATGCTCTTGACCAAAGAAAAATCGATGTTCAGCTTTACCAGCAAAAAGTCACCACAAAGCTGAAAATCCATTACCAGCCAAAAACCGGCGATACAAAGGATTGGAACCTGTGGGTCTGGCCGGATGGCATGAGCGGCCAAGTGTTCAATTTTACCGGTGAAGATGAATTTGGAAAAGTAGCTGAACTGGAGCTGGACGGCGATCATAATCGCGTCGGATTCATTGTCCGCACAGACAGCTGGGAAAAGGATGGCGGAGACCGCTTCATTGATGGCATCTGGCAGGGCAATGATGAAGTTTGGGTAAAAGCAGGCGATGATAAGGTCTATACCGAAAATCCGGATGGAACCACGCCTGCCAAAACGTATGACAGCCTGGAAGTGAAGTTTAACTATTATCGTTATGATTTGAATTATGATAACTGGGATATCTGGGTATGGACCGACAAAAGTGAGGGGCAGGCTTTGAAGCTTGATAAAACAACTTCCTATGGAAAGCAGGGGACTTTGAAGCTTGAAAATCTCGGCGGAGCCTCCAAGGTCGGATTTATCGTCCGGAAATCGGATTGGTCGGAAAAGGATATCGCGGAAGATCGTTTTATCACCAAGTTTTCAGCCGATGGCAAAGCGGAAATCTGGCTTGCCCAGGGTCAGGCGCGGATTTTCGACAATCCGGCAAAAGTGGACCGTGATCCGCGAATCACCAAGGCTGCAATTGATGAACTGAACAAGATTACGTTTGAGACCAATTTCCCGTTCTCCCTTTCAGAAGGGGAAAATGCGGGTATCCAGCTGACAGATGCAGAGATTGAAAAAGTGGAGGCAGCTGACAAAGATGCTGGTGATGTTGTCAACAAAGTCATCATCACCACCAAAGGCGAACTGGACCTGGCCAAGGTCTATAAAATCAGCAAGCAAGGATACGGAGAAGCGACCGTAACAATGGGCAAGGTCATCGGCAGCGACTCTTTCGAAGAGAAGTTCTACTATGATGGAAATGATCTTGGCAACACATACAGCAGAGAGTCAACCAAATTCCGCCTCTGGGCGCCGACAGCCAGCGAGGCCAAGCTGGTTACGTATGAAAAGTGGAACAGCACTAGCGGGACTGAGCATAGTATGGCCCGTGCCGAAAATGGAACATGGACCGCTGAACTGGAAGGTGATCAGAACGGCACTCTTTATACCTACAGAGTTAAAATCGGCGACAGCTGGAATGAAGCGGTGGATCCATATGTTCGTGCCGTGGCCGTAAATGGGGACAAAGGGGCGGTCATGGACCTAAACCAGACCAACCCGGAAAATTGGAGTAGGAAGAAGCCGAAGTTCGGCAATCCGGAAGATGCGATTATTTATGAAGCGCATGTCCGTGACTTAACGATCCATCCGGAAAGCGGAGTGCCAGATCACCTGAAAGGGAAATTCCTTGGGGTAGCCGAAGCTGGGACAACCGGGCCGGACGGAGTTAAAACCGGGCTCGACCATATCAAGGACCTTGGGATCACCCACTTGCAGTTCATCCCGATGTACGACTACAACACGGCGAGCGTCGATGAGACTAAGCTTGATACGCCGCAGTACAACTGGGGATACGACCCGAAAAACTACAATGCACCAGAAGGTTCCTATTCAACGGATCCTTACGAGCCGGCTGTCCGTATCCATGAAATGAAACAAATGATCCAGACGCTCCATGACAATGATATCCGCATTGTGATGGATGTGGTCTACAACCATATGTTCAGCGCGTTTGAATCCAATCTTCACCAGCTAGTTCCTGGCTATTATTACCGGTATAACGAAGATGGCACCTTGAGCAATGGAACAGGAGTAGGCAACGATACCGCATCCGAACATAAGATGATGCGCAAATTCATTGTCGACTCTGTTGTCTACTGGGCGAAGGAATACAACATTGATGGTTTCCGCTTTGATCTGATGGGCATCCATGATGTTGAAACGATGAATGAAGTGCGACAGGCACTCGATGAAATCGACCCTTCCATCATCATAATCGGCGAAGGCTGGGACCTGGCCACCAACCTGGACCCTGAACAGAAGGCCAATCAAAAGAATGCCTATAAAATGCCGGGAATTGCCCATTTCAATGATGATATCAGGGACGGCCTGAAGGGAAGCGTCTTTGAAGACAGGGACAATGGTTTCGTCAATGGCAAGGCAAATATGGAACAGCGGATCAAGAAAGGCATCGTCGGCGGAATTTCATACAATGATGATATCAAAACCTTCGCGGTTAATCCGGAACAGACTGTCACCTATGTGGAAGCACATGATAACCACACTCTGTGGGATAAGCTTGAGCTGACCAATCCGCAGGACAGCGAGGAAGACCGCAAGAAAATGCACAAGCTTGCGAGCTCGATCATCCTGACCTCGCAAGGCATTTCCTTTATCCATGCAGGACAGGAATTCATGAGAACAAAAGGCGGCGACCATAACAGTTATAAATCTCCTGATTCTGTCAACCAGATGGACTGGGAGAGGCGCTCCGAGTTTGATGCCGAAGTGGAGTATATGAAGGGGCTGATTGAACTCCGCAAGGCTTACCCTGCGTTCAGGATGACCACAGCGGAAGAAATCCAGAACAACCTGACTTTCCTTGATGCTCCCGCAAACGCAGTTGCATTCTGGCTCAATGCCAGCGCCAATGGCGGCAAGGAAGGAAAACTTGCGGTTGCCTATAACGCCAATAAAACACCGGTGCAGATCAAGCTGCCGGAAGACGGAAAGTGGAAGGTGCTAGTGAACGGAATAGAGGCGGGCACAGAGGGACTGGAAACGATAAAAGGCGATACAGTCACGATTCCAGCTTTGTCTGCCTATGTGTTGTCACTGAAGCCAGAAAAGCAAAAAACGCCTGGCGAAGGAAATAAACCAGGAAACGGGAATAATCCTGGGAATGGGAACAAGCCAGGCAATGGGAATAACCCAGGTAATGGGAATAACCCCGGTAATGGAAACAAACCAGGTAATGGAAACAAACAAGGCAATGGGAATAACCCAGGTAATGGGGAAAACCCTAGCATTGGAAACAACCCAGGTAATGGGGGGAACCCAGGTAATGGAAATAATCCTGGGAACGGGAACAAATCAAAATAATTTGGACAGGGAAGGCCAGGCAGGAAAAATGCCTGGCCTTTTCGGTTGAAGGGGCGAACAACGCCTTTTTTAAGGTGGAAAGTCCATATTTGCCAAAAATGTTGCTCCTTTGCGGAAATGTAGTCACTCCATATGCTGAACTGACATAAGATATGTTGACTAAATTTATACCCACCCCGCAGTTCACAACTGGCGAAGGCAAGGAGGGTTACTATACTTGAAGGAGAATGAATATACTCACAAGCCATTACTCACCAAACGAGAAAGAGAAGTATTCGAACTGTTAGTACAAGACAAAACAACCAAAGAGATCGCTGGTGAATTGTTTATAAGCGAAAAGACGGTTCGAAATCATATTTCCAATGCCATGCAAAAGCTTGGCGTAAAGGGGCGTTCCCAAGCTGTTGTAGAGCTCCTTCGCATGGGAGAGCTAGAACTTTGATTTAAATCGGTCTCCTTGCGGATGGCTGATTATCAATTGAATAGCGGAAGGAATGCAGCCGGCAGTTTGCAGGCTGCATTTCTTTCTTGAAATTATTCCAAAAATCATAGAAAATAAGGTGACTGATACATAGCCTAAAAACATTTGGATGTTTTTAATCGATATAGGAGTGTTCTAAATGAATCCCGAGGATGTTAAAATAAGCACCATTGCCGATATTGAAAAAGACCTGCGCTATATCTCAGGAATCATCAAGCAAAAAGGGCGGGAGATTTTAAGCAATTACACAATCACCCCGCCCCAGTTTGTGGCCCTCCAGTGGCTGTTTGAAGAAGGCGACATGACCATCGGTGAATTATCAAACAGGATGTTCCTGGCGTGCAGCACGACGACCGACCTTGTAGACAGGATGGAAAAGAATGAGCTTGTGATGAGGGTAAAAGACCCTAATGACCGCAGGGTTGTCCGCATCCATCTTTTGGAAGAGGGAGAGCGGATCATTGAAGAAGTGATCAAAAAGAGGCAAGTCTATCTGCAGGAAGTACTAAAGGATTTCTCTGAAGGAGAAATCGTCGGCCTTAAGGACAGCCTGGCAAAATTACATCTAGAAATGCGTGGAGAATGAGGCGAGTTTTTTGAAGCAACCAATTGGCATCATCGATTCGGGCGTAGGGGGATTAACGGTCGCCAAGGAAGTCATGAGGCAGCTGCCCAATGAACAGATTGTCTATCTGGGTGACACGGCACGTTGTCCCTACGGACCGAGAACGGCAGAAGAAGTAAGGCGTTTCACTTGGCAAATCACGCGTTTTTTGCTCGAAAAAGAGATTAAAATGCTTGTGATTGCCTGCAATACAGCGACGGCGGTTGCCCTTGAGGAAATTCGTTCCGAGCTCCGCATCCCGGTGCTCGGGGTGATTCATCCTGGCGCACGCACCGCTATTAAAATCACCAATAACTACAATATCGGAGTCATTGGAACGGAAGGTACCGTAAAGAGCAAGGCCTATGAACTTGCCTTGAAATCGATCAACCGGAAGACCAATGTCACCAGCCTGGCATGCCCGAAATTCGTTCCATTAGTCGAAAGCGGCGAATATGACGGTCCCGTAGCCAAAAAGATCGTGACGGAAACGCTCGAGCCTTTGAGGGGCCTTGACCTGGATACTTTGATACTCGGGTGCACCCACTATCCTCTGCTTGAACCCCTGGTCAAGAAATTCATGGGTGAAGGCGTCAATGTGATCAGTTCGGGGGAAGAGACGGCGCGGGAAGTGAGCACCATCCTTTACCATAGCGGCATGCTGAACGAAAGCAGCGAGGATCCAGTGCACGAATTTTATACCACAGGCTCCAGGTCCATCTTTTCCGCCATTGCTTCCCAGTGGTTGGAAAAGCAGATTGATAACGTGAAAACTGTAAAGCTGTAAAGAGCTCCCCAAGCTGGGGGGCTTTTTTTAGTTTGTTTTGGGAGGCCGTAACCAGGGAGGGAGCGCCCTTGGCGCCCGTTCAGTTGCGAGGGAGGGGAGAATGGTCGCCAAGGGAGGCTATTGGCGACCGTTCCGCCTTGAGGAAGGGGAGAATGGTAACCAAGGAGGGTTATTGGCGCCCGTTCTGCCTTGAGGGAGGGGGGAATGGTAACCAAGGGGTGCGATTGGCGCCCGTGCTGCCTTGAGGGAGGGAAGAATGGTCGCCAAGAGGTGCAGTTGGCGCCCGTTCAGCCCCAAGGAAGGGAAGGATGGTCACCAAGGAAGGCGATTGGCGCCCGTTCAGCTGCAATAGAGGGGAGAATGGTCACCAAGGAAGGTTATTGGCGCCCGTTCAGCTGCGAGGGAGGGAAGAATGGTCACCAAGGAGTGCTATTGGAGCCCGTTCAGCCCCAAGGAAGGGAAGGATGGTCACCAAGAGGTGCAGTTGGCGCCCGTTCAGCTGCGAGGGAGGGGAGAATGGTCACCAAGGAAGGCGATTGGCGCCCGTTCAGCCCCAACGAAGAGGAAAATGGTCACCAAGAAGAACTATTGAAGCCCGCTCCTATCCCAAGAAAAGAAGAGTGGTCGCCAATACTACCATCCCTCAAACCATCCGCTAGAATCATCCCCCAACTCATTCCTTTTTATAAAAAAATATCCCCGAGGCGGTCTAATTTTGGGAAGGGCTCGTATAAATGGTAGTACAAACTGTCTTTGGAGGGATTGTATGTCTAAAAATAAAAAAGTGGCCTTGGTGACTGCAGCGACTTTGGCGACCACGGTATTCCTTTCGGGGTGCGGCCTGTTCGGCGGGGAAGAAAAAAAGAAAATTGATCCTCCGCAGGATGCTACCTATCTCGATGAGGGCGAAGCAGGCACTGTGGAAGAATCCGCCGGAGCAGAGGCAAAGGGCGGGGAAATGGAAGAAGCAGTAGAAGGAAATGTACAAACGGAGCTTTACCTGATTGATAAAAACGGATATGTGGTCTCCCAGACGATGAGTCTTCCTAAGTCCGAAGGTGTGGCGAAGCAGGCTCTGGATCACCTTGTGGAGAACGGGCCGGTCACGGAAATGCTGCCAAATGGTTTCAGGGCCGTGCTGCCTGCCGATACACAAATGACCGTCAACATCAAGGATAGGGTCGCGACGGTCGACTTCTCGAAGGAATTCGCCAACTACAAGAAGGAAGACGAGCTGAGGATTCTCCAGGCAGTCACCTGGACGCTGACTCAATTTGATTCCGTCGATAAAGTGAAGCTGCAGATGAATGGCGAGGAACTGAAGTCCATGCCGGTAAACGGCACGCCAATTGCCGAGGAGCTGAGCAGGAGCCAGGGCATCAACCATGACCTTGACGGCGTAGTGGATATTTCCAATACCAAATCTGTTACCGTCTACTATCTTGGCGGCGATGAGGACAGTTACTACTATGTCCCGGTTACAAAGCGAGTGGATAATGATGGCGGAAATGATATCCAATCGATTGTCTCCTCCCTTGCAGATGGTCCGGGGTATGGCAAAGGGCTGCTTTCAGAATTCCAGGCAGGTGTCAAGCTTAACGGGGAGCCAAAGGTTGAAGAAGGTGGCAAAGTTACGCTTGATTTCAATGAGGCAATTTACGGAAGCTTTGAAGAAAAAGTTGTTTCCGAACATGTCCTGAATTCCCTTGTACTGTCCCTGACCGAGCAAAAAGGAGTCGAGAGTGTGGCCGTCACGGTTAACGGAAAAGCCGAGCTAGTGACAGAAAGCGGCCAGAAGCTTTCGGAGCCGGTTACCCGTCCTGAAAAAGTGAACACAGGTAGTTTTTAATTGGTGAATTTTGTTATACTATTGTATATGACAGATAGTAGAGGCAGGCATTTTGCTGCCTCTTCTTTATTGTCAGCTCTGGCTGCTGCTTGAAGCAGGAAAGCAGCTGAGATTATCCAAGGAGGGCAATACTATGCGTTTTGATGGACGTGAACCACAGCAGTTGCGGCCTGTACATATTGAGACAGATTATTTGAAACATCCCGAAGGCTCAGTCCTTATATCGGTTGGAGATACAAAAGTGATTTGCTCAGCCAGCATTGAAGACAAGGTGCCGCCTTTTATGCGAAACCAGGGGAAGGGATGGATTACCGCCGAGTATTCAATGCTCCCGAGGGCAACCGAACAGCGCAACATCAGGGAATCTTCAAAAGGGAAGGTAACCGGGCGGACAATGGAAATCCAGCGCCTCATTGGCCGGGCGCTAAGAGCGGTCGTCAATCTCGATGCGATTGGCGAAAGGACCATCTGGATTGATTGCGATGTGATCCAGGCAGATGGCGGCACCCGCACAGCCTCCATTACAGGCGCCTATGTGGCGATGGCTCAGGCATTGAGCAAACTGCATAAAACCAAAAAGCTTAAAAGTTTCCCGGTCACCGACTTGCTGGCGGCCACCAGCGTTGGAATCCTTGCCGATGGCCAGGTGGTGGTGGATTTGAACTATGTTGAAGATTCTGCTGCCCATGTAGATATGAATGTGGTCATGACCGGAAACGGTGAATTTGTCGAGCTTCAGGGAACGGGAGAGGAAGCGACTTTCTCTTACAATCAGCTTCATGAGCTGCTGGCCGGAGCCCAGGCAGGCTTGGCCGAACTGTTTGAACATCAAAAACAGGCCCTTGGCGAAGAACTGTCCGAACAGATTGCCAAGGCCCAAAAAAGATAGGGGAATCTTGATGGAAGAAGTCATCATTGCGACGAAAAATAGTGGGAAAGCCAAGGAATTTGAGCGCATTTTTGCTTCTAAAGGATTGCAGGTGAAAACCCTGCTCGATTTTCCGGAGATTGAGGAAGTAGAGGAAACGGGAAGCACGTTTGAGGAGAATGCCATTTTAAAAGCCGAGAGTATCGCAAGTAAGCTTGGTAAAATGGTCATTGCCGATGACTCAGGGCTTGAAGTGAATGCCCTCGAAGGCCGGCCGGGTGTCTATTCGGCCCGTTACGCCGGAAATGAAAAGAACGATGAAGCCAATATTGACAAAGTGCTGGAAGAACTCCGAGGCGTACCCGCGAGCGGGCGGAGCGCCAGGTTCTGCTGTGTTCTTGCGGTTGCCCGGCCAGGAGCGACAACGCTGACCTTTGCAGGCGCCTGTGAAGGGGAAATTCTTGAAGAGCGGAGAGGCAGTCATGGATTCGGGTACGATCCGATTTTTTTCGCCGCCGAAAAAGGAAAATCGATGGCCGAGCTTCTTCCTGATGAGAAAAACAAGATCAGCCACCGGGCGAAGGCGCTTAGAAAACTGCAGGACCATCTGGCAATTGGCAGTGGTGAGGATTTATGACCAAAATTCTTATTGTCAGTGACAGTCACGGTTCGACAGAATTGCTGGACGAACTGAAAAGGCGTCATGGTGCGGACGTTGATGTTATGATCCATTGCGGCGATTCCGAGCTTTCCGATGACAGCGATTCAATCAGCGGATTTACAGCTGTAAAGGGCAATTGCGATTTTTATGGCGATTTTCCGGAAGAAGCGGAACTGGAAGCAGGCGGCTATAAAATCCTGGTTGTTCATGGGCACATGCATTCCGTAAAATCAAGCCTGCTAAGCTTGACCTACAGGGCAGAAGAAGCAGGCGCCAATATCGTCTGTTTCGGCCATTCGCACCTGCTTGGCGCAGAGATGATCGGCAGCACCTTATATATCAATCCTGGCAGCATTCGATTGCCAAGGGGACGCCGCGAACGCACCTATGTGATTCTCGATCTGCAGGAAGGGCGAGCTTCGCTTCATGTGTATGATGCTGACCGCGGAGAAATGAAAAATCTCAAACAGGAATTCACTGTTCCCAAGCGGCCGTAAAGACTATATAATAGCCAGAGGGAAGGACCAATCTTCCTTCTGGCAAAAATTCAAAAATAAATGGTTGACTTTTAATTGTTTGCCTAATATAATAAAAATTGTCTTTGAGAAAAGTACTATTAAAAAATAATGTCCCAGTAGCTCAGCACGAGTGAGTAAGCAGCCAGGAGTATGCTTCAGCGTACTGATCGAGCCGCTTCTTGAATGGTCTTTCCGAGATCAGGACGGGATATTTTTAAACATTAACTTTATATTATTTACTGTCCCAGTAGCTCAGCAGGATAGAGCAACGGCCTTCTAAGCCGTCGGTCGGGAGTTCGAATCTCTCCTGGGACGCCATTATCCTACATATTACTCACCTTCAAAAAAGGTGAGTTTTTTTGTGCTTCCACACCAATTTTATGCCGGATTTTTTTTGCAGCCCCGAATTTATTGCCCCCCAATATAGCTTTTTATCAATCATTTCAAACAGGCTGAATGACTTTCAAACCATAAAAAATAAAAAATATTTTGTCAGACAAATGTGAATACATCAACATTGTAAGCGGATACACGTAGTCCTACTAATCTAAATTATCTAAAAATTTTTCAAAAACCCGTTGACGACGGCATAAAATCAGCGTAACATAGTCCTCAATTAAATTAATTTGTTAGATTTTCTCCCCGGATAAGGCGAGAAAAAGGGCCGAAACCACAATGAATTTACGAAATTTTGCATCTTTTAAATTTAGTGGTTTAAAGCGTTTATGACAAAAAGGAGTGTTAACAGTGCCCGATCAATGGATTTATCTAAACGGTGAGTTTGTGACTAAGGAAAACGCAAAAATCTCCGTTTATGACCATGGGTTCCTTTACGGGGATGGTGTTTTTGAAGGGATTCGCGTTTATGGCGGAAACATCTTCAGGATGCAGGAGCATATGGATCGGCTTTACAGGTCAGGAAAATCCATCATGCTGCAGCTTCCCCACAGTCAGGAAGAATTGACAAACTTGATTGCTGAAACAGTGGAAAAAAACCAACTTGAAGACGCCTATATCCGTGTGGTTGTCTCGAGAGGTACAGGAGACCTCGGGCTTGACCCGAATAATTGCAAAGCTCCAAACGTCGTCATCATCGTCGAGCCGCTATCGATTTTCCCGAAAGAACTTTATGAAACCGGCCTCGAGATCGTGACTGTGCCAACTAGACGGAATCGCCCGGACGTGCTGAGTCCGAAAGTTAAATCACTCAATTACCTGAACAATATTCTTGTCAGAATTGAAGCAAGGCTTGCCAATGTCAATGAAGCGTTGATGCTGAATGACCAGGGATATGTCGCCGAAGGATCGGCAGACAATGTCTTCATCCTTAAAGGCAATACCTTTTATACCCCGCCTGGATACATAGGGGCACTCGAAGGAATCACAAGGAACGCGGTAATGGAAATTGCCAGGGACCTTGGATATGAAATGAAGGAAGAACCATTCACCAGGCATGATGTCTACACGGCTGATGAGGTGTTCCTGACCGGAACCGCTGCGGAAGTCATCGCGGTGGTGAAAGTGGACGGCCGCGTGGTTGGTGATGGCACTCCAGGTTACCATACAAAGCAAGTCCTGAAGGAGTTCAGAAAACGGGTCCTTCTTGAAGGAGTAAAAGTCTATTCACGTTCAGAAACAAATGCCAGCTAATAAATCAAAGCATAGACGAGGACAAGTAATTTTATGAAAGGCGAACCACAGAGAGCCGGAGCTGCTGAGAACCGGTGTTGGCCCCATAAAATGAACTCACCTCGGAGCGCCGGTTTGAACGATACTTTCCAGTAGAACCGGTCGGGTGCCTGCCACCCGTTACCAAAACGGACGATTCACACAGTCCAGGAGCGCACGCGGGTATCCGCGTGAATGAGGGTGGTACCGTGGAACAGGCATTCATAGCCTTTTTCATCCCTTTGCCTGAACAAGGCATTTGGGGATGAGAAGGGCTATTTTTATTGTAAAAAATGCCGGAAGTGAGGATATCTCGACACTGGCTTTAAAAATGATGGGAGGCTAAAACAATGTTGCAGGAAGCTGCTTTTACTGAAGTAAAAGCTGAAAAACAAACCGCAAATGGCGCAGACCTTTTACTGGACTCTCTAAAAAAGGAAAAGGTCGAAGTGATTTTTGGATACCCAGGAGGCGCAGTCCTTCCGATTTACGACAAAATTTATGACTGCGATATCTTCCATGTCCTTCCCCGCCATGAACAAGGCGGAATTCATGCAGCAGAAGGCTATGCAAGAATCAGCGGAAAAGCCGGCGTAGTGATTGCTACATCCGGTCCGGGGGCCACCAACATCGTCACAGGCCTTGCGGACGCCATGATGGATTCGCTGCCGCTGGTCGTTTTTACCGGACAGGTAGCGACAGGCGTTATTGGCACGGATGCATTCCAGGAGGCCGATATACTCGGGATCACAACTCCAATCACAAAATATAATTGCCAGGTTCGGAATATTGAAGATATTCCAAGGATTGTGAAAGAAGCTTTTCATATCGCCACAACAGGGCGGCCAGGCCCGGTTCTGATCGATTTTCCAAAGGATATCGCTGCTGGCACAGGGGAAGCCCCGGTGGAACCGGAAATTTCGCTTCCAGGATACCAGCCGACAATCGAACCTAATTATCTGCAAATCAGAAAGCTGACCGAAGCAGTGAGCAGGGCGAAAAAGCCGGTCATCCTTGCCGGGGCTGGGGTCCTGTTCGCAAAGGCATCCCACCTGCTTCAGGAGTACGCACAACAGCAAAACATACCGGTCGTGAATACATTGCTCGGCCTTGGCAGCTTCCCGGCCAGCCACCCTTTATCCCTGGGGCTTGCAGGGATGCACGGATGCTATACAGCCAATATGGCCTTGTACGAATGCGACTTGCTAATCAATATTGGAGCACGGTTTGATGACCGCCTTACAGGGAACCTGAAGCATTTTGCTCCTAATGCGACTGTCGCCCATGTGGATATCGATCCTGCCGAGATTGGCAAGAATGTCCCAACCGCAATCCCAATCGTCGGAGACGCAGGCGAAGCGCTTAAAATGCTGATCAAGCAGGAAGGCAAAAAGCCTGAGCATTCACAGTGGATGGACCAACTGGAAGGCTGGAAAAAGGAATATCCATACTGGTACGAAGAGGAGGGCTCCGTCCTTAAACCGCAGCGGGTCATGGAAATGCTGTATGAGCAGACAAACGGCGATGCGATTGTCGTCACCGATGTCGGCCAGCATCAAATGTGGGCCGCCCAGTATTATCCATTCAAGAATCCGGACCGCTGGGTAACTTCCGGGGGACTTGGGACTATGGGATTCGGCCTTCCGGCTGCCATTGGCGCCCAGATTGCCGACCCATCAGCCCGTGTTGTCGCCGTCCTCGGGGATGCCGGTTTCCAGATGTCCACCCAGGAGCTGGCGGTCATAAGGGAATTGAACCTTCCGGTGAAAATCGCCATCTTCAATAACCAGTCCCTTGGAATGGTAAGGCAGTGGCAGCAGATCTTTTACCAGGAAAGATACTCGCACAGCAAGATCCCATCACAGCCGTCCTTTGTCAAACTGGCAGATGCCTATGATATCAAGGCCTATCAGATTACTTCCGAAGCTGAAGCAAAGGAAATCCTTGAACAGGTGATGGGGAATGATGAACCTGTCCTGCTAGACTTCAGAATCGCCGAAAATGAAAATGTCTATCCAATGATTGCCCCTGGAAAAGGGCTGCATGAAATGGTGGGGGTGAAAAAATGAAACGGATCGTAACACTGACTGTCCTCAACCGGCCGGGTGTCTTGAACAGGATCACCAACCTTTTCTCGAAGCGCAACTACAATATTGAAAGCATCTCGGTAGGGCACACAGAACAGGAAGGAATTTCCCGCATCACCTGTGTCGTAAATGTCGAAAACGATGGGATCATCGAACAGATCACCAAGCAGCTCAACAAACAGGTGGATGTGCTCAAAGTGGCGGACATCAGCGACCAGGCAATAGTGGCCCGCGAGCTGGCTTTAATCAAAGTCCAGTCTCCGCCGCAGACAAGAAATGAGATTTATTCGCTTATCGAGCCATTCCGGGCATCGGTCATCGATGTCGGCAAGGACAGCCTGATCATCCAGATTACCGGTGAAAGTGAAAAGATCGAAGCATTTATCGAACTGATCAAGCCTTACGGAATCAAGGAGCTTGCCCGGACGGGAACAACAGCTTTCCCTAGAAGCAGCCAGCGCCCGAATTCGGCTAAAAATTATTCCATTGTATAAACCAAAAAACAAAAAAACAATTTAAAGGGAGAGAAATCAAAATGGCAAAAATGTACTATAACGGAGACGCAAACCCACAATATCTTCAAGGAAAGAAAGTAGCGGTAGTAGGATACGGATCACAGGGCCACGCACACGCCCAAAACCTTCGCGACTCAGGTGTTGAAGTGGTAATCGGGCTTCGCAAAGGCCGTTCCTGGGATAAGGCAGTCGAAGACGGTTTCAAGGTATTCAGTGTTGGCGAAGCAACTGCACAGGCGGATGTCGTCATGATCCTGCTTCCGGATGAGCTTCAGCCGAAAGTATATAAGGAAGAAATCGCTCCAAACCTGACAAACCAGGCATTGATGTTCGCTCATGGATTCAATATCCATTTCAATCAAATCGTTGCTCCAAAAGAATCGGATGTCCTGCTTGTTGCCCCTAAAGGCCCTGGCCACCTGGTGAGAAGAACGTATGCAGAAGGAGCAGGTGTACCAGCATTGTTCGCCATCTACCAGGATGTGACTGGTGAAGCAAGAGAGCTTGCGCTAGCCTACGCTCACGGAATCGGTTCCCTTCGTGCAGGCGGTTTGGAAACAACTTTTAAAGAAGAAACAGAAACAGACCTTTTCGGTGAGCAGGCAGTGCTTTGCGGCGGCTTGACTTCACTTGTAAAAGCAGGTTTCGAAACATTGACAGAAGCTGGATACCAGCCGGAGCTTGCCTACTTTGAGTGTCTCCATGAACTGAAATTGATTGTTGACCTGATGTATGAAGGCGGCCTTGAAGGAATGCGCTACTCCATCTCCGACACAGCGCAGTGGGGTGACTTTGTAAGCGGACCGCGCGTCGTCAACGCAGCTGTCAAGGAAGAAATGAAAGCTGTCCTGAAGGATATCCAGGATGGGAAGTTTGCGAAAGGCTGGATCCTTGAAAACCAGGCAAACCGTCCGGAGTTTACAGCTGTCAACGAAAACGAAAAGCAGCATCCAATTGAAGTAGTAGGAAGAGAATTAAGGGCAATGATGCCGTTCGTCAATAAAGATAAGAAGAAAGAAGTGGCTTTCAGTGCAAAAAATTAAAATTTTTGACACTACTTTAAGGGACGGGGAACAATCGGCCGGAGTCAATCTGAACAAGTTTGAGAAGCTTGAAATTGCCAAACAGCTGGAAAGACTGAATGTCGATATTATAGAAGCAGGCTTTCCAGCTGCTTCTCCCGGCGACCTTGCCTCGGTGAAGGAAATTGCCAGGACGATTAAAGGAGCTTCTGTTACAGGGCTTGCCCGGGCAGTGATCTCTGACATCGATGCAGCCTGGGAGGCGCTGAAAGAGGGTGCTGAGCCCCGCTTGCACACCTTCATCGCAACTTCGCCAATCCACCGCCAGTACAAACTGAAGCAAAGCAAGGAACAGGTTATTGAAACAGCTGTGAACACAGTGAAATATGCCGCTTCCAAATTCGCGATTGTCCAATGGTCGGCGGAGGATGCGTGCCGGACAGAGCTGCCTTTCCTTGCGGAGATTGTCGAGCAGGTGATCCAGGCCGGGGCACGCGTGATCAATATCCCGGATACAGTTGGCTATATCACTCCGGAAGAATACGGAGCTGTTTTTAAATATCTATATGAACATGTTCCGTCCATTGGAAAAGTCGAATTGTCCACCCACTGCCATGATGACCTTGGATTGGCGGTTGCCAACTCCCTTTCGGCCGTCCAGCATGGAGCAAGGCAGGTGGAAGGAACCATCAACGGAATCGGCGAGCGCGCCGGAAATACATCCCTTGAAGAATTGGCCGTCGCCCTTCATATCCGGAAAGAGCATTTCCAGGCAGAGACAAGGCTCAACCTTCAGGAAATCAGCAGGACTTCAAGCCTGGTATCCAAGCTGACCGGAATGGCTGTGCCGGCCAACAAAGCAGTCGTCGGCCGCAATGCCTTTGCCCATGAGTCGGGAATCCACCAGGATGGTGTGCTGAAGGAAAAGACCACCTACGAGATTATCTCGCCGGAGCTTGTCGGCTACCAGAATAATTCCCTTGTGCTAGGCAAGCACTCGGGCCGCCACGCCTTCCGCAATCGCCTGAATGAGCTGGGCCTTGCGGTACCGGAAGAAGATATTAAAAAACTGTTCGCGATTTTTAAAGATATGGCGGACCGTAAAAAAGAAATGACAGATGAAGACCTTGTCGCCCTTGTTCTTGAAGAACAGCTTGCAGGCGATAACAACTTCTATGAATTAAGGT
The DNA here is from genome assembly GCF_001273925.1 of Bacillus sp. FJAT-27251. Lineage (GTDB taxonomy): Bacteria > Bacillota > Bacilli > Bacillales > Cytobacillaceae > Mesobacillus_B. Next base: position 4,872,286 of record NZ_LIGG01000001.1, on the reverse strand, counting down.
CCATCCAGGTGCAGTATGGCACCAACCAGATCCCGACTGCGACCGTTACCCTCACAGGTGCTGACAACGAACATGTCGAGGAAGCGGCCACAGGATCAGGAAGCATTGAAGCTCTCTATAACACACTTGAAAAATGCGTGGATGAACCTATCAATCTTCTGGATTACCGAATCCAGTCTGTCGGTGCAGGGCGCGATGCCCTTGCCCAGGTATATGTGAAAATGCGCTATGCAGGCCAGGAAACAAGCGGAAGAGGCCTGGCGCAGGATGTTATCGAAGCATCCGCGAAAGCCTATTTGAACGCAGTCAACCGGGTTTTATATATGAAGGAAAGCAGTACAGCTGTTGTGAATCAATAGCCTATTAAAATGGAGGGGAAACTCATGAAAAAGACAATCGCAGTTCTGCCTGGAGACGGGATCGGCAAAGAAGTGACACAGGGTGCAGTCAGTGTGCTGCAGGCAGTGGGAGAACGTTTCGGGCACCAATTTACGTTCACATTTGCAAGCATTGGAGGAGGGGCGATCGATTCGCTCGGAACCCCGCTTCCTGACGAGACAATCGAAGTTTGCAAGAAAAGCGATGCTGTCCTCCTTGGTGCAGTAGGCGGTCCGAAATGGGATGGCCTTCCCGGGCATCTTCGTCCCGAAAAAGGGCTTCTCCGCATCAGGAAAGAGTTGAACCTCTATGCCAACTTAAGGCCGGTAAGCTACTATGCCGCTACCGCCGAAACTTCCCCGCTGCGCCCGGAAATCATTGCCGGAGCTGACATGCTGGTCGTCAGGGAGCTTACCGGAGGCCTTTACTTCGGGAAGCCTAGTGAACGGTCAACCACGGACGGCGAAGATTCTGTTGTCGATACTCTTTTTTATAAAAAGAAAGAGATTGAAAGAGTCATCAGGCTGGCGTTCCAGCTTGCGGATCAGCGCAGGAAGAAAGTCACTTCCGTCGATAAGGCGAATGTATTGGAATCAAGCCGTGTGTGGCGCGAAACAGCCGAAGAGATTGCGAGAGAATATCCGGATGTTACGCTTGAGCACATGCTTGTTGACAATGCGGCCATGCAGCTGATTAAAAATCCTAAGCAATTTGATGTACTGGTCACCGAGAATATGTTTGGCGACATCCTGAGCGATGAAGCTTCCGTCCTGACCGGATCGCTTGGAATGCTGCCATCGGCAAGCATCTCGGAGGGAGGGCCATACCTGTATGAGCCTATCCATGGATCGGCGCCGGACATTGAAGGCAAAAATATCGCCAATCCAATCGCGATGATCCTTTCCGCCGCGATGATGCTTAGAACTTCATTCGGCCTTGAGGCAGAAGCGGAATCGATTGAAAATGCGGTCGAGCAGGTTCTTGAGTCAGGCTTGAAAACCAGCGATATCGCAATAAATGGACAAAAAACGATTGGCACGGCTGAAATGATCGAAGAAATCAAGGCAACCATCCTTGATAATCAGGCAATCTCAAACATTATGAGCTGCTACTCGTAAGAAAGGGAGGGTGAATCATGGGGAAAACAATTATCGAGAAACTTTGGGAGAATCATATTGTCCACCAGGAAGAGGGGAAGCCTGACCTTCTCTACATTGATCTTCATTTGGTGCATGAAGTGACCTCTCCCCAGGCATTTTCCGGACTTAGGATGAAAAACAGGTCCGTCAGAAGGCCTGACAGGACATTTGCAACAGTCGACCACAACGTGCCGACTGTGAACCGCTTTACCATTACCGACCCTGTTGCCCAAAACCAAATGGAAACATTGCGGAAAAATTGTCAGGAATTCGGCATCATCCTTGCGGACATCGACAGCCCTGAACAGGGAATTGTCCACGTAATCGGCCCTGAACTGGGATTGACGAAGCCGGGGATGACGATTGTCTGCGGCGACAGCCATACATCCACACACGGAGCTTTCGGCTCCCTCGCGTTCGGGATCGGCACAAGTGAAGTCGAACATGTCCTTGCTACGCAGACACTTTGGCAGGCAAAACCAAAGACGCTGAAGGTGCAGATTGACGGCGAACTTGGGGAAGGCGTGCTGGCCAAGGACGTGATCCTGTATGTGCTGGCAAAGCACGGAGTCAATTTTGGAACGGGCCACATTATTGAATACTGCGGCTCGGTAATTGAAAATATGACGATGGAAGAGCGGATGACAGTCTGCAACATGTCGATTGAAGGCGGTGCGAAAGCCGGCCTTGTTGCACCAGACGACACGACCATTGAATACCTACGCGGCCGCAAATATGTTCCTGCCGGAGAGGAATTCGAAGCCCTTGCCGCACAATGGAAGAATCTGGCTTCTGATGAAGATGCGGTTTATGATAAAGAAATCCATATTGATGGAAGCGAAATCGCTCCAATGGTCAGCTGGGGTACCAACCCAGGCCAGACAGCCCCTGTGACAGGAAGAGTTCCTTTCCTGGATGAGTGCAAAACCGAGAACGATAAAAGAGCCGTGGAGAGCGCTCTTGCGTATATGGGCTTTTCCCAGGGCCAGAAGATCAGCGATATCGAGATCCAGAAGGTGTTCATCGGCTCATGCACAAACTCCCGCCTTGAGGATTTGCGCATGGCAGCAGAGATTGCCAAAGGCAGGAAGGTGCACAAGGGCGTCCAGGCGATTGTGGTGCCAGGCTCACAGGCTGTCAAAGTCCTTGCTGAAGCAGAAGGACTGGACCAGATATTCCTCCAGGCAGGCTTTGAATGGCGTGATTCAGGCTGCAGCATGTGCCTGAGCATGAACGCCGATGTTGTTCCGGCCGGAGAACATTGCGCTTCCACTTCTAACCGGAATTTTGAAGGCCGCCAGGGAGCTGGTGCAAGGACACATCTGGTCAGCCCGGCGATGGCAGCGGCCGCAGCGGTCCATGGCCGTTTCGTCGATGTGAGGAAACTGGAAGCCGCAGAGGCCGTCCATTAAGCATGGCAGACACGACCTGGAAAGGAGAAGATAGTTATGGCAGGACTTAAGACGTTTACCGGTAAAGCGGCTGGCATGGACAGAGTCAATGTCGATACCGACCAGATCATTCCGAAGCAATTTTTAAAGCGGATTGAAAAAACAGGCTTTGGCCAATACCTCTTTTACGATTGGCGCTTTCTATCAGATGGAACACCTAATCCCGATTTCGAGTTGAATCAGCCGGAAAACGCAGGTGCGTCCATTCTTGTCGCCAATGAGAATTTCGGGTGCGGCTCATCGCGCGAACATGCCCCATGGGCTTTGCTCGATTACGGCTTCAAGGTGGTCATTGCACCGTCTTTCGCCGATATTTTTCACCAGAACTGCCTGAAGAATGGAATGGTTCCGGTAAAATTGCAGGAAGAAGAAGTCCGCTACCTGCTGGAGCAGACCAAAAGCCAGCCTTACGAGCTGACTGTGTCGGTTGAAGACAGGACCGTGACCGATTCCAAAGGCTTCAAGGCGGAATTCCCGCTGTCTCCGTACTGGCAGACGATGCTGGTCAATGGCTGGGATGAAATCGAGCTGACGCTGCAGATGGAAGCCAGCATTGTTAAATATGAAGAGAGTGCACGATAAAAAAAAATCCACAGCTGAGTGCTGTGGATTTTTTGCCATTAGGGTGGGTGCTCTCGCGTGGTTATTTTCCAATTTATATGATTTATTTTCCAAAAGCCGAGTTTTATTTTCCAATATCACCATTTATCAGCCAAAAACCACAATTTATATTCCAATTTCATTGATTTATTTGCCAAACACCAGATAATCCCAAACCCTTTCCCCCGCATCCTCGCTAAAAGGAAGCCGCTCGAATGTGTTATCAGCGAATCTTTTTGAATTTCCACGAATTCGTGCTAAACTACGAAAAAAGCGGACGGTGCATTTGAAGCGCCACTCCGAACAAAAGGCAGGCAGAATGGCATGAAGAAACGGGACTTAAAAAAAGAAGGTAATATTATTCTGTTTCCTGGCCTTGAAAGGCGCCTCATGGATAAGGGCCTGGAGCTGCTGCATGCCAGGAAGTTCAGGCAGGCAGCGGAATTCCTCGAGCAGGCGGTGGCCATGGAGCATGATAATGCTGAAGCCCGCATCGGTCTTGTGGTAGCTTATTATGAGGCTGGACGGGTGAAAGAAGCAAAAAAGCTGGCGGCCGGGATGCTGAGGGACGGCGTTGGCGATTATATCCAGGTGATGGACCTTTATATCATGATCCTTGTTCAGCTTGGAGAATATGAGGAGATTATCACCACCATCGAAGGTCTTCTTGAAGGAAAACATGTGCCGACAGATAAGTTTGAACATTTTTCCAAGATGCTTCAGTTCAGCCGGAAAATGGCCGAAGGAAAAGCCGTGCCGGTGGAAAATGACGTTCCCGGACATTCAGAGGCAGAACGGCTCCAGTTGTTTGAGTGCAAGGACCCGGATGAGCAGATGATGGTGGCGGCAAGACTGGCCAATGAAAACATCCGCCCGCATCTTCCGGAAATAAAGAAGTATCTGGCTTCAGACAGCGGCCATCCGTTCCTGAAGTCCATGCTGCTGAACATCCTGAAAGAGCAGGAGTATGACGGAGAGCTGCAGGTTGAGAAATTCGGAAGAAAGGCAAGCTTCATTCCGGCAAGGCTGCCAGACGTACATGAGATGATGATGAGCGATGTATTCAAGCTTTTGGAAGATAAGTTTGAAAACGATGACCCTGTCTTTCTAGAGAACATTAAAGGGATGGCGGAGCGTAATTTCTTTCTGCTCTATCCTTTTGACCCCGAACCGAATAACCCCCTGGCCTGGGCGGGGGCGTACGATTACTTGGGCAAGTCCTACTATGGCCATGAATGGACGCTTGAGCAGTATATCGAAGAAAACGGCGGGGATGAAGAGGAAATCGGGAAGGCCGTGGAGGCCATCAGGAAGATAGAAGAAATTTCTTACCCGATAATCTAACCTGGTTGTTGAAACAAAATAATCGTGTGGTATAATGTAGTGGTTGTATTATGTAAAAATCAATCTATTTTACATTTAACTGGAATATTGCTTGCGCGTTCAAGACATATTCATCGCCGAATGAACATGATAATAGATTTGTTGGAGGGAACTGTATGTCTGCAAAATGGGAAAAACTCGAAGGGAACCAAGGGGTTCTTACAATTGAAGTCGATGCAGAAAAAGTAAACGAAGGTTTAGAAGCTGCATTCAAAAAGGTCGTTAAAACAATCAACGTTCCTGGTTTCCGTAAAGGGAAAATGCCTCGCCAAATGTTTGAAAAGCGTTTTGGTGTAGAAGCCCTTTATCAGGATGCCATTGATATCCTTCTTCCAGAAGCATATGCGAACGCAATCGACGAAACGGGCATCTTCCCGGTTGACCGTCCTGAAATCGATGTAGAGCAGATCGAAAAAGGCAAGAGCCTGATCGTGAAAGCGACTGTAACAGTCAAGCCGGAAGTGAAGCTTGGCGAATACAAAGGCCTTGAAGTCGAAGCTTTCGATACAGAAGTAACCGACGAAGAAGTGGAAGCTGAACTGAAGTCCCTTCAGGAGCGCAACGCTGAGCTTGTTGTCAAAGAAGAAGGCAAAGCGGAAAACGGCGACACTGTTGTCCTTGATTTTGAAGGATTTGTCGACGGAGAAGCATTCGAAGGCGGCAAAGCGGAAAACTATTCTCTTGAACTTGGATCCGGAAGCTTCATTCCTGGATTTGAAGAGCAGCTTGTAGGCATCGCTACAGGCGAAGAAAAAGAAGTGGAAGTTACTTTCCCTGAAGAGTACCATGCTGCTGAATTGGCAGGAAAGCCTGCGGTCTTCAAAGTGAAGGTCCATGAAATCAAAGGCAAGGAACTTCCTGAACTTGACGACGAGTTCGCGAAGGATGTCGACGAAGAAGTCGAAACTCTTGAAGCATTGAAAGAAAAAACTAAGAACCGCCTGAAGCATGACAAAGAGCATCAAAAAGAGCATCATGTACAGGACACTGTTGTTGAAAAAGCGGCAGCTAACTCGGAAATCGATATTCCTGAAGTGATGATCGAGAACGAAATCGACCGCATGATGAGCGAGTTCGAACAGCGCCTGCAAATGCAAGGCATGAATCTTGACCTTTACTTCCAGTTCTCTGGCCAGGACCAGTCAGCACTGCGCGAGCAGATGAAAGAAGATGCTGAAAGCCGCGTTCGTGTGAACCTGACTCTTGAAGCCATTGCAGAAGCGGAAAACATCACTGCTTCCGAAGAAGATGTGAATGCCGAGCTTGAAAAGATGGCTGAACAGTACAACATGACTGTTGACCAGATCAAAGCAGCTCTTGGCGGAAACATCGAAGGAATCCAAGGCGACCTTAAAATGAAAAAAGCAGTCGAATTCCTTGTGGAAAACAGCAAAACTGTTGCATAATATAGATAATGGTATAAGAAACAAGGCGCGAATTATTCGTGCCTTGTTTTGTACCATTTCAGCCTTTTTTTTTACATAATAAAGGAAGGGTTTGCGGATGCCCGTTCCGAATTTAAATGGTAAATGGCAAACAGCCGGTTGAAGCAGCGTTTTTTTGGTTATGCTGAGTTGGGTACATATCTTTTGGCGGATCGCAATTTTTTCAGGCGAGAGTTTTCATTTCCTGTCTTTTGGGGAAATGTGTTACAATGCAATACATACTTGATTTACCATTCGTTTACAAGTAACCACTAAATGTTTGCTTTTGATCCGCAGCTTTATATATTGCTTTTTCTCAAGGGGTGAAGAATTTGTTTAAATTTAATGATGAAAAAGGACAACTCAAATGTTCTTTCTGCGGCAAGACCCAGGATCAAGTCCGCAAACTCGTTGCTGGACCAGGTGTATATATATGTGATGAGTGCATCGAATTATGTACCGAGATCGTGGAGGAAGAGCTGGGCACCGAGGAGGAAGTCGAGTTCAAGGATGTACCAAAACCGCGGGAAATCCGTGAAATCCTTGATGAGTACGTGATTGGGCAGGACCAGGCGAAGAAAAATCTATCTGTTGCTGTCTATAACCACTACAAGCGCATCAATTCCAACAGCAAGATTGACGATGTTGAGCTAGCGAAGAGTAATATCTGCATGATCGGGCCTACTGGGAGCGGGAAGACGCTCCTTGCCCAGACGCTGGCAAGAATCCTGAATGTACCATTTGCCATTGCGGATGCTACATCCCTTACGGAAGCCGGTTATGTTGGGGAAGACGTTGAAAACATTCTTCTCAAACTGATCCAGGCTGCTGATTATGATGTGGAGAAGGCTGAAAAAGGGATTATCTACATCGATGAAATCGATAAAATTGCCCGTAAGTCCGAAAATCCTTCAATCACAAGAGATGTTTCCGGTGAAGGCGTCCAGCAGGCGCTGCTTAAGATCCTTGAAGGAACGGTTGCAAGTGTGCCGCCTCAGGGTGGAAGAAAGCATCCGCACCAGGAATTCATCCAGATTGATACAGGGAATATCCTGTTCATTTGCGGCGGAGCCTTCGATGGCATTGAATCCATCATCAAGCGCCGTCTAGGCCAAAAGGTCATTGGCTTCGGTTCCGATACAAAGGAAAAGGACATCGACCAAAAGGAATTGCTTTCAAAGGTGCTTCCTGAAGATTTGCTGAGATTCGGACTGATTCCGGAATTCATCGGCCGTCTTCCGGTCATTGCTAGCCTTGCCCAACTGGATGAGGAAGCACTTGTCGAGATTCTCACCAAGCCGAAGAATGCATTGGTGAAGCAGTATCAGAAGATGCTCGAGCTCGATAATGTCGAACTTGAATTCGAAGAGGACGCGCTGAGGGAAATCGCGAAAAAGGCCATCGAGCGCAAGACTGGTGCCCGTGGCCTGCGTTCCATCATCGAAGGCATCATGCTTGATGTCATGTTTGACCTTCCTTCCCGCGATGATATTGTCAAATGTGTCATCACCCAGGAAACAGTGGAGCAGCTGAGCGCACCAAAGCTTGTCCTTGAAGATGGAACTGTTGAAGAAAAGGGAGAACGCAATTCTGCGTGATATCCATAATAGAAAAGCCCGGCAGCTTCTGCCGGGCTTTTTGATGCGGTGGTGATGCTGCTGGCATTCCTGTTAACGTCCCAATGAAGTCCCCTGTGGTGCCCTTCAATTTTCAATATTATTCTCCTATAAGTATGTTTCCCCACCTCTCATTACGGACATTATTTTTGCCGGAAATTGTTGTTTATTCCAGCTTGATGGAGGGGATACTAGGGTAAAGTGAAGAGTACTAATGATCAGGAGGGAATTCGATTGAGTTGGACGGGGATTGCCTTATTTGTACAGCTTTTTTTTGGGATCATCATCGGGCTGTATTTTTGGAACCTATTGAAAAATCAGCGAACACAAAAAGTATCCATAGACCGTGAATCAAAAAAAGAAATGGAACAGCTGAAAAAGATGCGGTCGATCTCTCTCAGTGAACCACTTTCCGAAAGGGTCCGGCCATCCACTTTTAAGGATATTGTCGGACAGGAGGATGGCATTAAGGCCCTGAAGGCGGCCCTTTGCGGACCAAACCCCCAGCATGTGATTATCTACGGACCTCCCGGCGTCGGAAAAACGGCCGCAGCAAGGCTGGTGCTTGAAGAAGCGAAGAAAAATGAAAAGTCCCCATTTAAAAAGACATCTGTTTTTGTTGAATTGGACGCCACTACCGCCCGGTTCGATGAACGGGGGATTGCCGACCCGCTTATCGGTTCGGTGCATGACCCGATTTATCAGGGAGCAGGGGCCATGGGGCAAGCCGGCATTCCCCAGCCTAAACAGGGGGCTGTCACCAATGCGCATGGAGGCGTGCTGTTCATCGATGAAATCGGTGAATTGCATCCCATCCAGATGAACAAATTGCTGAAAGTCCTCGAGGACCGGAAAGTGTATTTGGAAAGTGCCTATTACAGTGAAGAAAACCAGCAGATTCCTACCCATATCCATGATATTTTTAAAAATGGGCTGCCGGCGGATTTCCGCCTGGTTGGCGCCACTACAAGAACTCCCAATGAGATACCGCCAGCCATCCGCTCCCGCTGCATGGAGGTGTTCTTCAGGGAATTATCCCAGGAAGAGATTGCCGAAGTGGCTAAAAACGCCGCTGCCAAGGTGAATCTCAAGTTGGGTGATGAAGCAGTGGAAATTCTCTCTTCGTATTGCCGCAACGGGCGTGAAGCTGTAAATATGGTTCAAATTGCCGCTGGCCTGGCCATTACCGAAGGCCGCGACTATATCAAGCCGGAAGAAGTCGAATGGGTTGTGCATTCAAGCCAGCTTACCCCAAGAATGGAACGGAAAATCAATGACCAGGCGGCAGTTGGCCTGATTAACGGTCTGGCCGTATACGGTCCCAACACCGGAGCCCTTCTGGAAATTGAAGTTACAGCGATTGAGGCCAAGGAAAAAGGCAGCATCAATATTACCGGAATCGTCGAAGAAGAAAGCATTGGCGGACAAGGAAAATCGATCAGACGCAAAAGCATGGCCCGCGGCTCGATCGAAAATGTCGTCACTGTCCTTCGTTCAATGGGCGTGCCAGCTGATAAGTTTGATATCCACGTCAACTTTCCGGGAGGTATCCCGATTGATGGTCCATCTGCGGGTATCGCGATGGCTACCGGAATTTATTCCGCTGTCTACAAAATCCCAACCGACCATACAGTGGCGATGACAGGCGAGATCAGCATCCATGGAAACGTCAAGCCTGTGGGCGGGGTGTATGCCAAGGTAAAAGCCGCCCAAAAAGCCGGAGCGAAAAAAGCGATCATTCCAATTGAGAATAACCAAACCATCCTGAAAGAGATTACTGGTATTGAAATCATTCCAGTAAGCCATTTGAACGAAGTATTCGATATTGCCCTGCTGAAGGACCATGCCTCCAGTGAACAGCTGATCGCAGCCGCTCCGGACAATACCGGAAGCCAAATCCTTTCGGCGGATATGAACAAAAAGGAAAGCGTGTAGGATAAACTCCGTCCATTTGTGTAATGGCGGAGTTTCTCTTTTCATGGGAAAAAGCCTAAGTCCATCCGCCAGGCATTCCATTTGCAAAACAAGCAACATATTTTCCGTTATTTTTACGATACTAAATAAGATTCCATTTGTCTGTCTTTGTACCCGCTGCGAGCCCATCGCATTAGACACTAGAAGGCAAATGCGTTAGAATTGAACAAAGAATAATTGTACAACTTTTGTTTACATGTGGAGGTGTAAAGACATGGGTGATAACAATGAGCTAACCGTTCCACTATTGCCGCTCAGGGGCCTTTTGGTATATCCGACAATGGTCCTTCATCTTGATGTCGGCCGTGATAAATCTGTACAGGCGCTTGAAAAGGCGATGGTTGATGACCATTTGATCTTTCTTACAACGCAAAAGGATATTTCGATAGATGAACCGTCAGAGGACGATCTTTATCATATGGGAACGCTGACAAGGGTAAAGCAAATGCTGAAGCTGCCCAACGGTACGATCCGAGTGCTTGTGGAAGGGCTCCAGCGTGCGGAGATTGTTGAGTTCATGGACAGGGAGGACCATTTTGCCGCCAGCCTGAAAACCTATGAAGAGGGCCGGGCGAAGGATGTAGAAGATGAAGCGTTGATGAGGACGATGCTTCAGTATTTTGAGCAGTACATAAAAATGTCCAAGAAGATTTCTGCCGAAACGTACTCATCCGTAGCAGATATTGAAGAACCAGGCCGCATGGCGGACATCATTTCCTCGCATCTGCCATTGAAGCTGAAGGAAAAGCAGGAAGTCCTGGAAACGCTCGATGAAAAAGAGAGAATGAACCGGATTATTGAAATCATTCATAATGAAAAAGAAGTCCTGAACCTTGAAAAGAAAATCGGGCAGCGTGTAAAACGCTCCATGGAGAGAACCCAAAAGGAGTATTACCTTCGTGAACAGCTGAAAGCCATCCAGAAGGAGCTCGGCGACAAGGAAGGGAAAACGGGTGAAGTCAAGGAGCTTACCGACAAGATTGAACTCGCAGGGATGCCGGACCATGTCAAGGAAACCGCGTTGAAGGAATTGGAGCGTTATGAGAAAGTGCCTTCCACTTCCGCTGAAAGTGCGGTCATCCGCAATTATATCGACTGGCTCGTCTCGCTTCCATGGACAAAGGCAACCGAAGACGACTTGAACATCCGCAAAGCGGAGCAGATATTGAACGAGGAACATTACGGACTTGAAAAGGTAAAAGAGCGGGTACTGGAATACCTTGCTGTCCAGCAGCTGACCAACTCCCTGAAAGGGCCGATCCTTTGCCTTGCCGGACCTCCGGGAGTCGGAAAAACGAGCCTGGCGAAATCGATTGCAAAATCGCTGAACAGGAACTTTGTCCGCATTTCGCTTGGCGGCGTCAGGGACGAATCGGAAATCCGCGGCCACCGCCGCACGTATGTCGGCGCGATGCCGGGCCGGATCATCCAGGGGATGAAGAAGGCTGGCACCATCAATCCGGTCTTCCTGCTCGATGAAATCGACAAGATGTCCAGCGATTTCAGGGGTGACCCGTCTTCTGCGATGCTCGAAGTCCTCGATCCTGAACAGAACCACAATTTCAGCGATCATTACATCGAGGAAACCTATGACCTTTCCAAGGTGATGTTCATTGCGACGGCCAACAACCTGAGCACTGTTCCAGGACCATTGCTCGACCGGATGGAAATCATTACGATCGCCGGCTATACCGAGCTTGAAAAGCTTCATATCGCCAAGGATCATTTACTGCCGCGCCAGGTCAGGGACCATGGCCTGAGCAAATCCCAGCTGCAGATCCGCGACGAAGCGTTCCTGCAAATCATCCGCCACTATACGCGGGAAGCCGGAGTGCGGTCGCTTGAGCGCCAGCTCGCCTCCATCTGCAGGAAAACCGCCAGAATCATTGTTTCGGAAGAGAAAAAGCGTGTCGTCATCAATGATAAGAACGTCGTCGACTTCCTGGGCAAACCGAAATTCCGCTATGGCGAAGCCGAAATGGAAGACCAGATTGGAGTAGCGACAGGCCTTGCCTATACGACGGTAGGAGGGGACACCCTCCAGATTGAGGTCTCGCTTTCAGCCGGGAAAGGCAAGCTTGTCCTCACCGGAAAACTGGGCGATGTCATGAAGGAATCGGCCCAGGCTGCCTTCAGCTATGTCCGCTCCAAGGCAAAGGAACTAGGAATTGACGAGGACTTCCATGAAAAGCTGGACATCCATATCCATGTTCCGGAAGGCGCGACGCCAAAAGACGGCCCTTCAGCCGGAATTACCATTGCGACAGCCCTGGTTTCCGCGCTGTCGGGACGGCCAATCCGCCGCGAAGTGGGGATGACAGGAGAAATCACGCTTCGCGGAAGAGTGCTGCCAATTGGCGGACTCAAAGAAAAAACATTAAGTGCGCACAGGGCGGGATTGACGAAAATCATCCTACCAAAAGATAACGAGAAAGACATTGATGATATTCCGGAAAGTGTCCGGAATGCACTGCAATTTGTCCTTGTATCCCATGTCGATGAAGTTCTAAGCCATGCCCTTGCCGAGGGAGTTAATTCATGAAAGTAACATCTGCAGATATTGTCATCAGTGCGGTTAGGCCCAGCCAGTATCCGGAAGGGGCCTTGCCGGAGTTTGCTTTGGCCGGCCGTTCCAACGTCGGAAAGTCTTCATTTATCAATAAAATGCTCAACCGCAAGGCCCTTGCCCGGACGTCTTCCAAGCCAGGGAAAACCCAAACCCTGAATTTTTTCATCATCAATGAAATCCTCTATTTTGTTGATGTTCCCGGCTATGGGTACGCCAAGGTATCCAAGACGGAACGCGCCGCATGGGGCAAGATGATCGAAACGTATATTACCAGCAGGGAACAGCTCAAAGCCGTCATCCTGATTGTCGACCTTAGGCATCCGCCTTCCGCCGATGATAAAATGATGTATGATTTCCTCAAGCATTATGATATTCCGGTCATTGTCATCGCCACAAAGGCGGACAAAATCCCGAAATCAAAATGGCAAAAGCATGTGAAAATTGTCAAGGAAACCCTTGAATTTGATCCTGATGATGCTATCGTCCTATTCTCGTCGGAAACAGGCGAAGGGAAAGACAAAGCCTGGAGCATCATTCAAGCCTATATGAATAAATGACGAAAAACCTGGTGCCTTGAGCATCAGGTTTTTTGTGTTTTTGGCAATAATGGCGGATCCCGAAGTAAAATTGAATGCCGGGGAGAACATGAAATGAATTTTCATGTTTGAGTGTTTTATTTCGAGGGTATGTACTTGTATCGGTGACAGTCCAAATTCCCTAAAGAGGTTCCGGACAGAAACTGGGACTTTAGAAGAGGCTGGCAATACATAATTTTTGGCGAAATATGGGGAATTTGGAGCATGCCCGGGCATATGGCCGTTATTTTAAGCATCCTTCAGGTCAGCCGGTCTCATGGAGGATGAAGCTTAAATAAAGAGAATAGTCGGAAGATATGGATTTTGAGACTATTCTGCAGACATGCTAGGCTGGAAAGGAAGGCGAATTTTAAAAAAAGAGGGGGATCATCAAGTGAAGAAATATGTCAAGGGATTAATAGGGCTGCTTTTTGTTGCGCTTTTGGCAGCCTGCGGTTCAGATGCAGCTTCAAGCGACGGCATGAAGTTGGCGGATGAAGGCAAATTTACATTTGCGGCATCCGGCGAATTCAAGCCGTTCAGCTACATGAAGGAAGATGGCACGATGACCGGCTTTGATATTGAGGTGGGCGAAGCAGTCGCAAAGGAGCTGGGGCTTGAGCCTGAACAGAAAAAGTTCAAATTTGGCGGCATTGTGGAAGGTGTCAAGGCAGGCCGATTTGATGCAGCGGTAGCCAGCCACACAATTACGGAAGAGCGTTTGCAGGCAGTGGACTTTTCCGTCCCATATTACTATTCCGGACCGCAAGTATTTGTCCGCCCTGACAGCGATGTCGAAACACTTGCCGATTTAGAGGGCAAAGAGATCGCGGTTTCAAAAGGATCTACATATGCCACAACGGCATCAGAAGTAACCGACAACGTAATCCTGCTGGACAGTGACGTCACAGCGCTCGAAGCGTTAAGCAAAGGAAAACATGATGCGGTTATTACCGACTTCGTAACCGGCAAGGAAGCCATCGGAGCCGGTATGAAGGTTGAAGGCAAAGAGCTGCTTGGACGCAGTGAGCAGGCGATTGCCGTAGCAAAAGACAATGAGGAATTGCTGAATAAAATCAATGAAGCACTAGAAAAGCTCCACGAAAATGGAACACTGACAGAAATCAGCGAGAAGTACATCGGTGAAGACATTACAAAGGATCCTGAAAAGGAATAACTCCCTGGGCGAATGTGCATAAGCTGTACATTCGCCTTTTTTGTACCTACTCAGTGCCCGAAAAATGCGGGTTATTGGGAAAAAGGTACCTGACAGGTTCTCTCTAGTGCCCGAAAATGGCTGGTCAGGCGGAAAAAGGTACCTGACGGGTTCTCTCAGTGCCC
>NZ_LIGG01000001.1:4810320-4857251 GCF_001273925.1 Bacillus sp. FJAT-27251 | reverse complement strand
TCTCTCAGTGCCCGAAAATGGCTGGTCAGGCGAAAAAAGGTACCTGACGGGGTCTCTCAGTGCCCGAAATTTGAGGGTCAGCCGAAAAAAGGTAACTGACGACGCCACTCAGTACCCAAAATTTGCTGGTCAGCCGAAAAAAGGTAACTGACGACGCCTCTCAGTGCCCGAAAATGGCTGGACAGAGGAAAAAAGGTACCTGACGGGTTCTCTCAGTGCCCAAAAATTGCTGGGCAGCCGAAAAAAAGGTAACTGACGACGCCTCTCAGTACCCGAAAATTGCTGGGCAGACCAAAAAAGGTAACTGACAGGGTCTCTCAGTGCCCAAAATTTCACTGTGTGCTTACGCTTTTCTATTAGGAGGGGAAGTCATTGGATTGGATTTCGAAGTTTATTGATAGTTATCCTGTTTTTCTTAAAGGGATGCTGCTGACGTTTCAATTGACGGCAGTAGCCATATTGATTGGTATAGTAATAGGACTTTTTTTCGCTTTTCTAAAAATATCCGGCGTCAAAATCCTCGAGTGGATTGCCGACCTATACATATTTCTTGTTCGCGGAACGCCGCTGGTTGTGCAGATTTTCGTTTTCTATTATGGGCTTACGGCCTTCAACATGTCCCAATTCTGGGCCGTCGTCCTGGGTCTCGCTTTCCATAACGGTGCGTACATTGCGGAAATCTTCCGCGGGGCCATCCAGTCGATTGACAAAGGACAGATGGAAGCCGGCCGTTCCCTGGGGATGTCAACGGGATTGACCTACCGCAGGATCATCCTGCCGCAGGCGCTGAGAAGAGCAATGCCGCCGCTTGGCAACCAGTTTATCATCGCAATCAAGGATTCTTCCCTGGCTGCTTTTATCGGCATGTACGAATTATTCAATGTCGCGACAACATACGGCTCAAATTCTTTCGATTATATGAGCTACCTATTGATTGTCGCCGTCTACTATTTGATTCTCGTGTTTATTTTCACCATGCTTGTCCGTTTCATTGAAAAGCGGATGTCATTGAGCGATTAGGAGAGGAGGAAGGAGCTTGAGCAGTTCAATTATGGTAAAAGTGGAAAAACTGAACAAATCCTTTGGGGATTTGCATGTCTTGAAGGACATTGAAATGATGGTAAAGGAAAGCGAAGTAGTCTGCCTGATCGGGGCGAGCGGTTCGGGGAAAAGCACTATCCTTCGCTGTCTCAATTTCCTGGAGATTAAAGACAGCGGCAATATCATCATCGGCGGCGAGAAAGTCGAGCTGGGAACGCATGATATTAACGATATCCGCGCCAGGGTCGGAATGGTATTCCAGCATTTTCACCTTTTCCCCCATATGACAGTCATCGAGAATATCGTGGAGGCGCCGATGCATGTAAAAAAGGTGCCTAAAGAACAGGCTTATAAGCAAGCCAAGGAACTATTGAAGAAAGTCGGCTTGAGCGATAAGGAAAATGTCTATCCGGGAAAATTGTCGGGAGGCCAAAAGCAGCGGGTGGCAATTGCCAGGGCGCTGGCCATGAAGCCTGAGGTCATGCTGTTTGACGAGCCGACCTCGGCGCTTGACCCAGAGCTGGTAGGGGAGGTCCTCGCCACGATGAAAGAGCTCGCCGACGAAGGAATGACCATGGTCGTCGTCACGCATGAAATGGGCTTTGCCAAAGAAGTGGCCGATTGGGTGGTTTACATGCACGGCGGCCGCATCGTCGAAGCAGGCCCCCCTGAAGAAGTGTTCAACAATCCAAAAGAACAGCGGACGAAGGAATTTTTGGATTCCGTTTTATAATGAACGGCGAAGCCGGCTCCCAGGCCGAGCTGACATGAAAAAAGACAGGGCATTGAGCCCTGTCTTTTTTCACCTTCTCTTCATAAGAAGATAGACTCCTATCAAAATGAGCGCCGCAGGCCAAAAGGTCAGGAAGGAAGCGAAACGGCTCTCCAAAAGCCCCAGCCAGCTTGCAATGCTGTCATAAAAAAGCAGCAGGGCGGCAACGCTAAGGAAAAGGATTCCATATGCCAGTCCGTTTCCGCTTTTTTGATAGCGCAGCAGGAATCCAAGGGCAATGATTAAAATAAAGGCTCCCAGGTGGTCCGGCCAGACTGCGAGCCGGCCAACCACATGAAAGTGGATTCCCAGCCCCAAAAGGATGACTCCCGGCAAAATGGAGTCGAAGTCCCGGCCCCAATAGCCCTGGACCAGGAAAGCCAATCCGATGATGGCCATAAGTGTCGGCCACGTATGAAACTGCTGGAACAGGACAATGTTTGCCTGGTCGAGATAAAAATAAATTCCATATCCTATTAGGATAATGCCTGGTATCAGTGAAGTTTTCTTCATATTCCTACCTTTCCAGTAAGGCTTACTTGAATTCATGCCGAATTTTTGATACTGTACATAGGGAGAAAGTAACCATTACACACACTTTATATTTAACCAGATGGCCCGCCGGGCTGGCAATTGGTTTTTATTTATGGACATGCCGCCTTTTTAAAAAGGTGTTGCTTAATCTTTTCGATAGATGTTCACATTTATTAAAAATCTATTAAATTTCGGGTGTTATAATGGCGTTAGCCGCAATGTGATTTTTGTTTGGAGGTGTCATTTTACTTATGCATACAATAGTTGTTGGCCTTAATTACCGTACTGCTCCTGTCGAGATCAGGGAAAGGTTGACATTCAACGAGGCAAATCTAAAGAATGCAATGCAGACGCTTCAAAACAAGAAGAGCATTCTTGAAAATGTCATTATATCCACCTGTAACCGTACGGAGATATACGCCGTTGTGGACCAGATCCACACTGGCCGTTACTATATAAAAGAATTTTTATCGGAATGGTTCAATATTGACCAGAATGAGTTTTCGCCATTCCTATTTGTCTATGAAGAGGATGGAGCTGTTGACCATTTGTTTAAAGTGGCCTGCGGTTTGGACTCCATGGTACTTGGGGAAACGCAGATCCTTGGACAAGTCCGGTCAAGCTTCCTGATGGCCCAGGAGGAAAAGGCAACAGGAACAGTTTTCAACCATCTTTTCAAACAGGCCGTTACGGTCGCGAAACGCGCCCATTCCGAGACGGATATCGGTGCCAACGCGGTTTCCGTCAGCTATGCTGCTGTTGAACTGGCAAAGAAAATCTTTGGTTCGCTCGATAACAAGCATGTGCTAATTCTTGGAGCAGGGAAGATGGGCGAGCTCGCCATCCAGAACCTTCACTCCAATGGGGCAAGGAAGGTTACGGTCATCAACCGCACCTATCAAAAAGCGGAAGACCTCGCCAGCCGGTTTGCAGGCGAAGCCCGCACTCTGAAAGAATTGCAATGTGCCCTTGTGGAAGCGGATATTCTAATCTCCTCCACAGGAGCCAAAGAGTTTGTCGTCACGAAGGAAATGATGGACACTGTCTCCAAGGTGCGCAAAGGCAAGCCGCTGTTCATGGTGGATATCGCCGTTCCGCGTGACCTTGACCCGGCAATCGCTTCAGTCGAGAATGTCTTCCTTTATGATATTGATGACCTGGAGGGGATTGTCGAAGCCAATCTTCAGGAACGCAAAAAAGCCGCGGAAAAAATCATGCTGATGATCGAAGAGGAAATGGTCCTCTTCAAGCAGTGGCTGAACACCCTTGGTGTTGTGCCTGTGATTTCAGCACTCAGGGCCAAGGCGCATGAGATCCAGCAGGAAACAATGAACAGCATTGGGCGCAAGCTCCCGCATCTTTCCGAACGCGATATCAAAGTGCTCAACAAGCACACAAAGAGCATCATCAACCAGCTTCTGAAAGACCCAATCCTTCAGGCAAAGGAGCTGTCTGCACAGCGTGACGCTGAAGAAGCGCTGGATCTTTTTGTGAAAATTTTCAATATCGAACAGCTCGTAGCTGAACAAAAAGGATTGAAACCAGCCGAATCAAAGCAGGCCGATATAAACGTTAAAGTGCCTCAGGCATCCTTTCAATCGTAAGTGAGGTTAAAAGGCAAATGTCAGACCTTTTTATGACCCGACTGCATGAGCTGACGATTGTGATTTATGCGGCAAGCGTGCTTTTATATTTTATGGACTTCCTTAACAGTAACCGGAAGGTAAACAAAATTGCCTTCTGGTTACTTGCATTTGTATGGATTTTGCAAACGCTCTTCCTGTTTTTGTACATGAGGGAAACAGGCCGATTTCCGGTTCTCACCCTGTTCGAGGGGCTTTATTTTTACGCTTGGGTGCTTGTCAGCCTCTCGCTGGCCATCAACAGAATCCTGAAAGTCGATTTCATCGTCTTTTTTACCAATGTTCTTGGCTTTATCATCATGTGCATCCATACATTTGCCCCGGCATACTACGAATCCAATCCGATGTCGGAACAGCTGGTTTCAGAGCTGCTGCTGATCCATATTACCATGGCCATCCTTTCCTATGGAGCGTTCTCCATCTCCTTTGTGCTGTCGCTTTTATACCTGCTGCAGTATGAGCTCCTGAAAAGGAAAAAGTGGGGAAAGATGCTGCGGCGGATTGCCGACCTTCATAAATTGGAGCATTTATCTTATGTCCTGAACGTCATTGGGTTTCCGACCCTGCTTTTAAGCCTGATTCTTGGGTTGCAGTGGGCCTGGATCAAGGTTCCGGACATGGCCTGGAATGATTCCAAGGTGATTGGCTCGTTCATCGTGCTGGCTGTGTACGGAGTCTATCTGTATTCAAGGGTCGGCCGGAATCTGCATGGAAAGTCGCTCGCGCTTTGGAACACAGCTTCATTTTTAATTGTACTTATCAACTTTTTCTTATTTGGCAGATTTTCATCATTCCATTTCTGGTATCAGTAACAAGGAGGGCACTTCATTGAGAAAAATTATTGTAGGATCTAGACGGAGCAAGCTGGCACTGACGCAGACAAACTGGGTCATCAGCCAATTAAAGGCATTGGGAGCCCCATTCGAATTCGAGGTAGAGGAGATTGTGACCAAAGGGGACAAAATCCTTGATGTGACGCTATCGAAAGTGGGGGGCAAAGGGCTGTTTGTAAAGGAAATCGAGCAAGCCATGTTTGATAAAAGGATTGATATGGCTGTCCACAGCATGAAGGATATGCCTGCCGCCCTGCCTGAAGGGCTTGTAATCGGCTCGATCCCTGAGCGTGAAGACCACCGCGATGTCCTCATTTCAAAAGGCGGCAAAGGCCTGGGTGAGCTTGAGAGCGGCGCGGTTGTCGGCACAAGCAGCCTGCGCCGAAGCGCCCAGCTTTTATCAAGGCGTCCCGACCTTGAAATCAAATGGATCCGCGGGAATATTGATACGAGAATTGAAAAGCTTAACGCCGGCGAGTATGATGGCATCATCCTTGCAGCGGCAGGATTGAAGCGCATGGGCTGGGCTGCTGAAACCGTGTCCGAGTTCATTGATCCGGATATCTGCGTCCCGGCTGTCGGCCAGGGGGCGCTTGCAATCGAATGCCGTGAGAGTGACAAGGAGCTCCTTGAATGGCTCGAGAAATTTACCTGCAAAAAAACCGCAGCGGCCGTCAATGCTGAACGGACTTTCCTTGCCAAAATGGAAGGCGGCTGCCAGGTGCCGATTGCCGGCTTTGCCGAAGCAAAGGACAATGATGAAATCGTCCTGACTGTACTTGTGGGATCCCCGGATGGAAACGTGATTTACAAAGATATGGTCACAGGAAGCAACCCAAGGGAACTCGGAGAGCTTGCTGCTGACAGGCTGACCTCAATGGGAGCGAAAGAATTGATCGACCAGGTCAAAGAGGAGCTCGACTCGGAATGATTCCTCCCCTTCCGCTGCAAAATAAACAGGTAATGATCCCAAGAGGAGAAAAACAGGCGCAATCCTTTTCTCAATTGGTAAAAAAGCTAGGAGGGAAACCGGTGGCGGTCCCTCTGATCGCTTTCCGTCCTGTTGCTGCATCTGAAGAACTGGCTGCCGCGTTGAGGCGGCTGGATACATATGACTGGATTATATTTACAAGCAATGTTACGGTTGAGACGTTCTTTTCCTATTACAAAAAGCGCCACCCTTTTCCGAAAGTGGCTGTCATTGGGTCAAAGACGCGGGAAGTACTGGAGGGCTTTGGCATCCAGGCAGATTTCATGCCTGATGAGTACGTGGCCGAAGGTTTCGTCCGCGAATTTGCCCCATTTATAAGGAAAGGAATGACCGTGCTGATTCCTAAAGGAAATCTGGCAAGGGAATATATCTCTTCCTCGCTGCGAAAACAAGGCGCGGTGGTAGATGAACTGATCATTTACGAGACCTATATGCCGAAAGAGAGCGCCTCCAGGCTGGCAGAGCTGCTGAACAGCAGGAAACTGGACATCCTCGCTTTCACAAGTCCGTCCACCATCGACCATTTTATGGATATAGTCCGGGCCCAAGGCCTTGAAAGCAGGATTGAAAATGCCATTGTCGCCTGCATCGGACCGGTTTCGAGGCAGCGAGCAGAGCAGCATGGCCTTCACGTCCATGCCTGCCCACGCAAATATACCGTTGAAGATATGATGGAAAGCGTCATTGAATACATACACAGACAGGAGGAGCGGAAATGAAACATCTCCAATTTGCACGGCACCGCCGCTTGCGCAGCAGTGCAGCCCTAAGATCGATGGTAAGAGAGAACCATCTTCGTACCGAAGATTTAATCTATCCTCTGTTTATTTTGGAAGGTGAAAATAAACGGAATGAAGTAAGGTCCATGCCGGGTGTCTATCAGCTCACAATGGACAACCTTAAAGCTGAAATGGATGAAATTGCGGCTCTTGGCATTCCGTCCATCCTGTTATTCGGTGTTCCGGAGGAAAAGGATGAGTGCGGGTCCCAGGCCTATCATGACCATGGAATCGTTCAGGTGGCCACACGCTTCATCAAGGAAAACTATCCGGAAATCGTCGTCATTGCTGACACTTGCCTTTGTGAATATACAAGCCATGGGCATTGCGGGCTGATTGAAAATGGCGATGTGCACAATGATTCCTCGCTCGAGCTGCTTGTCAAAACAGCTGTAAGCCAGGCGGAGGCCGGAGCCGACATTATCGCCCCATCCAATATGATGGATGGCTTTGTGGCTGCCATCCGCGAGGGTCTCGATGAGGCTGGCTACGAAAATATCCCGATCATGTCCTATGGAGTAAAATATGCTTCAGCATTCTACGGCCCATTCCGTGATGCTGCCGACAGCACGCCCCAGTTCGGTGACCGCAAGACATACCAGATGGATCCTGCCAACCGGCTTGAAGCACTGCGCGAAGCAGAATCCGATATTGGCGAAGGCGCCGACTTCATGATTGTGAAGCCGGGAATGCCTTATCTGGATATCGTCCGCGATGTGAAAAACCATTTCAATCTTCCGGTTGTGATTTACAACGTCAGCGGCGAGTATTCAATGGTAAAAGCGGCTGCTGCGAATGGCTGGATTGATGAGCAAAGAATCGTCATGGAAATGCTTACCGGCATGAAACGCGCTGGAGCCGACCTGATCATTACGTACCATGCGAAAGATGCAGCCCGCTGGCTGAAGGAATAATCATTTACTCTATCAAACCTATGAGGAGGATTTTTATGCGCTCTTACGAAAAATCAGCTGCAGCGTTTGAACAAGCAAAAAAAGTGTTGCCCGGCGGCGTAAACAGCCCGGTACGCGCTTTTAAATCGGTCAATATGGACCCGATTTTCATGGAGAGAGGCAAAGGCTCCAAAATCTACGATATTGATGGCAATGAATATATCGACTACGTGCTGTCCTGGGGACCGCTTATTCTTGGGCATGCAAACGACTCTGTCGTGGAGGCGATTAAGAAAGTAGCCGAAATGGGAACCAGCTTTGGGGCACCGACAGAATTGGAAACCAAAATGGCCGAGCTGGTGATTGAGCGTGTTCCGTCAATCGAAGTGGTCAGGATGGTGTCCTCCGGTACCGAGGCAACGATGAGCGCCCTCCGCCTTGCGCGCGGCTACACAGGCCGGAATAAAATCTTGAAATTTGAAGGCTGCTACCATGGCCACGGAGATTCCCTGCTGATCAAAGCGGGTTCCGGCGTCGCCACACTCGGCCTGCCTGACAGTCCGGGCGTGCCGGAAAGCATCGCCAAAAACACAATTACCGTCCCTTACAATGACCTCGAAAGCGTCAAATACGCGTTTGAACAGTTTGGCGATGATATTGCCTGTGTGATCGTTGAACCGGTTGCGGGCAATATGGGTGTCGTGCCGCCGCAGCCTGGCTTCCTCGAAGGCTTGCGTGAAATGACCACCCAATACGGCTCCTTGCTGATTTTTGACGAGGTTATGACCGGCTTCCGGGTCGGCTACAACTGTGCCCAGGGCCACTTTAATGTCACTCCTGACCTTACCTGCCTCGGCAAGGTAATCGGCGGCGGCCTGCCGGTTGGAGCATATGGCGGAAAAGCGGAAATCATGCAGCAGATCGCTCCGAGCGGACCGATCTATCAGGCTGGAACACTTTCCGGAAATCCGCTGGCAATGATGGCCGGATATGAAACATTAAGGCAGCTGACTCCGGAAACCTACGAGGAATTCAAGAAGAAGGGGGACCTTCTGGAATCAGGCATTACGGCAGCGGCCGAGAAGCACGGCATCCCGGTTTCCTTCAACCGCGCCGGCTCGATGATCGGTTTCTTCTTCACCGACAAGGACGTCATCAATTATGATGTGGCGAAAACATCCAATCTTGATTATTTTGCGGCCTACTATCGCGAAATGGCCAACGAAGGAGTCTTCCTGCCGCCTTCCCAGTTTGAAGGTCTGTTCCTGAGCACCGAGCACAGCGACGAAGACATCCAGAAGACCATTGAGGCAGCCGAAAAGGCATTTTCAAGGCTGAAAGGCTAATAAAAGATGAACCCGCTTTTTCCCTATTTTGATGGGAGGGAGCGGGTTTTTTGATGTTTAGCCTGTACTTGTGAAAAATTGTTCAGTCATATGTTCGCATCTAGTTATGGTGAGCGGTAATTATCAAACAAAACAGCGGGATTATCGAGTGCATACATTGTTAATGGACAACAGCGGTCATTTTTCCCCGCGATACCCTTCGATAAATATTGCGAATACCGTTTTCTAATCGGGGAATTTTAGGGTGATTGTGCTTCGATTTTTTGATTAGTGCATGGTTAACAGAACATTTAGAGGTTTTATACTGAAACATGAGCACACCTTATTCAATTTGGGTTAATCATGCTTCGAAAAGGAGCTAATTTGCTTGATATTTTGTACTGATATACCCTCCTTGGGTATTAAATAATGCGAGTACTAGTATTAAATAAACATTTAATCCTGGTAAGAGCTAATATAATGCTGGTTAGTGCGGATTTAATGCTGGTAAGCATAGAGATAAGGCGAGTACTAGGTTTATGGCAGTGAATTTAAACCGAGTACTAGCATTAAATTGACCAGATCTCGGTGTTTAAACCGAGTACTAGCATTAAATTGACCAGATCTCGGTGTTTAAACCGAGTANCGAGTACTAGCATTAAATTGACCAGATCTCGGTGTTTAAACCGAGTACTAGCATTAAATTGACCAGATCTCGGTGTTTAAACCGAGTACTAGCATAAAAGACAACTTGCCCAATCTGACAATAAAGCGTTAGGCGGCTCCAATGTGGAAGTCTTTTTCCACGAATCTGTAAATTGGTTCCTGACCTTCACCTCGTCTTATGCTGCCTTCAAATCACCCCTTAAAAATAACCTCCGTCCCAATTCCAAACACCCTATCATAAAAAAACGCCGCCTTTCATACAGTTTAATGACATAGTGATTTTATGCTCATGCTCATGAAATGAAAGGAGGAGACGCTTTGTCTACGGGTAATCCATCATGCCTGCGGTTTTCCCTTGAGGAGTCGGTGTGGTTCCAAAGAGGACAGGAAGTCGCAGAGCTTTTATCCATTTCGCTCGACCCCGACATAACCATCCAGGAAAATGACCAATATGTAACGATCAAAGGTTCGCTTGTGCTTTCAGGCGAGTATAAATGCGCTGAACAGGACGGAGAAGGAGCAGGGGATCCGTTCGCAGCTGTAAGGCTGGTGCATTCTGTCACCGAAAGGGAAGAAGGCAGCCTGGAATTTTCCCATCGGTTCCCTGTTGATATCACCATTCCGCAAAACCGGATAGAGAGCATTTATGATATTGATATTACGGTAGAATCATTTGACTATGATTTTCCTGAAAGAAGCAGTCTGAAGCTTTCGGCCGAGCTGGCGATCACTGGCTTGTACGGGGATCAGCAGCATGGCGGCGAAGATGAGGCTGAGGAAGTGGAAGTCCCTGAGGGTGTCAGGGAAGAGGAAGAGCAAGAACAAGTGGATCTTGAAACGCTATACAGGGAGAGGGAAGAAGAAGACCTGCCTGAATATGCAGCTTTTGCCTTCAGCTCGCAGGAAGAATCGCCCGCGGTCCATACCGGGGAAGAGGTGGACCCCCTCTATCTTCCTTTTAGCGCCGAGGCGAAGAAAGAGCCCGAAGCGCAGTCCGGGAAGGAAGAAAAACCGGAACCTGTCTTTGCACGCAATGCAGCTCCTGTTCCATTTGAACCAGTGGAGAAGGAGCCGGAAAAAGAGCTTGCCTTTCAAAGGAAAGAACCTGAGATGGAGCTGGAGTCCCCAGCAGTGGCCGCTCCAAAAGAAGTGATGCCGCCGGCTGCCGAAGCTTTCCAGGAATCGCCGGCAGAGCATGTCCAGGAAGTTGAAAAGAAAATGATTATCAATGAAAAGGCACAGCAGTATGAAGAGGAAAGTTCGAGTTCCTCCGAGGAAGAAGCAAAGGTAAAAGGAAAGAAGATAAACAAGAAGAAAGGCCTCTCGATTGCCGAGTTTCTTGCGCGCAAGGAGGATTCCCAGGTCGCAAAGATCCGGGTCTGCATTGTCCAGCAGGAAGATACGCTGCAGAGGATTGCCGAACGCTATGAGGTCAGCGTCCAGCAGCTGCTGAATATCAACCATCTTGGCATCGACCAGGAAGTCTCGGAAGGGCAAGTGCTCTATGTACCGGCTGCGGTGCAGACGAAAGGGAGCAGCTGAATTAAAAAACGGAACCCAAAGATGGAGCAGGTTATTGTAACCTGCTCGCCTTTTTTACCCCGCCCCCCAAGCGGCGGAACGTGTTCCGCCTGTTGAAGAAGGAGGCTCCCGGGATGTGAAAGTGAGTGAATAACATGGATCAGCCCAATGTGCTGCCAGAGGTCAAACATATTCTAAGGAATTATGCCTTAGACCCTTATTTTGTCGAGGATTTTGGCAAAGTCAAAAAAGTGTATGCAAAGT
This sequence comes from Bacillus sp. FJAT-27251, assembly GCF_001273925.1. Taxonomy (GTDB): domain Bacteria; phylum Bacillota; class Bacilli; order Bacillales; family Cytobacillaceae; genus Mesobacillus_B. The sequence goes on along the minus strand of NZ_LIGG01000001.1, from coordinate 4,845,989 downwards.
CAGGCACGTATGCGCTAAAGAAAATTGACCCTCATCATGGGATGGAGTTCATCCGCCACATCCAATTCTTGTACCATAAGGGCTATAACCGGATTGTTCCCGTCTATCCTGCTTCCGATGGCCGGTATGCCATCTACGAAAGGAATTCTTTATATTATTTAATGCCATGGCTAGCCAATGAGGAAAAGGAGAACAGGGAGGAGCGTCCGCTTCAACTGTTCCGCGAACTGGCGCGGCTGCATGCCTTATCGGCAAGGGAGCTTGATATCAGCCTTGAAGCCCGCGAAGAGCATTATGAAAAAACACTGAAACAATGGGAAAAGGATGAGGAATTTCTCGAAGGTTTTATCGAAAGCTGCGAGCAGGCATGGTATATGTCGCCTTTCCAGCTCCTTTTTTGCCTTTACTACAACAGCATCCGGCAGGCGATGGGGTTTGCAAGTGAAAAGCTCAAAAGCTGGAAGGAGAAAACCAAAGACCAGAAAAAGGCCCGGATGGTCCTGCTGCACGGCAAGGTATCAACAGAGCATTTCCTTTATGATGACAAAGGTTATGGCTATTTCATCAATTTTGAAGACACAAGGCTGGGGTCGCCAATACAAGACCTGCTGCCATTCATGTCACGCTTTTTAAAAACACGCCCGAAACAGTCGGAAGAATGTGTGGCATGGATCAACAATTATTTAAAGTACTTTCCGTTAAAGGAGGAAGAAAGGCTGCTGTTTCTTGGCTATCTCGCCTACCCGGCAGGAATGCTGCAGACAGCGGAAAGCTATCTTATGCAGAAGAACAATGTGGATGAACGCAAATATGTGCAAAGGCTGCAGCGGCATTACTGGCATCTGAAGAATACCGAGTATGTCGCCATGAGGGTCGAGGAAATAGAACGGCAGAAAGCCCAGGCAAGAGCCGAGGCCCAAAAAAAGACTGAACAGGAAAGAGCCCAGAGCTGACAATCGCCTGGGCTTCTTTAAATCATTTCAAAATGGATGGCCAAGGAAAGCAGGATGAGGATGGCTAGCAGCAAAACATCAAAGGTTGTCGGAAAAAAGAGAGTCCGGATTCCCTGGAATACGCAGAATGGAATCGCAAACTGCGTGCAGATTCCCCGTGCATTCCGCAGCCAGCGCGGATAGTTGTAAGGGTTATATCGTTTTCTTGACATGCAAAGCTCCTCCCCCGGGTGCTTTTTTTTATTGTATGATTATTTGGGCGGAAACGTGCCTGTTAGAAGCAAACAAAGCCCATTTTACGTATAAAAACGCGGAAATAAGGAAATGAATATTGACGTCCTCCCCCTTTTTTGGGTAGTATAACTTATATATTCAATAATTGAGAGCAATGACAGGGAAGAGTACGAAAACACTCTGCTTCAAGAGAGGGAAGCCCATTGGCTGAAAGGCATCCCAGGCAGACATTCGGAAGGTCGCCCTCGAGCTTCTTCGGTGAACGGAATGCCCATTAGCCGAGGACGGAGAAAATCCGTTATCCTGTTTAAGAGCCAGCCCTGCATTTCCTGCGGCTGGAAAAAAGGTGGTACCGCGAATCGCACTCCATTCGTCCTTTTAGAGACGAATGGAGTTTTTTATTTTTTTAAAAGTGTATGCGAGGACAGTTAAACAACTGTCCAGCTCCAGCGCCTAGCCCCTCGAGTTGCTTCAGTCCAGCTGTTGAAGTAAAAGAACGACTTAATCAGCTGGCCCTCCAGCACTTGTCGGGGCTGGGCAAGGCGCTTACGCTTTTCTAAGGAGGAGTAACCATGGAAGAAAATTTATCGATGCCTACGAAATATGATCCCTCATCGATTGAACAGGGACGCTATGACTGGTGGCTGCAGGGCAAATTCTTTGAAGCGAAGGATGATGCGGAAAAGCAGCCGTATACCATCGTCATCCCGCCGCCAAACGTAACCGGAAAGCTGCACCTTGGCCACGCCTGGGACACGACGCTTCAGGATATCCTGACACGAATGAAGCGGATGCAGGGCTATGATGTTCTCTGGCTGCCTGGAATGGACCATGCCGGAATCGCCACGCAGGCAAAGGTAGAGGCAAAGCTGCGCGAGGAAGGCAAAAGCCGCTATGACCTTGGACGTGAAAAATTCCTAGAGGAAACATGGAAGTGGAAGGAAGAGTATGCTCAGCATATCCGCCAGCAATGGTCAAAGCTGGGTCTGGGGCTTGATTACAGCCGTGAGCGCTTCACGCTTGACGAAGGCCTTTCAAAGGCTGTCCGCGAAGTATTTGTCTCCTTGTATAAAAAGGGCCTTATTTACCGCGGCGAATATATCATCAACTGGGACCCGTCCACAAAAACGGCTCTCTCCGATATCGAGGTTATCTACAAAGATGTTCAGGGAGCATTCTATCACATGAGGTACCCGCTTGCAGACGGCTCCGGACATATCGAAGTTGCCACAACCCGTCCGGAAACGATGCTTGGGGATACAGCGGTGGCGGTTCATCCGGAAGATGAGCGCTATAAGCATCTGATTGGAAAGACCGTCATCCTGCCGATTGTTGGCCGCGAAATCCCGATTGTTGGCGACGATTATGTGGATATGGAATTCGGGTCAGGCGCGGTGAAAATCACCCCGGCACATGATCCGAACGACTTTGAAATCGGCAATCGCCACAATCTTGAAAGAGTACTTGTCATGAACGAAGACGGCAGCATGAATGCAAGGGCCGGAAAGTACCAGGGCATGGACCGTTTCGAGTGCCGCAAGCAAATCGTCAAGGACCTGCAGGAGCAGGATGTCCTGTTTAAAATCGAAGAGCATATGCACTCTGTCGGCCATTCCGAGCGCAGCGGCGCGGTTGTAGAGCCATACCTGTCGACGCAGTGGTTCGTGAAAATGCAGCCGCTCGCAGATGAAGCGATCGCGCTTCAGCAGAAGGAAAACAAAGTCAACTTTGTTCCTGACCGTTTCGAAAAGACCTATTTGCACTGGATGGAAAACATCCGCGACTGGTGCATTTCCAGGCAGCTTTGGTGGGGACACCGCATCCCGGCCTGGTACCACAAGGAAACAGGTGAGGTGTATGTTGGACACGAAGCGCCTCAGGACATTGAGAACTGGGAGCAGGACAAAGATGTACTGGATACTTGGTTCAGCTCGGCGCTCTGGCCGTTCTCGACGATGGGCTGGCCTGACAGCGAGTCTACAGACTTTAAGCGCTACTACCCAACAGCTGCGCTAGTTACCGGCTATGACATCATCTTCTTCTGGGTATCCCGGATGATCTTCCAGGGACTTGAGTTCACCGGAGAGCGTCCGTTCAAGGATGTTCTCATCCACGGCCTTGTCCGTGATGCCGAAGGCCGCAAGATGAGCAAATCGCTTGGCAACGGGGTAGACCCGATGGATGTCATCGACCAGTATGGGGCCGACTCGCTCCGCTACTTCCTGTCGACCGGAAGCTCGCCGGGCCAGGACCTGCGCTTCTCCATTGAAAAAGTAGAAGCAACCTGGAACTTTGCCAATAAAATCTGGAACGCCTCCCGTTTTGCCTTGATGAACATGAACGGCCTTAAATACGAGGAAATCGATCTGACAGGTGAAAAATCGGTAGCCGACAAGTGGATTTTAACAAGGCTCAATGAAACGATTGAAACGGTGACAAGGCTGTCCGACCGCTATGAGTTCGGTGAAGTCGGCCGTGTGCTGTACAACTTCATCTGGGATGACTTCTGTGACTGGTACATCGAAATGGCGAAGCTGCCATTGTACGGCGAGGACGAAGCAGCGAAGAAAACAACCCGTTCGATTCTTGCTTATGTGCTCGACAATACGATGCGCCTGCTGCATCCATTCATGCCATTCATCACCGAGGAAATCTGGCAGAACCTGCCTCATTCCGGTGAATCGATCACAACGGCACAATGGCCGCAAGTAAATACGGATTACACCGATGAAACAGCAGCAGCCGAAATGAAACTGCTTGTGGAAATCATCCGATCTGTCCGGAACATCCGCGCGGAAGTTAATACACCGCTGAGCAAGAAAATCAAGATGTTCCTGAAAGTGAAGGATGAGCAGGTACTGAGCACTGTAGAAAAGAACCGTGCCTACCTCGAGCGTTTCTGCAATCCGGAACAGCTGGAGATGGGGCTTGATGTTGAAGCACCCGACAAGGCGATGACCGCGGTCGTAACAGGGCTCGAAATCATCCTGCCGCTTGAAGGCCTGCTGAATATTGACGAAGAAATCGCCCGCTTGCAAAAAGAGCGCGAGAAGCTGATAAAAGAAGTCGAACGCGTGCAGAAAAAGCTGGGCAATGAAGGCTTTGTCAAGAAGGCCCCTGAAAAGGTCATTAATGAAGAACGTGCGAAGGAAAGGGATTACAGCGAAAAACTTGCTGCTGTTGAAGCAAGGATTTCGGAGCTAAAAGGCTGAATATAGTGTAGAATAAATGAGACGAGTCCATGTGTGGGATTCGTCTCATTCTTATGAATTAAAGTTGAGGTGCCAGCAATGTTTACAACCTACAAAGGAGCTCTTGACTGGATCCATGCCAGGTTAAGGCTCGGCATCAAACCTGGATTAGCACGGATGGAATGGATGATGGAGCGCCTTGGCTCTCCGGAAAACAGCATAAAAGCCATCCATGTCGGCGGAACGAATGGAAAGGGTTCGACCGTCACCTACATGCGTTCCATGCTGCAGGCAGAAGGATATAATGTCGGAACTTTTACTTCTCCATATATTGAACAGTTTAATGAACGAATCAGCGTCAATGGCACACCGATAAGTGATGAAAACATTCTCGAGCTGGTCAATATCATCCGCCCATTGGCGGATGAGCTCGAAACAACCGAGCTCGGGGGACCAACCGAATTCGAAGTGATTACGGCCATGTCTTTTTATTATTTTGCCCAAAAGCATCCAGTGGACATTGTTTTGTATGAAGTAGGATTGGGCGGCCGGTTTGACTCGACGAACATCGTGAAGCCGATTGCCTCGGTCATTACCAATATTGGGCTTGATCATACCAGCATCCTTGGGGAGACGCATGAAGAGATAGCCTTTGAGAAAGCGGGCATCATTAAAGCGGGCATCCCGATTTTTACGGGAGTCCGCCATCCTGGTGCCCTTAAAGTGATTAGGGAGCAGGCTGAGGAGAAGCTGGCTCCAATTTCCGTCCTCCACGAGGATTTTGCGATTGTGAATCACCAGTCTGCAGCGAGGGGTGAAAGGTTTTCCCTTGATACGAAGGATGGATTCATCCCTGAACTTGAGATTTCCATGATGGGAAAGCACCAGACGGAAAACGCCGCCTTGGCCGTCACTGCCCTCCTGCATTTAGCCCAGACAGGCTGGATTGAAATAGGGGAAAAGAGAATCAGGGAAGGATTGGCAGCGGCCTATTGGCCGGGACGGTTTGAAATTTTGAGCGAGAAGCCGCTGGTCATCCTGGATGGGGCGCATAATGATGAAGGCATTACGGCACTTGCGGCAGAACTGGAAGAACGCTTTGCGCAAAAAGAAATCCACCTGGTTTTTGCTGCCTTAAAGGATAAAAAACTCGACAAAATGATTGCGACGCTTGACCAAGCGGCGAGCACGATTTCGTTTGTCAGCTTTGATTTTCCGCGCGCCGCAGCCGCCGAAGACCTGGTTAGGATTAGTACATCGCCGCACAAACTTGCTGTCGACGACTGGAAGGCCTATCTGCCTGAAGAAATAAAAAGGCTGAAAGAAAATGAGCTGCTCGTGATTACAGGCTCGCTCTATTTCATATCAGAGGTAAAACCATATTTACAAGAACTTTTGAAAAACGACAAAATTCCCCTGTAATAACCATATCAAAATTTGCTACAATTGATTTATCTTGAATTGCCATTAAATTGGTTATGGAGGAGGACAGGCTGATGAAGGTTGCAGAGAAAACAAAAAGAAATATTTTTCTTGTTTATTTCCTGCTTGTCCCAGCAGGCATGATTCTTACCTATCAAGCCTTTCCTCCTGCGTTTTCAGGCCAGTGGCTGGATTTGCTGGCCTTTTTGCTTTTAATCGCGGTGGTCGCATCCATGCCGATTACGATTAACTACATGCACATTTTTCTGATTCAGTGGGTGAGCCTGGCTGCCTTTCTGAAATTCGGCTTGTTCATCGAAATGGTGCTCGCCCAGATTGCGGTCGTCATCCTGCTTTTTAAACTGAGAATTCAGAAAAGTGAATTTTTCAGGCTGCCTCTCAATATGACAATGTTCTTTTTTGTCTCGCTGTTAAGCGGCGTGTTTTATTATGAACTTGGCGGCCATACCGGTCCCAGCTTTGTAACAGAACCACGTTCCATCTGGCTGGCAGCCCTGTATGCTGTGGCAGGCTACTTTTTGAACCAGGTGATTGTTTCTTTTAATCTCCGCTTTGTTTATAAGCGGCGGGAAAATTACTTCGGAAAAGACTTTTTTGTCGAGACCGTCACAACCTTGATTACCTTGCCATTAGGGTTCTTCCTCTATATGTTTTATAACCAGGTGGGCGTGATGGCGCTGTTCTTTGTCGGTCTGCCGTTTATCTCGATTTCGCTCGTTTTTCATCTTTATTATTCAAGCGAGAAGGTGAACCTTTATCTTCAAAAGGCAGCGGATATCAGCCATGAGATGGCCCAGCGCCTCCGTGTCGATGATGTAACCGACCTGTTTTTTGAAAAGATTGGTGAAATGCTGCCAGTCGATTATGCCTATATTTTCGAACCGGTCAATGAACAGGAATTGGAGATGGTCCGCAGACTGGATCAATCGGGGCCAGACATGATCCCACGGATGAAAAAGCATGAGGGAATCAACGGCTATGTATGGGCACAGGAAAAAGCCATCTGTTATTCCTCGAAGAAAGAATGGCTGCCGTTTACCAAAGGGTTCCTGCCGGAAGATGCGGAAAGCATTCTGGCTGTTCCAATCATCCGCAACAAAAAGGTTGTAGGGGTGCTCACCCTTGCATCAAGGCAAAAACGGGCATATAAAAAATCGCAGCTGATGATTGTGGACATTCTTTGCTCCTCCTTTGCCGTGGCCGTCGAGAATGCCAAGAATTATGAGCAAACGAAAATTCACAGTGAACGCTGTGCGCTGACCAATCTGTATAACTTCCGCTATTTCGACCATTTATTGCATGAGGAATTTGTGAAGCTGACACGCTTTGAACGAACCTCGCTGTCACTCATCCTCCTCGATATCGACCATTTTAAAATTGTAAACGACACCTACGGCCATCCCAGCGGAAATGAAATCCTGATTGAGCTGGCCAACAGGCTGAGGAAACTGGTTGGCAGCCAGGGAACCGTCGCCAGGTTTGGCGGCGAAGAATTCGTCGTCCTCCTGCCAGATGCCGGAAAGCAAACAGCAGGCAAAATGGCCGAAATGATCCGTGAAAGCATCGCCAACTGGCCCTTCAACCTACAGCAGTCCATTGAGCCAGGAAAAAAACAAAGCATCCAAATAACCGCCTCCATCGGAGTGGCCACAGCCCCCGACGATGCCGAAGACGCCATGGCCCTGATCCGCCATGCGGACCGTGCGCTGTATGTAGGGGCGAAAAGGGCAGGGAGGAACCGGGTGGCGGAGTATGTGAAATAAATAGGTATTAAATAAGCTAAAGAGAATCATATCTCTTTAGCTTATTTGTAGTCCACTTTGTCTACTTTTGTTTCAATATTTTGTCCCCAGTTAATGGAGAGGTTCACGGAAGTAGGACTGCCGCATTGCCTTTCAAATTCTTCTTCACCGACAACACTTTTGACAATCAGTTTACTTGTTAGATCCACTTTTCTTTGATTATCAGGAACAGTTAATAAACCCTGAACACACATTGTGGAGTTGTTGGTAATGTCTAACTTCTCAATGGTGGCATTTCCTCCTACAAAAGCAAATGAGCCTTTGTCTAACTCAAGGTGCTTACCATTTATTAAGTCTTTCCCAATAATAAGTCTTGAGGATTCAATTTTCAGGTTGCCGCTAAAAGTGGCATTTTTTTTAGTTTCCAATGTCAATTTAGTAGCGCTATTCATATTACTTTCAATCTTAAAGTCATTTTCAGCATGCACTTTCAAGTTGTATGAGTTGTTCGCATTCCCGTTGATAGTTAAAGAGCCTGTTGAGTATACAATCGCATCAGATAGACCGTTGACATTACCGGTATTGGGGCTGTTTTTGCCTGGCAATGGCTGGGTACCATCGACAAGAAGCTCACTGCATCCGTTTGCAAACGATGTACATCCTGGCTGGGGTTTTGGAACCTCATCGAAAGCGGGCAGCACAAAATTGATAGAATCCTGTTCGATAATAATCGAGCTTAAATCTATGGCCATGTCCGCCTCAAGTGGTGTGCTTTTGCCATCTTGGGTTCCAGTGACAGAAAAGTGGAGATTCACCGTATTTTCGTCAAGGTCGGTACTTGAATCAATATTGCTTATTGAAAAGAATGTATCAAGCCTGTCATCTACATTTATCTTCGATTGTTCTTGCTGAAGTTTTGCTTTTAGTATTTCCGCTGTAGCTGTTACTGTTGCCTCTTTCGCTTCCTCCTGATCGATTACCTCATTTGGCAAGGGATTTAATATTTGATTTACTCGGGTTACAACTGCCTGGCGGTTGCTTTCGAAAATGTTCTGTGTGGCAACTTTGTAATAAGTAACCCCCATCTCAGCAACGGCTACCGACTGCGAGGATCTCTCCACAACCTGATTCTGTTTCACCGAGCTAAAAGCTTGTCCCATGAAGGAAAGGAAGAGGATCATGAAGATGGTTATCATTAATAAAACGGTTAAAAGTGCATATCCTCCCTCATTCTTATTAAATAACATCAGTAATTCCCGCCTTTCATCCGATAAAGTCTCGCTTCTAATTCAACCTTGTTCTCAATATTTGTTCTCTCCCATGCTCGAAGGACAAAAGGCAGTTCTGCATGCTCTACATTAGGTTTAATCACATCTGGAATACCATTTTGATTAAAAGAGATGCAAATTTCATTATGGTCAAAAATTTCTGTGTGGCCATTTGCACTTAAACTAATACCACAGCCAGAGGTCAACATCTTTAGTTGGTACTGTTCCTCAGTTTGGTGGGTTCTTAAGATATTAGTACTAATGATATTCACTTCTTGCAGCATTTTGTTTTTTGAAAGGGCTCTTTGTGAGTATTGATAGCCTTGAAAAAACACTTGCCAAATGATAGTGCCTGCAATGGAAAGAATCAATATAGTCGCAAGTACTTCCACTAAGGTGATTCCTTGTTCATTTTTCATCAATTTGGCCCACTCCTAAACCAAAATATATCCGTATGTTTCACTGATGATCTTGTTGTCATCATTTAGAAGCTCGACCACAATCAAATGTGCCTTTACAAGATCGGAGGTTTTGCCTGGCTGTTGTTTTATTCTAACCTTAGCCTTAAACGACCCCTTATTTGTCTCAAATACATAAAAGCCATCTATTAATTGAGGGGGAGCGAGTGATAGGGTAAACGTAGTGGCGGGATCAGCAATATAAGTTTTAACCTCATTATTATTTTGCCACTCTATTAAAATGTCTTTAGCTGTATTGATGGCTTGTGCTTTATTTTCATTGGTCTTATTCATCATCCCCATTTGCGGAAAAATGTTCATGACGGAAACAAGGATGATAGACAGTATCGCGATTGCTGCTAATACTTCTACCAATGTAACTCCTTCTTCATTTCTTACCGCTTTCATCTATCTTCCAGTCCTTTCGGTCATCCTTCTATTTTCTAAATCTATCATATCATTTGTCAAAAAAATAAGAAGATGGAAATAGGGAAAAAGTGGGGCATAAATTCAAATTCGAGGTAACTTTACATTTACTTCCATATTAAATTTCCTTTAAAAACATATTTCAATATTATACAATGGGAAAGAAGGAAGATGTCGTTAAATGTAGAAAATAATTGAAGTTGAGTAAAATAGAGAGATTTTTGTTAGGGGTGTAGGAGTGGAAAATGTACTGTTTGCCGGCATTGCCATGGTAATTCTTGTTCCAATTATTTATTTTTTACCGCTTGGCTTTTCGTTACGAGGGAAGGTCTATATTGTTACAGCGTCCCTTTTAATAGCAACTGTGGGGTTGCTCGCCGCTCCAATCATGCCTTTATGGCAAACTCTCTTAATTGAAGTCCTGTTAATAGGTATTACGGCCTATTTCATGTTCAAGAGAATAGAAACCATTTTGCAAGCTCCATCTGATGGTATGGAGCAGGAAACTTATCAGCAATTGGAAGAATCCAGATTTGAAAGCTTGAATGATACCTATAATCATATTGCCCTTTCAGAGAACTGGGCAAGCGAACTTATAGAAGAAGAGCCGGGATTGCTTAAAAAAGCAATGAGGCAGGCAGGCGAACCAAAGTTCAGCATCCTGATTGGAAATAAAAAAGAAAACGCCTCCGTCCAGACCGATGACATGCCAATGAATGCAATTGCTGAGGTGGCTGCGGGGAAAGAAGAAGCTTCAATCGAAGTTGTTTCACAGGACGCCGAAAGCAACCCCGATGGAGACCTTGAGGATCTTTCCCATGAGTTCCTGGTAGATAATGAATCTGAGATAGAGCAGGAAACTATCGAGCCAGACGCACTGCCGCAGGTCGATCAGGATGGCACGCGTAATAACGTTCAATATATTGAACAAAATCCTGATACAGACATTTCTTATCTGGCTAAGATGGAAGATTTGCTTATCATTGAAGAAGAGGAACTGCCACAAGCACCTACTGCACTTCAGGAAGCCTCTGAGGACCTGGAAGAATTGGATTTTGGTGACGAAGCCGCGGTATCTTATATCGAAGAACCAACACCAAGCTTAAGCGATTATGCTTCGGATGAACTTCCTGAACTTGAATTTGATGATATTCCTCTGGAAAAAGAGACGCCGGAATCGCAGCTGGATGAAGAATTCTGGAGCTCATTGCTTGAAGAGGATGAGCTGGAAGTTCTGGATGAAAAGAAAGAATATTCGAGTGTGAAATAAAAGGCTTAATAACAATTAACCTTAATAAATGGATGCCGCCATGTGCGCTTAAACGGGAGGAAACAGACAACATGAAACAGCAAGGAATAAAACTATTTATCGTGCTATTAATAAGTACGTTATTTATTTATAGTTTCTCCCATTTTGGCGCAATGGCGTACAGTGCAATGTCCAAAGAAGGCGACCTGTTTCTTGAGGGCACGACCATCGGTGGGGTGAACGTCGCAGGCAAATCAAAGGCCGAATCCCAGCCCCTTGTAGCAGAACGGGTACAGCAGTGGCAGGCCGATACCGTCTTTGAACTTCAATATAAAGAAAAAACAATAACGGTTAATACCGAGTTTCTTAGCTTTAACGTTGTTGAATCGGTAGAAGCCGCCCAAAACGGACAGGCCAATGGAACAGCTGTATCCATTGAGACGAAGGGGTTAAAAGGAGCGATTTCTCAGCTCTCTCCCGACCTGATCCTTGAGGAAGCTGAATTGAATATGCTGCATCAGGAAGTGTTGAATTATAGCCGAAACCTTACCGTTGGAAGTCATCGCATTTCGGTGGAAAAACTTCTTGGTGGTGACAATAAGGGTGATGATGTGATCAATGAAACCACGCTGCAGCTTGATGACGTGAGTGTAGCGATGATGGACTGGGTTGAAGGGTTGTCGCCGATTGCCATTCCGGCCAATTCACAGGTTTCCTTCCTAAAGACGATTGAGGATGAAAAGCTGACGTCCATGCCATCAGGAACAATGAGCATGATAGCGGCAGGCATTTATCAAACGATTTTGCCTACCAATTTTGATATCATTGAACGCCATATCGGCCAGGCTTTGCCGGACTACATTCCTTTAGGTTTTGAAGCGAAGGTGAATGCTGACCATAACCTTGATTTCGTATTTGCCAATCCGAATGAATCGGATTTTTATCTGGAGCTGAGTTGGGTGCATCCAATCCTGACTATTCAACTGAAAGGAAGTTCGTTGTTATACACTTACGAAATTGAAGAAAGCGGCAAACAAAGCTTTAAGCCTAAAACCGTCATCCAATACAGCCCGCAGCTTCTCCCGGGACAAAAAACTGTCAAAGAACAAGGGAAGAAGGGCACCATGGTCAAAATGGTGCGGAAAGTATATGGTGAAAACGGTGAATTCCTAAGTGAAGAAACTATCTCCGAAGACTACTATCCGCCCGTTGAGCGAATTGAGGTTCATGGATTGAAAGGATCGGAGAGCGGGGATGGTGCTGGCGCAAAGTCTGAAGAAGAAACAGCTGATCCTGAAACGGAAACAACTGAAACGGAAGCGGATGGCAGCTCGGCATCCAGGGAAGCTGAGGTAGACGAGATTTGGGGCAAGGTAAATGAAACCGAAAAATAATCAGGTTAAAGCGGTGATTCTGAATGAAACAAACTCGAAAACGGCTTGGTGACTTAATAGTAGAAGCAGGACTGATCTCAGAAGAGCAGCTTAGCGAAACGCTTCGGGAAAAGCCGCAAAACCAGAAGCTTGGCGAGGCGTTGCTGCTGAAGGGCTATCTAACGGAACAGCAGCTCATCGAGGTGCTGGAAGCCCAGCTTGGAATCCCGCATATAAGCTTGTATAACTACCCATTTGAGGTCAACCTTTTTTCGCTTGTCCCAAGGGAAGTGGCCGCGCGCAATCTGGTTGTGCCGCTTCGTAAGGAAGCCGAAAAGCTGGTTGTCGCCATGGCCGACCCGATGGACTTCTTTGCGATTGACGATTTGCGCCTGTCGACCGGGTTTCAAATCGAGGCCGTAATAGCCACCAAGGACGACATTATCCGGGCGATCAACAAGTACTATTCGGTCGACGAAGAATTTGATGAACTGACCGAAAGTACAAAAGGGGGAGAATCTGATCAGCAGGAAAACCTGACTGACGAATCATCGCCGATTGTAAAGCTAGTCAACCAGATCCTCCTCAGTGCCGTGACCCAAAAGGCAAGCGATATTCACATTGATCCGCAGGAAACGAAAGTAGTCATCCGCTACCGGGTGGACGGATTGCTGCGCGTCGAACGTGCCTTACCAAAAAATATGCAAAGCGTCCTGACTGCCAGAATTAAAATCATGTCCAACCTGGACATTACCGAGCATCGTGTGCCCCAGGATGGCCGGATCAAAATGAAGGTCGAATACTATCCGATTGATTTGCGTGTGTCGACCCTTCCGACTGTGTATGGCGAGAAAATCGTCATGCGGATACTTGACCTGTCCAATGCGCTTACCGAAATTGAAAAGCTGAGTTTTAACAAGGTCAATTTATCGCGATTCATTTCAATGATTGATAAACCTAATGGAATCGTCCTGATTACAGGGCCGACGGGTTCCGGGAAATCATCGACGCTGTATGCCGCGTTGAATAAACTGAACAGCGAAAGTGTCAATATCATCACCGTAGAAGATCCTGTGGAATACCAGCTGGAGGGCATCAGCCAAATCCAGGTGAACGCCAATGTCGGGATGACATTCGCTGCCGGATTAAGGGCCATCCTCCGGCAAGACCCTGATATCGTCATGGTCGGGGAAATCCGTGACCGGGAAACAGCCGAGACGGCAGTGCGGGCTTCACTTACCGGCCACCTGGTGCTAAGCACCCTTCATACAAATGACGCCATTTCATCAATCAACCGTCTGATTGACATGGGCGTCGAACCGTTTCTGGTGGCCACAGCCTTGACAGGGGTGGTCGCTCAGCGTCTTGTCAGAAGGGTTTGCCGCGACTGCGGGGAGGCGCATATCCCGACGGCACGGGAAGTCGATATCTTCGCCAAAAGAGGATTGAAGATTGATAGAATTCTGCGCGGCAAAGGCTGTGCATCCTGCAATATGTCCGGCTATAAAGGCCGGATTGCGATCCAGGAGGTGGTGGTGGTCAATGATGAAATCCGCCGCCTGATCATGAACGGTGAATCTGTTTCGAAGCTAAGGCAGATTGCCGTCCAGAATAAAACCATCTTCCTTATTGATGATGGATTGTTAAAAGTAAAACAGGGCCTGACGACAACCGAAGAGGTGCTTCGAGTTGCCATTCCTGAATAAGAGGTGCAAAACGTGAAAGACAGAGTAGACAAAATACTGAGGGCAGCCTATGAACTGAAGGCATCCGATATTCATTTAACCGTTGGCGTGCCGCCGATGTTCCGGATCAATGGAGAATTAAAACGGTATGGAAAAGAAATTCTCGAGCTCGAAGATACGGAAGCAATGGGGAAAGCGGTCATACCTGAATCCAAATGGGACGTGTTCAAGGAGCTGGGAGAACTCGACTTATCCTATGCGGTTCCCGGTATCTCCAGGTTCCGTGTGAACGTCTATACCCAGCGCGGCGCGGTTGCCCTGGCAATCCGCGTTATATCAACAAGCATTCCTTCGATTGACGATTTGAAAATGCCAAATGTTTTAAAGCATATTGTCGAAAAGCCACAGGGACTAGTCCTGGTTACCGGCCCGACAGGTAGCGGCAAGTCGACAACGCTCGCCTCGATGATCGGCTATATGAACCATAATATGCGCAAGCATATCATCACGCTGGAAGACCCGATTGAGTACTTGCACAAGCACGGCAACAGCATCATCGACCAGCGGGAAATTGGCGCTGATACAAAAAGCTTCGCGAACGCATTGCGCGCTGCGCTACGTCAGGACCCGGACGCCATCCTTGTCGGGGAGATGCGTGACTTGGAAACGATTCAAACGGCAATCACGGCCGCGGAAACGGGTCACCTTGTATTTGGGACGCTTCATACGCAAAGCGCTCCAGCATCAGTGGAAAGGATTATCGATGTATTTGACCCGGCGCAGCAGCCGCAGGTCAGGACGCAGCTTGCCGGTGTTCTTCTGGCCATCATTTCACAGCGCTTGTTCAAAACAATCGATAATTCCGGACGCCGGGCGGCAACAGAAATCATGATCAATAATGCTGCCATCGCCAACCTGATCCGGAATGATAAAATCCACCAGATTGAAACCGTCATCCAGACTTCCAGAGCTCAAGGCATGCACACACTAGAGACAAGCATCAAAGAATTGGTGCAATCCGGGGTGATTTCCAAAGAAGCCGCAGCTCCATTCCTGAACGAGCAGGTGAGCTAAAATGGCACGGTTTAAATATACAGGCCGTGATAAGAAGGGGAAGAAATCCGGCACCCTCAATGCCGCTTCGAAGCGGGAAGCAATGGAGAAGCTGCGCGGAGACGGGATCCGGGTAGTAGAAATAAAAGAAATCCCGGAAACAATGATGACCAAGGACCTCGATATCGGAAACCCGGTCAAGCTTCAGGATATTGTCATCTATTTACGCCAGTTTGCCACCTTGATTAAGGCTGGGGTAACGATTGTAGATGCAACAAATATCCTGGCCATGCAGACGGACAGTAAGAAACTCGCGGCAGCTTTGAGAGATATCGAGAGTGAACTGCGCCAGGGGCATCCCTATTCCAATGCCGCCGAAAAGCATAAAAAGATTTTTGAGCCGATGTTTATCAATATGGTTCGTGCCGGAGAGGCCGGCGGCAATATGGAAGAAACACTGGAGCGACTCGCGGAGCACTTTGAGAAGCAGCATAATACGAGGCAGAAGATTAAGTCGGCGCTGGCGTATCCGGTGGTAGTCGGCATTATTGCGGTTGCGGTTGTCATCTTTTTGCTTGTGTCGGTTGTTCCGACATTCGTGAGCATGTTTGCCGATTTTGGAGCTGATCTGCCGGCGATTACGCAATTTGTGTTAAATGCCAGTGAGTTTACTCAAAGGTATTGGTGGCTCCTCATTATATTGGCGGTTGGATTAGCTGTCACCCTTAAAGTTTTAAATGATAACAAGACAACCAGATACTATATGGATTTAATTAAGCTTCGCATTCCGATTTTTGGGAAAATGCTGCAAAAAGCTGCGCTGGCAAGGATGACTCGGACACTCAGTTCGCTGTTTTCTTCTGGTGTGCCGATTTTGCAGGCGCTAGGTATTGTAGAAAGCGTCGTAGAAAATGATGTCATTTCACGCGTGATTCGCGCTTCCAGGGATGACCTGGCGCGCGGCCGTTCGTTGACAGGGCCGATGAAAGAACACTGGGCCTTTCCGCCCTTGACAACGCAAATGATTTCCATTGGTGAAGAAACTGGGTCTTTGGACGCAATGTTATCAAAAATCGCTGAATTCTATGAAAAAGAGGTCGATAATAGCACGGAGAGAATCAAGTCATTAATAGAGCCTTTAATGATCGTTTTCCTCGCGGGGATCGTTGGCGTCATTGTTTTGGCGATTATGGTCCCGATGTTCGATATGTTCAATCATATTCAGTAAAAAATTGTTGAATATTGTAAAATTTATCTTTTTTACCTACTATTCTCATAGTATAATAGAATCAGAAGTTCAATATATTGAACGACTAAAATACATTTTAAAAAGGGAGAGAAAGAAATGTTGCAAAGCATTAAAAAACGTCTTAAGGACCAGCGTGGTTTGACACTGATCGAGCTTTTGGCTGTTATTGTTATTTTGGGGATTATAGCGGCAATAGCAATACCAAGTATAAATAGTGTAATGGATAAATCAAGGGAAGATGCTATTAAAGCAGATGCAAAATTAATTTTAAATGCAGCTAAATTATATGAAGCCAACGGCAATGAAATTCCTACCGCAGGTGTTACTAGTGCAGATTTAGAGACAGACTATCTTGAAGGTGTTTCAACATTTACTGGTACGGATGCAGTTGCTTATACAGTAACTAAAGAATCAGGCGGTTTAGCCATTAGTGGGACAGGTGTGAAGGGAAAAATGAAGGTAGTTTTTGATAAAACTTTATTATCAGGCATTGATGGCCTATAAAAATAAAACAAAACAATGGGTTATATAATAGGGTCTGTAATCTTCTTGTATGGAACAATTCTCGGCTCCTTCTACAACGTAGTAGGCCTCCGAGTCCCAGCAGAAAAATCAATCGTCTTCCCCGGCTCTCACTGTCCAACATGCGGGCATAACCTGAGAGCCTGGGAACTGATTCCGGTTTTATCGTATTTCATTCAAAAGGGGAAATGCCGCGGCTGTGGGTCGCGGATTTCTCCGCTTTATCCAAGTGTTGAGTTTTTGACAGGTGTTCTGTTTGCGACAGCACCGCTGTTGGTTGGCTGGAATGGCGAACTCATCGTTGCACTGACACTGATTTCTTTATTTATAATTATTCTAGTATCCGATCTCGCCTATATGATCATCCCTGATAAAGTGCTGTTGTTTTTTGCAGGGATTTTTTTATTGGAACGAATCATTGTTCCTCTTACGCCTTGGTATGATTCGCTCATTGGAGCAGCCATCGGCTTTGGTCTGCTGCTTTTGATTGCTCTTATAAGCAAGGGCGGCATGGGCGGCGGAGATATCAAGCTGTTTGCTGTAATCGGTTTTGTTGTTGGCACTAAAACAGTGCTTCTGTCCTTTTTCCTGGCCACCTTGCTGGGAGCTGTCGTAGGACTTATCGGCATGGCACTTCGAATTGTTAAACGTGGCAAGCCAATTCCGTTTGGGCCGTTTATCGCAGCCGGAACTCTTATAGCCTATTATTTTGGAAACTCTATCATTACGTTTTATCTAAATTTCTTCAGTCTATGAAGGGGGTACACCAATGGCATCAGCCCTCTTGAAATTCAAGCCCAGGCCGGTTGAGATTATCATCAATGATCACTCTATCCGCTATATCGAATTGAAAAATTCGGAAAATAAGCGGCCCCTGAAATGGGGGGAACGGTATCTGCCGCCTGGGATTGTAAGTGAAGGGAAAATTATTGATACAAATACGCTTTCGATTATTCTTGACGAATGCATTGATGTTTGGAAAATAAAGCGACGCAGAGTCCGCTATCTTGTGCCGGATCCGTTTGTGACCGTCCGTAAGGTGCCGATTCCTGCCGATGTCCATATAGATGAAATTGAAGGCTATCTTTATTTGGAGATTGGCGAAAGCGTCCATCTGCCTTTTGAAGACCCGGTTTTCGATTATGTTGTTTTGCCGCAAGAAGGAGAAAGACGCGAAATCCTGCTATTTGCCGCTCATCGGGAGCATGTCATGACCTATGCGGATCTTTTCTCGGGCGTGAAGCTGAAMCCTGAAGCAGCTGATGTGTCCTCGCTTGCGCTTTACCGCCTGTATCACCATCTGACAGAGAATACTGATGAAAACCTGCTAATCATCCAGTTCGATTTGGACCTTGTCAACATGAGCATTTTTGAAAACAAGATGCCCTTGTTCACACGCCACCACCAAATCCCTTTTGACCATAAGCAATGGGATACGCATGTGGCGCGTACAGGCTTTCAGCAGCTGACCTATAAAGGCGATATCGAAGAGCTGGCGGGACAGTTTGATGAGGKGACGAAAGAAATCAATATGATGATCGACTTTTATCAGTTTTCCCTGAACCAGGGGAAAAATGAACTGTCGAAAATCCTCCTGACCGGGGACCATCCTATGCTGAACAGCATTTTGAAAGAATTGGAGAAGCGTTTCGAAATACCCGTTGAACTGCTTGATTCCAGCTCCCTGAACACAGAAAAAAACAGACCATTGCCAGCCTCGCATCATCTAGCTTTGGGACTTGCGTTAAAAGAGGTGTAAGCTATGCTCGTTGATATTAACCTGCTGCCAAAAAAAGAACAGAAAAACATAAAGATCATCATCATTCTTCTGGCTGCCCTCCTGTTGGTTTCGCTGGCAGGATTTTTTCTGCTTTGGCAGGGGAAAAGTTATAACCAGCAAATAGCTTCTCTTGATGAGCAAATTACCACAACGCAGCAGCTGGCGGAGATTGAGCAGGAAAAGGTGCTGGCCGTGCAGACTTCAAACTCGGTCGCTGTCCTGGAATCGGCCGTCAATTGGGCCAGTGAGGATCCGCTCAAAACAGTTCCTGTCATTAAACATGTGACAAGTCTTTTGCCGAAGCGCGGCTTCATCCAAAATATCTCTTATAGTGAAACAGGGACTGTGAGCCTGACGGTTCAATTTGATACAAGCCGTGATGCTGCCTACTATTTGAAAACGCTCTTGAACTCCGAGTGGTTCTCCGAGGTCACACTGGGCTCGGTTGCATCTGCCGAACTTGAAACTGCCTCTGGCGGAACAGATGGTGAAGAAGGGACAGAGAAAAACTCTGAAACCCCAGCTAAAGAAACCGATGCACAACCTACTGAGGATGAAAATAGTGAAGAATCAAACTCGGATGATCAGACTGAAAGCGAAGTAGCTGAAAAGGATGCAGAAGAAACTCGCAAGGCAGTAGAAGAAAAAAACAAGGAATTGCTGCCCCGCTATATCGGTACCTACCAGCTGCAGCTGCACCGCGAGTATATCAATGGCCAGCAAAAGGAAAAAAGTTCTGTAGCCTCTTCTGAAGGAGGAAATCCATCATGAGCCTGAAACTGGAAAAAAAGGAACTGATGATTCTTCTGTCTGCAGTTATTTTAGTAGGGTTGATGTTTCTAGGAGGCTACTATTTATATTTAAGTCCGAAAAAAAACGAGCTTGGCAATAAAGAGGTTCAGCTGAAGACGGAGGAGGACTTGCTTGCCGCAATCCAGACAAAAGTAGCAGGAGTAAGCGCTCCGTCTGCTGAGAGTGTGGCAGAATTGCAGAAAAAGGTTCCGGTCAAGCAGCAGTTAGAACAGTTAATCCTCGACTTGAATAAAGCCGAAGTCGTATCTGACAGCTTTATTACGAGCATGGGCTTTTCTGAGGGAGAGGTTACACCGAGGACGGATGAAAATGCCGAGGGAGCTGCAGAAGGCGGAGAGCCGGCGGCCGAGAGTGAAGCAGCAACTGAAACGGCTGCGGGAGCTGAAGGTACAGAAGGTGCAGAAGCAGCCGGAGACGCAGAACAGCCTGAGCCTGTTCCTCTTCCGGAAGGGATTAAAAAGCTGAATGTGTCCATTGCTGTTAAATCACCTGGCTATAACGAGCTGATGAAATTTCTCGAAGCGCTTGAGAGCCTGAATCGCAGGGTTGTCATTGAAAGTGTCGCCTTTTCCGGCGGTGCCGAACTGACCAGCCTGGATACAGAGAAGGAAGAAATGTCCTACTCTTTGACGCTTGCCGCCTTTTATATGCCTAAGCTGGAAGACCTTCAGGACGAGCTGCCTGAGCTAGAAGTGCCGGCTCCAGGAAATAAGGTTAACCCATTCGCTACCTCAGCAGATTTGACGAAAGAATCTCTGGCAGATTAAGGTATTATTGTGTTGTCCAGCTCCAGGCGCCAGCGACTAGTGTACTTCGCCCGCCTCCCTACTATAAGTCAACATCGAATCGCTATCGCTCTTCGTGTTTCCTTTATCTCGGTCGGCGTGCTCCAGTCCATACGTCGCTATACGGGGCCTTCTCCTTTTCTATTAAAAAATTTGACGAAATCCTTCCCGGACAAGACGACAAAAGTCTTGTTCTTTTTTTTTGCGCATATGATAGGATGAAACAAATTTATGCGCCGACTTAGGGGGGACTACATTTGGACAAGCAAAGAAGTATTACGATCAAAATCAACGGCAAGGATCGCCCGTACAAAAAGGACCAGGCCGACCAGGATAAAAACGCCAAAAGCCATGAAGAGGAAGTTTCGAAGCCTAAAATAACAAGCTGGAACGAACTGGCTGCAAGCAAGGAACCTGCCGAAGAGGTCTTTGAGTGGATTTTGCCCGAGCCTTCAGAAAAGGAAGAAGCCAGCCAATACCCTGTCTCCAAGGCGCCGAAAAAGCCTAAGCAAACAGGCGTCCGCCTGCCTGCCATCAATAAGGGCGGCAAGTTCAATGGTGTGCTCCCGCGGGTTGTCATGACGGTTCTCGTCGCAGTCGTTCTTGGAGTGGGCTTTGGCCTGATTGTTTTAAATACGGTAAAATTAGGCCCTGAACAGGAAGCTGCTCCTGTCGTAAAGCAGCCGGCCCAGACGGCCAAACCACCATCAGGAACAGGTACCGCAAGTGTGGAGCTGCCAGCGATTTCGGCATTCATTGTCCAGGGCGGCGTTTATTCTACACAGGAGTTAGCTCAGGCGGCGGTCAAGGATTTGGAAGGAAAAGGGTTTAATGCGGTAAGTGTGCCGTCCAATGGCAAGTACGCCGTCCTTTTGGCGGCAGCGGGATCGCTTGATGAAGCGAAAGCGACCGGCAGCGAACTGCAAAGCAGGGGAGCCGAAGTGTATTCCCGTGCGCATGAGATTCCTCCAGGTACCATTGACAAGCTTTCCAAGGAAGAAAGCGAAGTTGTGAAGCTCGCACCCGAGCTATTTCAGACACTTGTAAGCAGTACAGGAGATGCCGATGCTATCAAAAAAGCGGAAGATCAGCTCGAACTTCTGCAAGCTGCACAAGAAAAAAACATCAATAATAAGGATGTCCTCGCGGTGAAAAAGCACCTTGAGCAAGGAGCTTCCGCCTTTATAGCCTACCAAACTTCCAAATCGGAAAATGATAGAAGCAAGCTTCAAAAGGAGAACCTCGCTTTCCTCGCATCCTGGCAGTCGCTTGGGAATTAACGCGAAAATCGGAAATGAGTCTTCTTTCCTATCATGAATATTTTCTGGGAAATACAACAAAATAACAGGGTCTGTCGTAAGGTTCGACAGGCCCTGAAGTTTTTTGTCACACAGACTCTGCTAATGATTGTGGGATGGCAGGAACTCTGTTACGATAAATCTGTATCTCCCTAAAAAGCAAAATGTATGAAAGGTGATTCTATGCAGCAGCTTATTTTAGCCTCATCCTCTCCACGACGAAAAGAACTTCTTGAAAATCTCCACTTGCAGTTTGAAATTTCCAGCAGCAATGTAGACGAAAGCTTCAGCCCCGATTTGTCGCCTTCCGAGGCCGTTATGGAATTGGCAGCACGCAAAGCCCGATTTGTGGCCGAAAAGCATCCTGATGCTTTTGTGATCGGCTCCGATACGGTTGTCGTCCTGGACGGTGATATCCTCGGCAAGCCGGAAAACAGCGAAGAAGCGTATGGCATGCTGAACAGGCTTTCCGGAAAGACGCATGCTGTCTACACAGGTGTAGACATCATCGCTCCTGACAATGAAAAGCTATTTTATGAAAAAACGGATGTGACATTCTGGGAGCTATCCCATGAAGAAATCCAGACCTACATCCAAAGCGGAGAACCGTTTGACAAGGCGGGGGGTTACGGAATCCAGGGATTTGGCAGCTTTCTCGTCCGAAAAATTTCAGGCGATTATTTTACAGTGGTCGGCCTTCCTGTTTCAAGGACGGTGCGGGAACTGAAGAATATTGGCTATGTTCTTCCGTATTGATTACGCATGTTTCTTCTATAGAAGGCTCCCTTCTGCACAGAAATAGGAGGAAATGACTTGCCAAACAGTTCAATTATGATAAAAGATTATCCGCAAAACGAGCGGCCGCGGGAACGGTTCATTCAGAACGGTCCGCAAAGTTTGTCCAACCATGAATTGCTCGCTCTCATCCTTGGCACTGGCACAAGGGAGGAATCAGTGCTCCAGCTTGCCAACCGTCTGCTGGCCGAATTCGAGGGGCTCCGGCTTTTAAAGGATGCCACTCTTGAAGAGCTGACGGCGATAAAAGGGATCGGCAAGGCAAAGGCTATCCATCTGCTAGCAGCGGTGGAAATCGGCAGAAGGCTTGCCGGGCACACACATGATGACCGCTATGTGATTCGCTCTCCCGAAGATGGAGCGAATTACCTGATGAATGACATGAGGTTCCTGTCACAGGAGCATTTTGTCTGCCTCTACCTCAACACCAAAAATCAGATCATCCATCGCCAGACCATTTTTATCGGCAGCCTCAACGCAAGCATCGTGCATCCGAGGGAGGTGTATAAGGAAGCAATCCGCCGCTCGGCCGCTTCCATCATTTGCGCACATAACCATCCTTCCGGAGATGCTTCGCCAAGCCGGGAAGACATCGAAGTGACCAGGAGGCTCGTTGAATGCGGAAAAATGATAGGCATCGATTTGCTGGACCACCTGATCATCGGCGATAATAAATATGTAAGCTTGAAGGAAAAAGGCTATGTTTGATACTAGGATTTTGGTTGCTGTTAGGATATAATATATCTTACGGTTTTTGCGGACTAGGCATCTGCAGGACCAGCCAGCATAATAATAGACACCGCTGAACATAGATACCGTTTATAAAGCATTTTTTGTTTAAGAAAGGGAGATACAACCATGCTAGGAATTGGGACAAGAGACCTGGGAATTGACTTGGGGACTGCAAACACGCTTATTTTTGTAAAAGGAAAAGGAATCGTTCTGAGGGAGCCCTCTGTTGTGGCTTTCCAGACCGACACAAAATCGATTGTCGCTGTCGGAAATGACGCCAAGAACATGATCGGCCGTACTCCGGGGAATGTTGTGGCGCTCCGTCCGATGAAGGACGGCGTGATTGCCGACTATGAAACAACCGAAACGATGATGAAGTATTATATTAAGCAAGCGACAAAGAACAAAGGCTTGTTCTCCGGCAAGCCGTATGTCATGGTATGCGTGCCATCCGGCATCACGGCGGTTGAAGAGCGTGCGGTCATCGATGCGACTCGCCAGGCCGGCGCCCGTGACGCTTTTACGATTGAAGAGCCGTTTGCAGCTGCGATTGGCGCCAACCTGCCAGTTTGGGAGCCAACCGGAAGCATGGTTGTCGACATTGGCGGCGGAACAACGGAAGTGGCAATCATTTCCCTTGGCGGTATTGTGACATCCCAGTCCATCCGCATTGCCGGTGACGACATGGATGATGCCATCATCAACTATATCCGTAAAAATTACAATCTTATGATCGGGGAGCGTACAGCGGAAGCGATCAAGATGGAAATCGGTGCCGCTGGAAACCCTGAAGGCATTGAGAATATGGAAATCCGCGGACGCGACTTGCTGACCGGACTGCCAAAAACAATTGAAATTACCGCAGAGGAGATTTCAGGCGCCCTTCATGATACGGTGTACGCGATTGTCGACGCGGTTAAATTGACGCTTGAAAACACACCGCCTGAGCTGGCGGCTGACATTATGGACCGAGGCATTGTGCTTACAGGAGGCGGAGCTTTGCTGCGCAACCTTGACAAGGTGATTGCCGAAGAAACAAAAATGCCTGTCCTGATTGCCGAAGATCCGCTTGACTGCGTGGCCATAGGCACCGGAAAAGCCCTTGAGCATATCGACCTGTTTAAGACAAAGGCAAAAGAATCCCGCTAATCTGCATGTTATCAACCCGGCCAAGGCAAATTCCAGTCCTTTGAAGGAATTTGCCTTGTGATTTTAGGGTAAAGAATGAAATCTTCATTAAACTTTTCAATATAAGAGGTGTAAAATAATCATGCCACAGTTTTTCCTTAATAAACGCCTGATTATTTTGCTTGTCAGCATTATTATCCTCGTGGCATTGATTGGGTTCTCACTCAGGGACCGGGAAGAGTTGACCTGGCCCGAGCAGTTTGTGAAAGACACAACAGGCTTGGTTCAATCCATGGTTTCCCGGCCGGCCCATTATGTTGCCGGCTTTTTTGAAAGCCTCAAAGACTTGCAAAATACATACGAAGAAAACAAAGAGTTGAAGAAACATTTGGACGATATCGCCAGGACTGAGGCAAAGCTTTACTCGCTGGAAAGGGAAAATGCCGAACTGAAGGAAATTCTCGAAATTGAGGGATCCCTTGGTGATTACGAGCCGATGCAGGCTACGATCATTTCCCGCAGCCCCGACCGGCTCTGGCATGAAATGATCATCATCAATAAGGGGAAATCACACGGCGTCGAAAAGAATATGGCCGTGATGACTTCAAGGGGCCTCATCGGGAAAGTGAAAAGTACGACCCCATTCACTTCAACGGTGCAGCTGCTAAGCGCCCTTGACCCTACCAACCGGATTTCCGCTGCGGTTCAAGGCAAAGAAAAACCGCTGTATGGAACAATCGAGGGCTATGACAAGGAAAATGAATGGCTTTTGCTTAAAGGCCTCCCGATTGATGCGGAAATAAAAGAAGGGGAAAATGTGATTACTTCGGGTCTCGGAGGCGTCTTCCCTGCGGACGTGCCGATCGGCAAGGTCCATGAAGTTGTGCCGGATGAATTTGGCCTGAACCAGACGGCCTATGTGAAGCCTGAAGCCGACCTTTACAATATCGAGCATGTCATGATCCTTACAAGAGGCATGACCATGCCTGCAGAATCTGAAAACAATGAAGAAGCTGAGGGGGAAAACTTGTGAAGCGTTATCTAGTCCCCCTTCTTTTGGCTTTCCTGTTCGTGTTCGAGGGCCTGTTTGCCCAGCTCTGGCCAGCAGATTGGTTCAACGGCGACTATATTTTCGTGCCCCGTTTTTTGATTATAGCACTGCTTTTCCTGTCTATTTATGGCAGCATGAAGCACGGCATCGTGTATGGCTTCATTTTTGGGCTGATGTTTGATATGGTCTACACCGAAATCATCGGAATCTATTTGTTTATGTTCCCTCTGGCTGTCTACATCTTTTGGAATATCATGAGATTGGTCGACACCAATATTGTTGTTGTCTCGGTCGTTGCCATCATCTGTGTAGCCTTGCTCGAATCGGGTGTCTATCTGATGAATCTGTTAATCCATATTGCCAATATGGATTTTTCAAGCTTTGCCAAAATACGGCTGATTCCAACCTTGATATTGAATTTTAGCTTTATCCTGCTTTTTGCCTATCCATTCAAGCGGCAATTTGAGAAATTTGCCGATTCGCTGCGGAATGACTGATACAGCCAGGGCGGAGGAGAGTGGAAAAAAATCATTCCTCCGCCATTAAAAAAAGGAATTTGCGTGGCATATGTCGAATTTCTTTTACAGTTGAGGTGAACATCCTGTATGAATAAAACGCAAAATGTGACAATAAAAGGGACTAAAGACGGACTGACGCTCCATCTCGATGATACTTGCTCGTTCGATGAACTAAAAAAAGAACTCGACCGCAAGCTGTCCAACTCGAGCCGGGTGCAGGAAGAGGATAAGCTGCTTACCGTAAAGGTTACGGTGGGGAACCGCTATCTTGATGCGAAGCAGCAGGAAGAACTAAAAGATTTGATCCGGCAGAAGCGCAATCTGATTGTCGAGGAAATTGAAACGAACGTCCTCACCAGGGAGGAAGCGCAGCAGCTGAAATCGGAGAATGAGGTTGTTTCCATGGCGCGCGTCATCCGCTCCGGACAGGTTATCGAAGTGGAGGGGGATTTGCTTCTGATTGGCGATGTCAACCCTGGCGGAACGGTCAAGGCAGGAGGCAATATCTTCATCATGGGCACCCTTAAGGGCATTGCCCACGCCGGCTGCAATGGCAATACCGAGGCGGTCATCGCAGCATCGGTGATGAAGCCTTCGCAGCTGCGGATCAGCGAATTTATCAGCCGCTCGCCCGACCAGAGCGAGGAGGACGGACGGATCATGGAATGTGCCTATGTTTCCGGCGACAGCCAGATCATTGTTGATAGATTGCAAGTGTTGATGAATAAAAGACCTAATTTGGCAAGATTTGAAGGAGGCCGCTAGAGTGGGAGAAGCAATCGTTATAACATCAGGAAAAGGCGGGGTCGGCAAGACGACGACTTCAGCCAATATTGGGACCGCCTTGGCCCTGCAAGGCAAGAGAGTCTGCCTAATTGATACAGATATCGGGCTTCGGAACCTTGACGTGGTCATGGGCCTTGAAAACCGCATCATCTACGATCTTGTGGATGTCATCCAGGGGCGGTGCAAGATCCATCAGGCCCTTGTGAAAGACAAGCGCTTCGATGACAAGCTTTATCTTCTGCCTGCTGCGCAGACGACCGACAAGAACGCCGTTGAGCCGGAGCAGATGAAAAAGCTGGTGGATGAACTGAAGCAAGACTACGATTATATCATTATCGACTGCCCTGCCGGGATCGAGCAGGGATACAAGAATGCCGTTGCCGGTGCAGACAAGGCCATCGTCGTTACCACGCCGGAAGTATCAGCAGTGCGCGACGCCGACCGAATCATCGGGCTGATTGAAAAAGAAGAACATGTGGAGTCGCCAAAGCTGGTCATCAACCGAATCCGCAGCCACATGATGAAGAACGGGGATATGCTCGATGTGGATGAAATCACGACCCATCTTTCCATTGATCTGATCGGCATCGTTGCCGATGACGATGAAGTCATCAGGGCTTCCAACCACGGCGAGCCGATTGTCATGAACCCAAACAGCAAAGCTTCCATTGCCTACCGGAACATCGCCCGCCGCATCCTCGGCGAATCCGTTCCCCTGCAGCAACTGGATACACAAGACAAAGGAATGTTCAGCAAAATCAAGCGTTTCTTTGGCGTCCGTTAACCACACAGCCCTGGAGGGAATCCGGGGCTTTTTAATTTGCTGATTTCTTGTAGGGTGGGGGAGCTTGATTCGGACATCTCTCCGAAGAAATGGCGAGATGGAGTCCGAATGGAGGGCCCATTCGGACAGGAGGAGAAGGAAAGAGGGAGATGGAGTCCGAATGGAGGGCTCATTCGGACAGGAGACGAACGAAAGAACGTCAACGAGTCCGAATACCATCTACATTCGGACAACGGGACGACAAAAATTCCGAATCGAATCCGAATACCATCTATATTCGGACAGCGTTACAACAAAAATTCCGAATCAAGTCCGAATACCCATCTCCACTCAACAAGCACCCTCCTCTTAAATAAACTCCTGTCATACTTGTCCCTCCTCCCTCATACATTTGTACAAACTGTCCAAAAGGGAATGGTGGGGAACATGGGGACAAGAGCTGATGATATCCGGAAACGAATGGCCAAGCGTAAAAGGGAAAGGGAGCGTGGAGACCGGACGCTGCCGAATGCGGAAGAGCTTTACGGCTACGAACGGCTGCCGTCTTATGATGCAGGACCGGGCGACAGCGTTCATCCATTGTTTAAGAAGGAAATTTTCCTGTTCAAGATCCTGGCTTCTGCCTGTCTGGTCCTGATTGTCGCGATTGTGTTCCGCAGTGAAGGTGGACGCACAGAGCCCGTAAAGCAGTTTGTAGCCAAGACGATGGAAACAGAGTTCCAGTTTGCGGCTGTCTCGGATTGGTATGAGAAACAGTTTGGCAAGCCGCTCGCGCTTTTGCCGGTCAAAACTCCTGAAGCGCCGCAGGAGAACACCACCAATGATGGCACGCAGTATGCTTTGCCGGCGTCCGGAAGGATCCTCGAGGATTTTGGCGATAATGGCCAGAAAATCACGATTGAGACCGGAAAGGATGCTTCGGTGGAAGCGATGAACGAAGGCCTTGTCACCTTTGTCGGCACAAAGGATGGCTTTGGCAAGACGATCATCGTCCAGCATGGCGATAAAAGTGAAACCTGGTACGGCAATCTAAGCGATTTTGAAGTGAATGTGTACGAGTATATCGATGCTGGAGCCAAGGTTGGCAAAGCGACGGCTGTCCCTGACGGCGAGAAGGGAACCTTCTATTTTGCCATAAAAAAAGGCGATGATTTTGTAGATCCCATAGGAGTGATCAGGTTTGAATAAAGCCGTCAGCCTTCTGAAGAAGGTCCATATTCATCCTTTGCTGTGGGCTGTGGCTGGCATTGCGGTGGCGACCGCCCACTTTGTCGAACTGTCCCTCCTGCTGCTGATCATTTTTATCCATGAGATGGGGCATGCAGGAGCGGCTTCTTTTTTTTCGTGGAGAATCAGGAAGATTTCGCTGCTGCCATTTGGCGGGGTGGCAGAAATGGATGAACACGGGAATCGTTCCCTCTTTGAAGAAAGCATTGTGGTCGCGGCCGGCCCGCTGCAGCATGTTTGGTTGGCTGGCTTGGCTTTCGCCCTGTACCAGGCTGGAGTGCTGCCGGACTATTGGCATGTACGATTTCATGAATTCAACCTGATGGTGCTGTTGTTCAACCTTTTGCCAGTCTGGCCGCTGGATGGCGGAAAGCTGGTTTTTCTGCTGCTAAGCGTGAAGAAACCCTTTCCGGAGGCACATGTGAAGACCATTCTGGTTTCGTGGGGAGTGCTGGCATTTTTTGCCCTGGCCATCCTGGTGGCTGCTCCGTTCACCCTGAATGTGCTGGTCATCCTCGGCTTCCTTGCTTTCACGCTGCATTATGAATATAGACAGCGCCGCTACGTGTTTCTTCGCTTTTTAATGGAAAGATATTACGGAAACAATGGGGAGTTCCGGCTTTTGAAAAACATCAATGTTTCAGAGGAGGAAGAAGTCGCTTCCGTGCTGGAAAAGTTCCAGCGCGGCTGCAAGCATCAGGTGATTGTTAAAAGGAAGAACGGAACCGAAGCGGCCCTTGATGAAAACGAACTCCTTCATGCCTATTTTGCCGAAAAGCATTTGCAGGCGAAAATCGGCGACCTTGTATACACGTACTAATTTGCAATTTTTCCAGTTAAAATAGGATAATAGGAAAGCGGGGATCATTAAGTCCCTGCTTATTTCTTTTATAAAGCGGGGAAGTTTGCCTTGAACAGATTGATCATTCAACATACAACACGGGAAAAACGGTTTGCGCTTCTAAAAAATGGGAAGCCAGAACGCCTATATATTGAACAGCCATCACAGCAGTCGCTTGTCGGCAATGTGTATCTTGGTACGGTGGAGAAAGTGGTGCCGGGCATGAATGCGGCCTTTGTCCAGTTTGGCGAAGAGAAGAGCGGTTTCCTGTTTCGGGATAAGCTGCCTTCCTTTGTCCTCGACAGCAGGGCCAAAGAGGAAAAAGCCAATCGGAGCATAACCMATTATCTGCATCAGGGAGAAAAGCTGCTTGTCCAGGTGGAAAAAGATGCAGCCGGAACGAAAGGGGCTAAGCTGACGGCGCTAATTGAACTGCCGGGCGATGACCTGATCTATCTGCCTGCCGGGAAGTATACGGCAGTGTCCAAGAAAATTGCCGACCCTGACAGCAGGCAGAAGCTGCGCGGGCTGGGAACAGAGATTAAAAGGGAAGAAGAAGGCTTGATCATCCGGACATCGGCCGCTTCCAGGAGTGAGGGCAGCCTCCGCTCGCAGCTTGAAAGGCTGCGGGCGCTGTATGGGGAGCTGGAGGCAAAGGCGAAGGGCATGAAGAAGCCGGGGCTTGTGTTGGCCCGGGATTTCTTCTATGAGGAGCTGGCAGCGGAACTGGAGAAGATGAAAAGCGGCGAGGTCATTCTTGATGACCAGGCACTGAAGAAAAGGCTGGAGGAGCTGGCCGGAGGGAAAGGCCTTTCCCTTTTATACCATCAGCACTCCGAAAGCATCTTTTCGGCGTACGGTATTGAAAAGGAAATTGAGCGGGCGTTGAAGCGGGTTGTCTGGCTTGAAACTGGCGCCTATTTGATTTTTGATGAAGCAGAAGCCTTGACGATTGTCGACGTGAACACCGGAAAGTTCTCCGGGAAAACCGATTTGCGTGAAACCGTCMTGAAAACCAACAAGCTGGCTGCGGCCGAAATTGCCCGCCAGCTGAAGCTGCGCGACCTTGGCGGCATGATACTCGTTGATTTCATTGATATGAAGCAGGAGGCAGACAGGGAGGCGGTGCTCGCGGCTTTTGAAAAGAGCCTTTCCGGAGATGGGCGGCGGACCAGGATTGCCGGTTTCACTTCGCTGGGAATCCTGCAGCTGACACGAAAAAAAACGAAGCTGTCGCTGGGTGAGGCCTTAACGGAAAGCTGCCGGGTCTGCAGCGGGACAGGAAGGGTGTTGAGCACGGAAACCATTGCTTTCCGGCTCGAACGGGAGCTGTGGGAATACCGAGCTTCCGATTATGAAGCCGTGCTGGTTGCCGCCACAACAGACGTGGCGAAAGTGTTTGCCGGACCGGGCCAGGTTCATCTGGCAAGGATGGAGGAAGCCATTGGCCTGAACATCTATTTCACGGAATTGGCGGCACCAAAGCCTGACTACAGCATCCGCCAGCTTGGCACAAAGGCAGACCTGTCTGCCAAAGCCGACCTTCGATTAGGCTGACTTGCGTTAATGCACGAAACGGTGCCTGACCCCCGCCGCTTTAAAGCGGCGGGGGTCAGGCACCGTTTCACCGTTTAGTGTGGTGAAGCAAAAAATTGTGGGTATGGCGTTGACAGAAACGGGGCTGCGTGGTAGTATTTTTATGTTATGTTTGTAGCGCACCCGTGCTACAACCGCTCAGAACAGGTTGTAAGTTTTGCTTCGGCAAACGCCTGTGGATGGCGAGTCTGAGTCTAAGAGGAGGTGCATTTGGATGTACGCAATTATTGAAACAGGCGGCAAGCAAATTCGTGTAGAGCAGGGACAAGCAATCTATATCGAAAAGCTTAACGCTGAAGCAGGCGAAACGGTTACTTTTGACAAGGTTCTTTTCGTAGGTGGCGATAACGTGAAGGTAGGAAGCCCGGTTGTTGAAGGCGCTACTGTTACCGCTAAGGTAGAAAAGCAAGGCCGTCAAAAGAAAATCGTCGTTTTCAAGTACAAGGCGAAGAAAAACCAGCGTAAAAAGCAAGGTCATCGTCAGCCTTACACAAAAGTTGTCATTGAAGCAATCAATGCCTAAGGCGGCTTAAGATGATAGACGCTGTGATTTATCGTACAAAATCCGGTGCCATTCATTCGTTTGCCATCAGCGGCCATGCATTTTTCGCCGAGCGGGGCCAGGATATTGTCTGTGCAGGCGTATCCGCTGTCTCTGTCGGTGCCATCAATGCCGTGCATGCCCTAACCGGCATCACTCCCGTAATCGATCATGATGAAGACGGCTTTCTCCGCTGTACTCTTCCGGAAGAGATTCAGGAAAGCACATATGAGAAAGTTCAGCTTCTTTTCGAGGGAATGGTTGTCTCATTGCAGACGATTGAGGAAAATTATCGAGAACACATAAAGATTACCTTCAAAAAGCAGGAGGTGGAATAAATGTTATTGAAATTGGATCTTCAATTATTCGCATCCAAAAAGGGAGTAGGTTCTACAAAGAACGGTCGTGACTCCATCGCGAAGCGTCTTGGCGCTAAGCGTGCGGACGGTCAATTCGTAACTGGCGGATCTATCCTTTACCGTCAGCGCGGAACAAAGATTTACCCAGGTGTGAACGTGGGTAAAGGTGGCGACGACACTCTTTTCGCGAAAGTTGACGGCGTTGTAAAATTCGAGCGCCTTGGCCGCGACAAGAAGCAAGTAAGTGTCTACCCAGCTGCACAGGAAGCTTAAGATACTTCAGGAAACCCTGACCAGACGGTTGGGGTTTTCTTTTTCCCTTTTTTATTTCCAAGCCTTGCATTTTGAACCTAATATTGCTTACCTTTTGGAACTTTTTTGTTATACTAACAAAAAGGATGATGATTAGGAGCGTTTTATGAAAAAAGAGTGGGACACGCTGTCCGTTCTGCGCCATGCCCGCCATGACTGGCTGAACAAACTTCAATTGATCAAAGGCAATCTGGCATTGGACAAAGTGGACAGGGTAAAGGAAATAATTGATGAAATTATTATCGAAGCCAGGCAGGAAACGAAGCTGACAAATCTAAACCTCCCTCAATTCGCCTCATCACTGTTAACCTGCAATTGGGAAAACCATTCATTTCAGATTGAATATGAGGTAACCGAATCTCCGAATGTTCATTTGCTAG
This sequence comes from Bacillus sp. FJAT-27251, assembly GCF_001273925.1. Taxonomy (GTDB): domain Bacteria; phylum Bacillota; class Bacilli; order Bacillales; family Cytobacillaceae; genus Mesobacillus_B. Next base: position 4,813,417 of record NZ_LIGG01000001.1, on the reverse strand, counting down.
ATGATCAGCTGCTTGCGTCATGGACAGAAGGGCTGTTCGACGCCCTGGATGACTCGATTGAAAAATTCCAGGAAAACTATTTGTCGGTGACAATTGAACCGGGAGAAGACGGGATCCGTTTCTTTTTTGATTTTAGCGGGATAATAACAGACAATACTTCCCTTATGAGCTTTTTGGAACGTGCTGCTGCTCCGTCCATGACTGTCCAGGTGGCGGCTGCAACAGAAGACGAGCTTTCAATTGAAGTTTTTACAATGCCAATCCAGGGGGAATAATGGAATAAAAATGGCATACTAAACAATTTAGGACAGGTGGTATTTAAACATATGTTTGTCGATCAGGTAAAAATATACGTAAAAGGCGGCGACGGCGGTAACGGAATGGTTGCTTTCCGCCGCGAGAAATATGTTCCGAACGGAGGACCGGCAGGCGGTGACGGCGGCAAGGGAGCCAATGTTGTCTTCGAGGTGGAGGAAGGTTTGCGGACGCTGATGGATTTCCGCTACCAGCGCCACTTCAAGGCCCCGCGCGGAGAACACGGAATGTCGAAGAACCAGCACGGGAAGAATGCAAAGGATATGGTTGTAAAAGTTCCGCCTGGCACCGTAGTGACGGATGCCGGGTCGGGAGAAGTCATTGCCGACCTGACCGAGCACGGCCAGCGGGCGGTCATTGCCCGCGGCGGGCGCGGAGGCCGCGGAAACAGCCGCTTTGCCACTCCTGCCAACCCGGCTCCGGAGCTTTCGGAAAACGGGGAACCAGGCCAGGAGCGCGATGTTGTCCTTGAATTGAAGCTGCTTGCCGATGTAGGCCTTGTCGGCTTCCCTAGTGTCGGGAAATCGACTTTGCTTTCCGTTGTATCGGCAGCGAGGCCAAAAATTGCCGAGTACCATTTTACAACCATCGTGCCGAACCTTGGCATGGTAGAGACGGAAGACGGCCGCAGCTTTGTCATGGCCGATTTGCCGGGGCTGATTGAAGGCGCCCATTCCGGGGTTGGCCTTGGACACCAGTTCCTGAGGCATATTGAACGGACAAGAGTCATCGTCCACGTCATTGACATGGCGGCTGTCGAGGGACGCGATCCTTTCGAGGACTATCTCATCATCAACAAGGAGCTTGGGGAGTACAATCTCAGGCTTTCCGAGCGGCCGCAAATCATCGTGGCCAACAAGATGGACATGCCGGATGCGGAAGAAAACCTGAAGGCTTTTAAAGAAAGGCTGACAGAGGATCATCCTGTATTCCCGATTTCCGCGTTTACAAGAGAAGGGCTGCGCGACCTGCTGTTTGCGATCGCCGACCTTATCGAGAAGACGCCTGAATTCCCGCTTTATGAGGAAGTCGAAGAAGAATTGGGTGTCAACCGCGTGGTGTACAAGCATGAAGAAGACCAGGATAAATTCACCATCACAAGAGATCCGGATGGCACTTTTGTCATTGCCGGCGAAACGATTGAGAAGCTGTTCAAGATGACGAATTTTGCCAGCGAAGAGTCAACACGCAAGTTTGCGCGGCAAATGCGCGGCATGGGCATTGATGACGCACTGAGGGAAAGAGGAGCGAAGGATGGGGATACAGTAAGGATCCTCAAATATGAATTCGAGTTTGTGGAATAACCACGGGGTGGGGAAATGAAGAACCATTTTGATAAGAAATTTTATCTTGTCAGGGAAGATGTGCTTCCGGAGGCAATGAAGAAAACGCTCGATGCGAAAGAGATGATCGACCGCGGGAAAGCGGAATCCGTATGGGATGCGGTCCAGCGCGTCGATTTAAGCCGAAGTGCGTTTTACAAATACCGCGACACCGTTTTTCCGTTTCACACAGTGGTGAAGGAGCGGATCATCACGCTGTTTTTCCATCTGGAAGACCGCTCCGGCACTTTATCACAGCTGCTGGGAATCGTCGCGACTTCCGGCTGCAATGTTCTGACCATCCACCAGACCATCCCGCTTCAGGGCAGGGCCAATGTGACGCTCAGCCTGAATGTTTCCGAGATGACGGTGGAGATGGATGAACTGCTCGCCAAGCTCCGGCGCCTGGAATTCGTCGATAAAGTCGAAGTCCTGGGCTCCGGCGCCTGAAATACAGAGAAAAGTGCGGATAGCCTGCCATTTAGAGGGCAGGCTCCGCACTGTTTTACATACTAGGGAGTGAGTTAAGGTGAAAATAGGATATTTGGGGCCAGTGGCCACGTTTACAGATTTGGCTGTACGCCATCTTTTTAAGGGAGTAGAATCGGTACCATATGTGACCATTCCTGAATGTATTGATTCTGCCGCTGAAGGCTCCGTCGACTTGGCTCTTGTGCCAATTGAAAATGCGCTTGAAGGTTCAGTCAATATTACGCTGGATTATTTGATCCATGAAGTACCGCTTTTTATTGTTGGAGAAGCAACCGCGCCGATTCAGCAGCATCTGATGGTGCATCCCGAGAATTTGGAAAATTGGCTGAATACAGAACTGATATTGAGCCACTCCCACGCGCTGGCGCAATGCCACAAGTTCCTGCATCGCGAACTGAAGGGAGTCCGAAGCGAAAGGATGACGTCCACAGCGGCGGCGGCCCAATACGTGAGGGAACATCCGGAACAGAACATTGCGGCAATCGCAAATGGATTGGCCGCATTGGAATATGAACTGACCATCGTCAGGGAGAACATACACGATTATGATCACAATCATACCCGGTTTATTGTCGTGTCACGTGACGAAAACGCTCCGCTGAAGACTGAGTTGAAGGAAAATAGCTTTAAGACCACGCTTGTCGTTACACTTCCTTCGGACCGTACAGGGGCCCTGCACCAGGTGCTGTCMGCGTTTTCCTGGCGTAACCTGAACTTGTCAAAGATCGAGTCGCGTCCAACTAAAACCGGGCTTGGAAACTACTTTTTCATCATTGATATTGAAATGGCCATGGATGAAGTCCTGATTCCGGGTGCAATAGCCGAACTCGAAGCACTCGGCTGTTCGGTGAAGGTGCTCGGAAGCTACCCGTCCTATAAGCTGTAAAGTAAAACCCGCACTCCAAATGTTTTGAGTGCGGGTTTTTTGTTTGGGTTGGTGTTATGTACGCTCGGGATGGTTCAATGTG
>NZ_LIGG01000001.1:4750092-4809485 GCF_001273925.1 Bacillus sp. FJAT-27251 | reverse complement strand
CCCAAATCCGGGAATCGAGTCCAATCCGGTCACAATGAAGTGTTCAATGTGACCCAAACTCCAAAAATGGGTCACAATGCAAAAAATGAATCCACCCACCAAAGCCAACCAGGCGGGAACCTCCACAAATACAATCAAGCTATCCTATCCAACCAACGCCTCTAAAAATTTCCCTTATTGCTCAATCAAAAACCGCGCCGTCCTCATGGCCTCTTCCGCTTCGTCGAGAACTTTTTCCGATGGGGCGGAAATGGTATGGAGGTGGATTCCTTCTGTCAGTTCGGAAAGGTAGCCGGCGTTGGTTGTTTTGATTTTTTCCATGAATTGCTTGACCTCCCGGCGGTTGGATACCATGATGGAAGCGGTCAAATCGCCGTAGACAGGGTGTTCGATGCGGACATCCCTGACGGTGACCCCATGGTCGACAAGGAGGTTGAGCTCCTCCTGGGTATCTCCGGGCTCGTGGCTGCAGGCGATGATCCGTTCGGCCAGAGCGGCAGGTCCCGTGGAGGACATGTACAGGTATCCCTGGCTTGTGGCAAGAATAGGTTCATTCCTCGCCTTCAGCAAGGTAATATCCCCGACAATCACCTGGCGGCTGACATTGGCTTTTGCCGCCAGCTCGCTTCCTGTCAGCGGCTCTCTGCTTGACTTCAGCAAATCGAGCAGCATCGTCCGCCGTTCTTCCCCTAATAGTTTTTTCTCTTTCATGGCTGCCTCCTTTCAAAGGCTCATTCTATTAAGAGATTTTATCATAACCTGGTCATGAAGTTAATCAGGACGAATGCTGCTGGGCGATTTCTCGTAAAATCCGGGCAAGGCCAATCGTGTCTTCCATGGTTGTCTGGCGTCCGAAGGATACCCTGAAAAACTCCTTGGCCGCTTTGCCGCCGATGCCCATCGCACTCATCGTTTTCGCCGGGGAAAGCAAATCGGTATGGCAGGCCGAGCCTGTCGATATGCTGTATCCTTTCCGATTGCATTCGAGCATGATCCATTGTCCTTCGAGGCCGTGAATCTGCATTCCGACAATTCCGTGAAGCTGAAAGCCCTCGCCAAGGCCGTGAATCTTCACTTTATTGGGCAAATCGCTAAAATGCTCAGCGAACACCTTCCGCAGCTCCCTGAGATGGGAGGATTCCTCCGCAAGCGCTGTAACAGCCTTTTGCGCGGCTGCCGTCATCGCTATGATGCCCGGGAGGTTGACAGTCCCGGGCCTGAAGCCTTTCTCATGGGTGGTGCCGGCAATATGCGGCCTCCATGGAATCCGGGGATCCAGGCAGGCAGCACCCACACCTTTTGGCCCATAAAACTTGTGGCCTGAAAGCGAAAAGGCGTCCACTGCGGATACCGCCTCCGTTATTTCCGTCTTTCCGAAGGTTTGTACAAAGTCGCTGTGAAACAGAATGCCTCTTTGCCGGCACAGCTGGCCGATTTCTTTTACCGGCTGAAGCGTGCCGATTTCGGAATTGCCATGCTGGATGGTCACAAGAACTGTGTCCTCCCTCAAAGCAGCCTCTACCTGCCGAAGGCCGACTCTTCCATCCTCTTCAAACGGCAGGAAGCTAACCTCATAGCCTTGGTTTTCGAGCATCTTCATGACATTAAAAACGGAAGAATGCTCAGCCATGCTGGTGACGATATGGCGGCCGTTCCCCGGGCTTGCTGCCAGAAGCGCCCTGATGAGCAGAAAGTTGCTTTCCGAGCCTCCCGAGGTAAAAAACAATCCCCCAGGATCCACTCCAAGCAGGGAAGCCAAAGTCTTGCGGGCATTCTCGAGCAGGGCGGCGGCAGCGGAACCTGTATCGTGCAGGCTCTGTGTGTTTCCATAGAATTCTGTTGCCGCCTTGACATAGATTTCGGCGGCTTCCTGGTCAAGCGGAGTGGCCGCTGCATAGTCAAAATATTTCATGGCTTCTTCTCCTAAACTAGAAAAATACTTGTCATTAGTGTAAATGTATGTAAATATAAGTGTCAAGACACCTGTATGTTCAGGAGGCTGGAAAAAGATGATAACTAGTGATGTGCTGATTGTCGGGAGCGGGATAGCCGCCCTGCAGCTGGCAGTTAAACTTCGAAATGACATTAATGTGATAGTCCTCACAAAGTCTTCCTTGAAAAACGGGAATTCCCATATGGCCCAGGGAGGAGTGGCTGCTTCAATCGCTGTGCAGGATGATCCTTACAAACATTTTCTCGATACGGTCGAAGCGGGAAGCAGGCACAATGACACCCGTGCTGTTTTGGAAATGACGAGGGAAGCTCCAGCCATTATAGAAGAAATGAAAGATTCAGGCTGCCAATTTGACGCCGATAAAGACGGGGAGCTGATGCTGGGAAGGGAAGGGGCGCACAGCGTCAACAGGATCGTCCACGCAGGCGGCGATGCAACCGGAAAAATGATGGTTGAATTCCTGGTTTCGCAGCTTCGCGAAAATGTACAGGTAGTGGAAGATACTCTTGTATATGAGCTGCTTCTGAATGCTAGGCAGGAATGCATTGGCGTGAAAGCCCTGGCTCCTGACGGGCAAATACAGGTTTACAAAAGCTCCCATGTGGTGATTGCAAGCGGAGGCTGCGGCCAGCTGTACCGGTACACTTCCAATGCCGATACCGTTACCGGTGACGGGCTGGCACTCGCTTACATCGCGGGGGCCCAGCTGGCGGATATGGAGTTTATCCAGTTCCACCCGACGCTGCTTTATGTGGATGGAAAAACGCATGGACTGGTATCGGAAGCGGTCCGCGGAGAAGGGGCCGTGCTGGTGACAGGGGCGGGAAAACGGATTATGGAGGATATCCATCCAATGGGCGACTTGGCCCCAAGGCATATCGTTTCCCAGACCATCTACGATTATCTCAAAAATGGGGAGCCTATCTATCTTGATATTTCTTCAATAAGCCATTTTGAAACCAGGTTTCCAACCGTCTCGGGAATATGCCGGGGTGGAGGAATTGACCTGGAAGAAGGTAAAATCCCGGTGGCTCCCGGAAGCCATTTTTTAATGGGCGGCATTAAAACGGACCATATTGGCAGGACCACTGTCTCCGGCCTGTATGCCATAGGGGAAGCATCTTGCACCGGCGTCCATGGCGCCAACCGGCTGGCAAGCAATTCCCTGCTTGAAGGATTGGTCTTTGGCCGACGTTTGGCTCATTTTTTCAACAGTCTTCCGCCTGAGAGGCTGGAGCCGGACAATGAGGCAATTTTAGTGGAACATAAAAAAACAGGAGCCCTGCCTCTTCCGGAAAAAGAGGAGCTGCAGCGGATGATGATGGAGCGGGCTGGCATTGTCCGTCATGGTGATTCCTTGAACATGCATAAAAAATGGCTTGAATCCTTCCAGGTGGAAAAATGGCTTGATGAAAAGCTTGATTCCCGCACTCCCGAAGAAATCACCAGGGCATTTATGCTGATTGCTTCCTGGCTGGTAACGGATGCTGCTCTTGCGAGGACAGAAAGCAGGGGCGGCCATTTCCGGGCTGATTTTCCTGCTGAAGATGAAAAATGGCTGAAAAAGCAAATCGTGAAAAAAAGAATGATAAAAAAGGGTGATATGGGTGAACCACTTAAAGCTGCGCTTACAACTTGAATCTTTTTTTCTTGAAGATATCGGCGAAAGGGATGTTACAAGTGAACTGATTTTCGGCTCAGCCGGGAAAGGCGAGATTGTGTTTATCGCCAAGGACTCCGGCATTTTTTGCGGGGAGGAGGTCATCAGGACAGGCTTCAGGCTGCTCGATCCTGATGCAGAGGTTGAGCTGCTGATTTCTGATGGCGGCAAAGTGGAAAAGGGACAAAAATTGGCTGTCGTCAGCGGACGGACCGCGGATTTGCTGAGAGGCGAGCGGGTTGTCCTGAATCTGGTGCAGAGAATGTCCGGGATAGCGACCAGAACAAGGGAGGCAGTTGAAGCGTTGGGCAGTTCCCATACAAGAATTTGCGACACACGGAAAACGACACCCGGCCTGAGGATGATGGAGAAATACGCAGTCCGCTGCGGCGGCGGCTTTAACCATCGCTATGGACTGTATGATGCCGTGATGATCAAAGACAATCATATTTCTTTTGCCGGAAGTATAGCCAATGCGGTTGAGGCGGTTCGAAGCCAGCTGGGGCACATGGTAAAAATCGAAGTGGAGACAGAAACAAAGGAACAGGTCCTTGAGGCTGTCGCAGCGAAAGTGGATTGCATCATGTTTGACAATACCGCTCCCGAACAGATTAGGGAGTATGCCGCTCTTGTGCCCGAAGGGATCGCAACAGAAGCATCTGGCGGAATTACCATGGAAACTCTTGCTTCGTTCCGCGATACCGGAGTCGACTATATCTCGCTCGGCTTTTTGACCCACAGTGTCAAAGCGATGGATATCTCGGTGAAAGTGAATCTTTAGGAAAAGGGGAGATGGGGATGGATTTGCTGCAAATGCTCGACACAAAAGGGCTGCCGGAAAAATACCGGAGCATGTCAACAGAGGAACTGGAGGACAGGGTTAGGTCCATCAAAATCAAACTGGGCAGGAAACTTTTTATTCCCGGGCATCATTATCAAAAGGATGAAGTCATTCAATTTGCCGATGCGACCGGTGATTCACTGAAGCTTGCGCAGTTGTCTGCGGAAAACCGCGAGGCGGAGCATATTGTGTTTTGCGGAGTTCATTTTATGGCCGAAACCGCGGATATTTTAACGATGAAAAATCAGAAAGTGTATTTGCCCGATATGCGTGCAGGCTGTTCCATGGCGGACATGGCCGACATCTACCAGACCGAGCGCGCGTGGGCAAAGCTTACGGAGCTGTTCGGCGAGAGTATTCTGCCGCTAACCTATGTTAATTCGACCGCGGCCATTAAAAGCTTTGTCGGTGAGCATGGAGGAGCAACGGTCACTTCATCCAATGCAGAAAAAATGGTGCGATGGGCATTTGAACAGAAAGAAAGGCTGCTGTTCCTGCCTGACCAGCATCTTGGCAGGAACACCGCTTATAATATCGGAATTCCGCTTGAGGCTATGGCTGTGTGGAACCCGATTGCCAATGAGCTGGAATACAGCGGCCCGCTTGAGAAAGTGAAGGTGATCTTATGGAAAGGGCATTGTTCCGTCCATGAAAATTTTACAGTGGAAAACATTGCCCATGTCCGCGAGGCATATCCCGGGATGAAAATCATTGTACATCCTGAATGCAGGCGCGAGGTGGTCGCGTTATCGGATATGGCAGGTTCGACCAACTATATCATTGATGCCATCAGCGCCTCGCCTCCAGGCTCTTCCTGGGCAATCGGAACAGAAATGAACCTGGTGAAGCGGATTATCCAGCAGCATCCGGATAAACAGATCATTTCCCTGAATCCGCATATGTGCCCGTGCCTGACCATGAATCGCATTGATTTGCAGCATCTCGTCTGGTGCCTGGAAGAAATCAGGCAAGGCAAGGACCACAATCTGATTGAAGTGGACAGTGTCATAGCCGAAAATGCCAGGAAAGCCCTCAACAGAATGCTGGTACAATCATAATGAACGCACTCGGAATGAGCCATCCTGCAAAAACAGGATGGCTTTTTCTATTTCGGCAGAGTTCCGGCCTGGCCCCTTTTCAGTTCAATTACAGTTTTTTAGCTGGAAAAGCTTTAATTTTTATTTCCCGAACATATACATGGCTAGAGAAAAATGGTTTTGGGTGTTTGCCCTGCGAATGACTTGTCGTGCCGAGTGGTCATCCTGTTGCTTCCATTTAGCCGGCGGGATAGATTCTGCTGCCGGCTGGCCTTCAAGCTTTGTTTTAAAAAATTAATGGCAATTTGCCCACACCGACATACACTATATGGACTTATGCCATAGGAGGGAAATCAGATTGAAAATCCATATCGTACAGAAAGGGGATACTCTCTGGAAGATCGCCAAAAAGTACGGGGTTAATTTTGAAGAGCTGAAAAAGATGAATACACAGCTTAGCAACCCAGATATGATTATGCCCGGCATGAAAATAAAAGTTCCGACCACAGGTGGAAATATAAAAAAGGAAGCACCGATGACTGGCGGACCGCAGGCAAAGATCAATATGGGAAGCAAAAAAGAAATGCCCGTCAAGGAGCAACCTTTTGTAAAAGAGAAGCCGCTGCCGGAACAACAAGCGCCGCTTCCGGAGATGGAAATGCCAAAACCCGCACCAAAGCCAATGCCAAAGCCGGTTCCGAAACCAATCATGGAAATGCCGAAGCCAGCGCCAAAACCAATGCCGAAACCGATTATGGAAGCGCCAAAGCAGATGCCTGCACCAAAGCAAATGCCTGCTCCAATGCAGATGCCTGCGCCTAAGCCGATTATGGAGGCACCAAAGCAGATGCCGGCTCCAAAACAGATGCCAGCACCAAAGCCAATTATGGAAGCGCCAAAACAGACGCAAATGCCGCTGCCAGCCATGGAAGCGCCAAAGCAGCCGGCAGGCGTATACAAGGAACAGCCAATCAAGCCATTTACTCCAAAAATGCCTCAGCAAATACTTCCAGAAATCGATATGAACAACTACTATGTTCAAAATATGGCCAATATGGCTTTGCCGGAGCAGCAAATGCCGTTTCCAGCACAGCCACAGCTGCCGCCTAAGCCGGCGAACATCTTTCCAAAGCAGCCGGCCAAGATGACAGAAGGCATGGGGGAGTCATCCTCGTTCCTGCCTATACAACAAGGAGGTTTCCAAGAGTCTATGATTCCTTATCCACATTATTTCCCAATGTCTCCAGGCATGCATGGTGGGGGTATGCAGCAGCAGCCAATGGCATACCCGCAGGTACAGGGAGCGGCAATGCCTTATGGGGCGCCAACAGAGAGCTCCATGTTCGAATCGTCCTATATGCAAATGCCTATGATGCCAAATATGCCCCACCAAAATGTAATGGGCATGGCAAACATGCCTCATCAGGCGGGCGTGGAAAACATGCCCCACCAAAACGTGATGGGCATGGCAAACATGCCGGCCCCAATGCCAGTTCAGACAGCACCGGCAATGGGATATCCTTGCCCTCCGACACCAATTTCGCCAATCCTGCCTGGTTCAGGCCTGTGTGAACCTTATGGTTTCCAGCATACAGGCATGCCGATGGTGGGAGGAGCGATGGACGCCCAGATGCCTATGATGCCGATGGTGGGAGGAGCGATGGACGCCCAAATGCCGCATATGCCGCAAGTGGGAGGAGCGATGGATGCCCAGATGCCGCATATGCCACAAGTGGGCGGGGCCATGGACGCCCAGATGCCGCACATGCCGCAGGTGGGAGGAGCGATGGACGCCCAAATGCCGCATATGCCACAAGTGGGCGGGGCCATGGACGCCCAAATGCCACTGATGCCGCAGGTACAGGGAGCTATGCAGGGACCAGGAGATTGTGGCTGCGGCCCAGGAATGGGCTATTCGCAAGGCGGATATGCTCCGCAAATGGGGTATGGCCCGCAAGCCGGATATGCTCCGCAAATGGGGTATGGCCCGCAAGCCGGATATGCTCCGCAAATGGCCTATGGCCCACAAGCCGGATTCGCCCCGCAAATGGGGTATGGTCCGCAAGGCGGATACGCTCCGCAAATGGGATATGGCCCATATGGCGGATATGCCCCGCAGATGGGGTATGGCCCGTATGGCGGATACGGTCCTCAAATGGGATACGGCCCGCATGGCGGATATGCCCCTCAGGCTGGATTCGGAATGCCGCGCGAAGAAGACGCTGACGAAAGCAATGAATATTAAATTTCACCCGAGAAGGGACGATTCTACTGATCGTCTCTTCTCCTATTTACAATCCGCCCTGCCGGTTCGGATTGAGACAATGACAAAAATCAGGGACCGTGTTTTCCTGCTCCGCACTGGAAATACCTTCTTCATGCTAAAAGCCTATTCCAGTGAAGAAAAGCTTCAGCAGCAGCAGGTATTTACAGCTGCTCTAAGAGAAGCAGGCTTTTCAGAAAGCTACACCTTTCTAAAGCTTTCGGACCAACCCCTATTTTTTGAGAACGCTTTTTACGGCTGTCAGGAGTATATTCCGCCCAGCTCCAAGCCCTTCAATTATCTGGCACAAACAGAGCGGGAGGAGGGCCTTGGCTTGCTGGCAAAATACCATATGGCCACAAGGGATCTTGTCCCGGAGTTCAGGTTGTCCGTTCCCAAACAGGATATTTGGCAAAAATGGCAGGAAAGGGCGGCAGGGTTCAAGCGGAACACCAAGATTGTAAACTATTTTGTCCAGAAGCAGCTGACAGCGGAGATTCTGGACTGGTCTGAACTGGCCCTTGAAGGAATGGCCGAAAACCTGGGACAGCTCTATGCTGCCGAACCCGTCATTCTCCATGGCGATGTCGCCCACCATAATTTCCTCAGGGATGAAACAGGACGCTTGTGTTTGATTGATTTCGACCTGATCTCCCTTGGCCCTGAGACCTGCGACTTGCTGCAGTATGCCAACCGGATCCTGCCTTTTATGAATTGGTCATTGGAATCCCTGTCCGCGATGAAGGGGTTTTCCGGCTGCTTGTCCAATAAGGCTTTTTTATATGGACTTATGTATCCGGCTGATATTTTCCGTGAATGGAATCGCATAATCAGGCTGAAGGCCTATTATAATCCGGCGCGGACCGCCCCGCTGATCGAACTGACGGTAAACCAGTTCAATGCCAGAAAAAGATTCATTGAAAAAGTAAAAAAACTCACTCAAGAATAAAACCGGGGCGATTTTGGTTAGAAAAAGGTCCAGTTTTCATCCTTTTCTGTTAAAATTACGCTGAACTGGCCATTAGAGCACCCAACAAGAGGGGAGACAGCATGTTTCAATTATGCTGCCTCCCTTTTTGTGGTTCTTTTATTCTACTTCAATAATGGATTGCATCAAAGATTTGAATTTATGCTTCAATTATGGGGGGAATTGCATCAAAGACTTGAATTTATGCTTCAATTATTCAATTTTATTGAAAAACCTGTGTCCAAGATGTGAACAACCAGTTAAGTCCCGGTAAACAGCGCTATGGGAGAACAGGAATCGAAGGAACCACCGGAGTAAATACCCCAAAGCCATCTCCGCCCCCTTTTCGCATTATAAAATAAAAATAGTTGGCCAAACTAGAAATGAACCTAAATGAGTGAGGTGACCGGCAATGGGAATCAAGTCTGTTGTCATGACGCTTTGCATAGCTGGAATGATCGGCTTGGCATTCTTACAAAACGGCGGGGGAGTTTCAGCAGCTGGGCAGCCCGGAAAAAACGATGATGCAGGTCCGCTGGAGTTAACGGTCATTTTGGAGAGAGTCTATCTTGACGGCGAAGTCAGTGAAGAGAGAGTGGAAGAAAAAGTCTGGGCGCTTAGTGATTTTTGGGCACGGTACGAAGGTTGGGAACTGATAAGTCTCGAAGACAATCAGGTTGTTTTTAAACAGCATGTAGATGACATCTCCCCATTGTTGAAAGCAAACGGCTATTTCGGCCTTTCCGGTGATGGTGTGCTGACCATCTTCAACGGCCGGCCGGATGAATCGAATATCATCCAATCCTTTTTTCAAATAGACGTGGGCAAACTGGAGAGCCGGAAACGCCAGGAGCTGCGGAATGGAATCCCGATCCGCTCAAAAGATGAATACGAGAAGGTACTGGAGACCTTTAAATCTTACACAAGGGATGAAAAACAAAAAAAGTAGCCAGGGCCGGGTAATCCGGCCCTTCTTTGCTGTTCCGGAAAAAACGGCTGAATCGACTGTATGTTCGCTTTTTTGTGCTTGGACTTGCAAATTTCCTCGTTCCTGGAGACATAGTGTGATAAAATGGTGGGTACAGCAAAATGGAGGAGAGAAGGATTTGTACGAGTATATTAGAGGAAAAGTGGACTTTATCAGTCCTGAATACATAGTCATCGACAACGGCGGCATTGGCTTTCAAATCAATGCCCCCAATCCATTTGCCTATTCAAAGGATATCGGCAAGGAAGTTCAGGTTTTTACCTATCACCATGTTCGCGAAGACGTGATGGCACTATATGGCTTCCGTTCGCGCGAGGAAAAGACATTGTTTATGAAACTCCTGAATGTGACGGGGATCGGGCCCAAAGGAGCGCTTGCCATCCTGGCTTCCGGAGAGCCTCAGCAGGTAGTACAGGCGATTGAAAATGAAGATGAGGCCTTCCTGGTCAAATTTCCCGGTGTCGGCAAGAAGACGGCGAGACAGATGATCCTTGACCTGAAAGGCAAGCTTCAGAATATCGTCCCTGATTTCTTCCCGAATCTCTTCCAGCCTGAGGAAGACGGCCAGAGCAGCGATCTGGATGAAGCTTTGCTTGCCTTGAAAGCCCTGGGCTACTCCGAAAGGGAAATCCAAAAGGTGGTGCCTGAGCTGAAAAAGGAAAAGCTTGCGACCGACCAATATATTAAAAAGGCACTGCAGAAGCTATTAAGATAGTGAATACGATATACCGGAAAATATGAAGTTTAAAGGATGATGAATGATGGAAGAGAGAATCATCTCCGGGGAAGCGGGCGAGCAGGAAGTTTCCTTTGAACAAAGCTTGCGGCCGCAGACATTAAAGCAGTATATTGGGCAGGATAAAGTGAAGGAAAACCTCCAGGTGTTCATCGAGGCCGCGAGGATGAGGCAGGAAACTTTGGACCATGTGCTTCTCTATGGGCCGCCCGGACTGGGAAAGACCACGCTTGCCGCAATTATTGCCAATGAGATGGGCGTCAATCTGCGCACCACATCCGGTCCGGCGATCGAACGTCCCGGCGACCTCGCCGCGATCCTCACGGCGCTTGAGCCTGGTGATGTTCTGTTCATCGATGAAATCCACCGGCTGCCAAGGTCGATTGAGGAAGTGCTCTACCCGGCAATGGAGGATTTCTGCCTCGATATTGTCATTGGGAAAGGACCGACAGCACGTTCCGTCCGTCTCGATTTGCCGCCATTTACCCTTGTCGGCGCCACAACAAGGGCAGGTTCCCTGTCGGCGCCGCTGAGGGACCGCTTTGGCGTGCTCAGCAGGCTTGAGTACTATAAGGAAGAGCATCTGCGGGAAATCGTCCTTCGTACCGCTGAGCTTCTTGATACAGAGATTGATCCCTTCGCAGCAGCCGAAATCGCCCGCCGTTCACGCGGAACCCCGAGGATTGCCAACCGCCTGCTTAAGCGGGTCAGGGATTTCGCCCAGGTGAGGGGCAATGGCTCGATTGAAGCGCAATTGGCCGATGAAGCACTGGAACTGATGCAGGTCGACAGACTGGGGCTTGACCATATTGACCATAAACTGCTGAAGGGAATTATTGAAAAATTCCGCGGCGGCCCAGTCGGCCTCGAAACCATTGCGGCCACCATTGGCGAGGAATCGCAGACGATTGAAGATGTATATGAGCCCTATCTATTGCAGATCGGCTTCCTCCAGCGGACGCCGCGGGGCAGGCTGGTGACGCATCGGGTATATGAGCATTTTCAATTGGAGGTGCCTGCCGAATGACAGGAATGGGAAAACTGTTAATGTTCCTAGGGGCAATCATTTTTATTGCCGGATTCCTGATCCAATTTTTAAAACTCGGAAAGCTGCCAGGTGACATTGTCATCCAGAAGGGAAACTCGACATTCTACTTCCCGATTGTCACCTCGATTGTCGTCAGCATTGTGCTGTCACTGATTTTTTACTTTATTGGACGCTTTCGTTGAAATCTAAATGAATATAGGTGAAGAAACAACATGAAGGTAGATTTATTTGATTTTCATTTGCCTGAGGAATTGATTGCCCAGGTGCCGCTGGAACAAAGGTCGGAAAGCAGGCTGATGGTGCTTGATAAAAAGACCGGCGGGCTGCAGCATGACGTGTTCAAACATATCAAAAGCCATCTCCGCCCAGGCGATTGCCTTGTCCTCAATGACACGCGCGTGCTGCCTGCAAGGCTCTTCGGCATGAAGGAAGACACCGGGGCCAAGATTGAAGTGCTCCTTTTGAAGCAGCTTGAAGGAGACAAGTGGGAAACGCTTGTCAAGCCTGCCAAAAGGGTAAGGGAAGGAACAAAGCTTGTCTTTGGCGATGGCCTTCTTACCGCCGTTTGCACAGGCTCTTCCGACCATGGCGGCCGGGTGCTCGAATTCTCCTATGAGGGCATTTTTTATGAAGTTCTTGAACAGCTTGGCGAAATGCCGCTGCCTCCGTATATCAAGGAACAGCTGGATGACCAGGAGCGATACCAGACCGTGTTTGCCAGGGAGCGCGGTTCAGCTGCTGCGCCAACCGCCGGACTCCATTTTACCGAAGAGCTGCTGGAAGAGCTGAAGGAGGCAGGTGTCCATATCACCTTCATCACCCTTCATGTCGGACTTGGCACGTTCAGGCCTGTCAGTTCCGATAGTATTGAGGAGCATGAAATGCATGCCGAGTTTTATATCATGTCCGAAGGGACCGCAAGGCTGCTGAATGAAGTCCGCGAGCAGGGCGGACGGATCATTACGGTGGGCACGACCTCGACCCGGACCCTTGAGACGATTGCTTCTGCCCATAATGGGGAATTTGCGGCAGCGACAGGCTGGACGGATATCTTCATCTATCCCGGCTATGAATTCAAGGGCATTGATGGGATGATCACGAATTTCCATTTGCCGAAATCAACATTGATCATGCTGGTTTCCGCGCTTGCGGGACGGGAGCATGTCCTTCATGCCTATAATACGGCCGTACAGGAAAGGTACCGTTTCTTCAGCTTTGGCGATGCCATGCTGATCATCTGACAGCTATGGCGGGAGCTAAGGCGCACCGTTTAAAAGAGGACTTTATATCATGGAAGGAGCATACACAATTGTCTGCTATCTCTTACGAATTAATCAAGACATGCAAACAGACAGGAGCAAGGCTGGGGAGGGTGCACACTCCGCACGGTTCCTTTGAAACACCGGCATTCATGCCAGTTGGGACGCTTGCCACTGTCAAGACAATGGCCCCGGAGGAACTGAAGGAGATGGGGGCGGGAATCATTCTCAGCAATACCTATCATCTATGGCTTCGCCCGGGACATGAAACGATCAGGGAAGCTGGCGGCCTTCATAAGTTTATGAACTGGGACCGCGCCATCCTCACCGATTCGGGCGGATTCCAGGTATTTTCGCTGAGCCAGTTCCGCAAGATCGAGGAAGAAGGAGTCCATTTCCGCAACCACCTGAATGGGGACAAGCTGTTTCTATCTCCTGAAAAGGCGATGGAAATCCAGAACGCCCTTGGCTCCGATATCATGATGGCATTTGATGAGTGCCCTCCATATCCGGCCTCATTTGAATACATGAAGGCATCAGTTGAAAGAACATCAAGATGGGCGGAGCGCTGCCTGAAAGCCCATAAGCGTCCGGAAGACCAGGGCCTGTTCGGGATTGTCCAGGGCGGGGAATACGAGGAGCTGAGAAAGCAGAGTGCGAAGGACCTTGTATCGCTGGACTTCCCGGGCTATGCGGTTGGCGGCCTGTCTGTCGGCGAACCGAAGGATGTCATGAACAGGGCGCTTGAATTCACAACGCCTTTGCTTCCTGCCAATAAGCCGCGTTACCTTATGGGCGTCGGATCTCCTGATAGCCTTATTGACGGTTCGATCCGCGGTATTGATATGTTTGACTGCGTTTTGCCTACAAGGATTGCCCGCAATGGAACACTGATGACGAGCCAGGGGCGCCTTGTCGTGAAAAATGCACAGTATGCGAAGGATTTTGGCCCGATTGACCCGGAATGCAGCTGCTATACTTGCCGCAATTATTCACGCGCCTATATCCGCCATTTGATTAAATGCGATGAAACATTCGGGATTCGACTTACGACTTATCATAATCTGCATTTTCTGCTACAATTGATGGAGCAAGTCAGACAAGCAATCAGGGAAGACCGTTTAGGCGACTTCAGGGAAGAATTTTTTGAGCGTTATGGCTTCAACAAACCAAATGCGAAGAATTTTTAATAAGGCTGGCTTGAATGAATGAAAGGAGGAGAATAAATGGAAGGTTTGATAGGTACAGTATTTCCGCTCTTGCTGATGTTTGTCCTTTTCTACTTTTTGCTGATCCGTCCGCAGCAGAAGAGGCAAAAGGCCGTTCAGCAGATGCAGAGTGACCTTAAGAAAGGCGACCGTGTGGTAACAATCGGAGGCCTTCATGGATTTGTCGATGCACTTGACGAAGGGACTGTCGTGATCAAGTGCGGCGATGGAAGCCGTCTTACATACGACCGCGCCGCAATCCGCGACGTCGTTCAGGATTAATACCAGAAAAAACAGGTGCCCTGTGCACCTGTTTTTTTTGTATGGATAAAAAATATAAGTTTTTACACTTCGATAACTGCCCAGCTCCAGCGCCTAGCCAGTTTTCATCCTTGGGTTACTTCCTTGAGTATCTTGCGATAAGCGTAGCTTTGAGCAGCGCGAGTCGCTTCGGTCCAGCTGTTGAAGTCAAAGAACGACTTCATCAACTGGCCCTCCAGCGCTTGTCGGGGCTGAGCATTAAGGAAAAGCTTCCAAGAATTAGCATCGCAGGAACAATCCGTTTTTAGATTGTTCCGAAGGCGCCTGAGCTCTTAGGTTCTTGAACTAGACATATTGACTCCAAGGATGCCGCCCATCATGGCTGTGATGATATAGCAGATATGGTAGATGATCTGCTCTGTGGAAAACAGACTGTCAAGTCCCAGATATTGAAACAGAAAGATGATGGCCGAATAAATCAGTCCTGTGGCCGTCCCGATGAACCATCCTTTTTCTTTGCCTTTTTTTCCGGTGATAAAGCCGCCGGCGAACAGTGACATAAATGACACCGTCGTCACTGCATATTGCAGGGACGATTCCTGTAATGATGTAAAGGTAAGTAAAATTGAGAAAATAAGGCTGCTAACGATGGCGAATACGAAAATAGCAATGACTCCGTAGATTACGGAAATACCCAAACCCCTTGATTCCATTGTCTTCTCCCCTTCCCGCCAGCAAAAACCGACTGGTATCGTTTAGTACAAGCATATTCGCCAAAGCGGAAAATAGACTTAAAAATTCTCCTTTCTTTGCCACTTATAATTTTCCTCAAGTTGCAAAGTCTATATCTTAATGCAGTCAGCGAAGGGAGATTATTTGGATGGAAGAATACGGAGCCATAATCCTTCGAACCTTGCTTCTTTACATTATAATTATCATCATTTTCCGGGTAATGGGAAAAAGGGAAATTGGTGAACTTAGTCTGCTCGATCTGGTTGTATTTATCATGATTGCCGAAATTGCGGCAATGGCGATTGAAAACATAAACGATCCCCTGGTCAAATCCTTGTTGCCAATGGCCCTGCTGGTCGTCGTCCAGTTCCTCCTGGCTCTCGTTTCCTTAAAGAGCAAACGCTTCAGGGACATTATTGACGGCAAGCCCAGCATTGTAATCAATAACGGTAAAATCGATGAAGGGGAGATGCGGAGGCAGCGCTATAATTTCGATGACCTTCTTCTGCAGCTGCGGGAAGAAGGAGTGGGGGATATAGCGGATGTCGAGTATGCCATCCTGGAGTCATCGGGGAAAATGTCTGTTTTTAAAAAAAGTGCATCGGAGAAGCTCTCGCTTCCTTTAATTCTTGACGGCACCATCAATGAAGAAAACCTGATCCTTATTGGTAAAACGAAAGACTGGCTGACTGGCCAACTGAAGAAACAGGGCTACAGCTATGATGACGAAATATCCTATTGCTCCTATAAAAACGGCAAGCTCTTTGTCGACATAAAAGATGAAAAATAACACGCCAGGCAAATGGACTGGCGTGCTTTTCGTTTCATGGGCTAAGTTTTGAACCAGGTAAAGGCGAGGGAGGAGAGAGGGCGTCCAATGACAGGAATCATTGCGAGCTCCTCTTTTTTTACCAGACCGGCCAGCAGCACGAGCAGGCAGTATGTGATGGAAATCAAAACAGCCGCTGTCAGCACGCGCATGTGAAGGACGCCGATGGTACCGAGGCTGTCCCAAATTTGGAAGCCAATCCAGCCTGAGAGTCCCATGACAAGGAATGTTTTGGCATATTCCAAAAGGTGGAAGGTGAAAGAGACGGCCTTCAGGACGGTCGCAAAATGAAGGATGGTGACGAGCACGAATCCCATCGTAAGCCCGAGCGCGGCTCCGTTAATGCCAAAGGCAGGCTGGCTTGCGAGCAAAAAGATCACGGCTGTTTTTGCGGCATTTCCGACCAGGCTGTTGATCATCGCAGCCCTGGCAAGATCCAGAGCCTGCAGGGTGGCTTGAAGCGGCCCCTGAAAATAATAGAAAATGAAAAATGGTGCCATCAGCTTGATGAACCCTGTTCCGCTGTCAGTTCCATACATCACGAGCATCAAAGGCTCGGCCAGCACATACAGGACGATGACGGCCAGTCCGCCGGTTAAAAGTGAGAAGCGAAGCGACTGCTGCAGCAAGTGTTCAATAACCCGGTAATTCTTATGGGAATTGGCTTCGCTGATGGCTGGCACTAGGGAAGTGGAAAGCGAAAAAGTGATGAACGATGGCAGCATGAGCAGCGGCAGCGCAAAACCTGTCAAAGCTCCATACTGCTTTGTTGCGGCACCAACGGCTACACCTGCCAGGGCGAGGCTGTGTGCCACCACAATTGGCTCGAAGAACCATGATATCGAGCCGATCATCCTGCTGCCCATCGTAGGCAGGGAGATGCTCATCAGTTCCCCGAAGGTTGTTTTCCCGGATTGGACAAATTGAAAAAAGTCTTTTCGAAGCCGGAATTTTTTCTTGATTTTAAAAGCGGTCATTAAATAAAGCAGGGAGACGAGTTCCCCGATGACCGATGAAGCCATGGCGGCAGCCGCCGCGTATTCAATCCCGTAAGGCAGGAATGTCTTTGTCATCACAGCTATCAGGGTGATCCGCACAACCTGCTCGATCACCTGCGATACGGCAGCGGGCTTCATATTTTGCCTGCCCTGGAAATACCCCCTCAAGACGGAAGAAACGGCAATGATGGGGACCACTGGGGCAATTGCGAGCAAAGGAAGCAAAGTCCGCTGGTCCGTAAACAAAGTTTGCGATAATTGGGGAGCCAGCAGGAATAGCGCCGGAGTAAATATAAGGGATAGCGAGATGGTAGTCGCCAGTGAGACAACGAGTATTTTTTTTATTTTCGCAAAATCACCCTTGGCCTCGGCCTCGGCCACATGTTTTGAAATGGCCACTGGCAAACCCAGCTGGGTAATCGTGACAACCAGGATAAAAGTGGGGACAGCCATCATATATAGGCCAACGCCTTCTTCCCCGATGAACCTTGCAACGACAATCCGGTTGATGAACCCGAGAATCCTGGTTACCAGGCCGGCTATCAGCAATATCATGGTTCCTTTCAAAAATTTGGACATCCTGCTCCCGCCTTCTCAAACAAGCTAAATTCAGATACAATAATCTATATGCACAAGAGTGGACAAAGCATGACAGGATTAAAGTTTTTTCAAAATCAACAGGAAGCCAGGGAGGCGGATTGAAATGGAGAGCGGGCATAGCTATCAAGTATTCAGGGACCAGGTCACTCCAGCATTGAACAGCAAAAGGGAGGAATTCGAAATGCTCGGCTATGGCTCTGTCAGCGAGCAGCAATTATGGGATTTCCTTGTCCAAAAAAAGTGGAAAAAGCAAAAGGAAGAAATCCGCCTGTACGAAATCGTTGCCGAAATTATGGCAATCCAGCCCGGCGAATTCATGAACCATGCCACGGTGGAGGCTTTTAAACTTGGAAGCTTTGCTCTTGATGATGAAGATGAATTAAAGGAATTGTTAAAATAGGCGGTTTGCCTTTAATTGTAAAAGATGAAATTGACAGTAAATTTAAACTGATTCATAATAAAAAGGCTAACTTCCGGGGAGATTCAGCCTGCTGCATCTGCCTGGAGGATACCTTCACATTCTTTTGCTAACAGATTAAGGAGGACTTATACATAATGGTAAAACGGAGTCGCATCGTTGCGTTCTTTCTGATTGTACTCTTGATCGGGGGCGCAATGGGCCTAACAACCCAGAATATACTGGGGAATATCAAGCTTGGACTTGACTTGCAGGGTGGGTTTGAGGTTCTCTATGAAGTGAAGACGAAGGACGGACAGCCGGTTGACCGGGAAACATTGGTCAGTACGGTCGAAGCGCTTGACCGCCGTGTCAATGTTCTCGGGGTAAGCGAGCCGAATATACAGATAGAAGGCGAAAACCGGATCCGCGTCCAGCTTGCCGGTGTAACCGACCAGGCGAAGGCAAGGGAGATCCTTTCCACCGAAGCGAATTTAAGTTTCCGGGACGCCAATGACAATCTGATGATGGACGGCGGCGACCTCGCTGAAAATGGAGCTTCCCAGAGTTTCGATGAAAATAACCGCCCAAGCGTTTCGCTTACTTTAAAAAGCGGGGAAGAATTCGGAAGGGTAACGAGCGAAATTCTTTCGATGTATCCCGATAATCAGCTGGTCATCTGGCTTGATTTTGAAGAAGGCGTGGACTCCTACAAGGAAGAGCGCATGAAGGCAGACCCTAAGTTCCTGTCCGCTCCAAATGTTGACCAGGTCCTGCCGCAGAAAACGGTGCAGATAACCGGCAGCTTTTCCATCGATGAAGCGAAGGAACTGGCCAATCTGCTCAATGCCGGAGCATTGCCGGTAGAGCTTCAGGAAGAATATTCGACATCTGTTGGAGCAAAATTCGGGGAACAGGCTTTGACATCAACCATCTATGCCGGAATCATCGGCATCCTGGCCATCTTCGCGTTTATGCTGGGCATTTACCGATTCCCGGGCGTGATTGCCTTTGTGACACTATCGATTTATATTTATCTCGTTCTGCTTGTATTCGACTGGATGAATGCGGTCCTGACACTGCCGGGGATTGCTGCGCTGATTCTCGGTGTCGGCATGGCTGTGGATGCGAATATCATCACCTACGAACGGATAAAAGAAGAGTTGAAGGTAGGCCGGAATATTCAGGCCGCCTTTAAGGCAGGCAGCAAAAACTCGCTGTCAACAATCCTGGATGCGAACTTCACAACGCTGATTGCCGCCATTGTCCTGTTTGTGTACGGGACAAGCTCGATAAAAGGGTTTGCCACGATGCTGATCGTCAGCATCCTGCTCAGCTTCGTTACCGCTGTATTTGGGTCCCGGGCGTTCCTGGCCCTTTGGGTGGGCAGCGGACTGCTAAAGGACAAGCCAGGCTGGTTTGGTGTGAAAAAGAGTGAAATCCATGATCTGGCTGATAATGTGGATACGCTTGATCTGAAGACGAAGTTCGAAAAGATTGATTTTATCAAATACCGCAACAGATTCTTTATGATTTCTGCCGGACTGATTGCGGCCGGACTGATTATCCTCGCTATTTTCAGGCTCAATCTTGGCATCGACTTTGCCAGCGGTACGAGAATTGAAGTGCTGTCCGAGAGCCGGATCAATGCTGACGAGCTAAAGGAGGATCTTCAGGCTTCCGGAATTGAAACCGATGATATCGTCATTTCAGGCGACAATGGTGAAATAGGTGTGGCACGATATAAGGACGCTCTCACCAAAGAAGAGATTGCCGATCTGAAGGCAGATTTTCAGGGTAAATACGGCGCTGAGCCGAATGTCAGCACCGTTTCGCCGACGATTGGAAAAGAATTGGCTAAAAATGGAGTTGTCGCGTTGTTGATCGCTTCGGTCGGAATCGTTCTTTATGTAACATTCCGGTTTGAATGGCGCATGGCTTTGCCGGCAATCATCTCCCTCTTGCATGATGCTTTCTTCATCATTGCGGTGTTCAGCCTTCTGCGGCTGGAAGTGGACCTTACTTTCATTGCGGCGATCCTGACGATTATCGGTTATTCAATCAATGACACCATTGTGACGTTCGACCGGATCAGGGAAAACCTGCAGAAGAAAAAGAGGCTCAGGACGCCTGAAGAGATTGCCGAAATTGCCAACAGGAGCCTTCGCCAGACGATGGGCCGCTCTGTCAATACCGTCTTGACGGTCGTGCTGCCTGTCATAGCCTTGCTGATTTTCGGCAGTGAATCGATCTGGAACTTCTCCTTTGCCTTGCTGATCGGCTTGATTTCAGGAACCTACTCTTCCTTGTTCATTGCCGCCCAGCTGTGGTACGTTCTGAAAAAGAGGGAATTAAAGCAAAAAGGCACAATTGTTACGTATAAGGAAAAACGCAAAAATACGGATGAACCGGTGGTCTGATCAGATTCGCAGCTGCCCCGGTTGAAGCCCAGACGCCGCAGGGAGGCTTTTCCCGCGGCGTCTTTTCTGTCTGTCAAGGCCTGTTCCGGCTATAAACGCCAATTGAAACAGCGGGGCACCTTCTGTATAATAGAAAGGCTGAGAGGTGAGCGTATGCTGAAATCCAGGACAAGATGGGTTGTCAAGCCCACAGACCTGCAAAAAGCGCAAGAGCTGGCAGAGGCAATGGACATTGCCCCGATAACAGCTGCATTGTTAGTGAATCGCGGAATAGATACCGTGGAAAATGCCCGGTATTTTTTATTTGAACAAACACTGTCATTCCATGATCCTTTTCTGTTAAAAGGAATGGATGTACTGGTAGAAAGAGTGAAACGCGCCATCGCAAATGGCGAACATATCCTGATTTTTGGAGACTATGATGCGGATGGTGTCAGTTCCACTACCGTCATGATGAGGGTTCTGCTCGACATGGGAGCCAATGTGGACTACTACATTCCAAACCGCTTTACTGAAGGGTACGGCCCGAATGAAGCTGCCTTCAGAAAGGCTGCGGAAAAGGGAGTAAAGCTGATCATCACTGTCGATACCGGAATATCGGCGCTTCATGAAGCAAAGGTTGCCCGCGAACTGGGATTGGACCTGATTATTACCGACCACCATGAACCAGGACCGGTCCTGCCGGAAGCACTGGCCATCATCCACCCAAAACTGGAGGACAGCGTCTACCCATTCAGGGAGCTTGCCGGTGTCGGTGTTGCCTTTAAGGTGGCACATGCCCTGTACGGGTTTGTCCCGGAGGACTTGCTTGAAATTGCCGCTATCGGAACCATTGCCGACCTTGTTTCTCTAACAGGGGAAAACCGGCTGATTGCCAGAAATGGAATTTCACAGCTTAAGAGAACCAATAATCATGGGCTGCGCGCCCTGCTGTCGCTCTCCAAAACGGAGCCTTCCTCCATCAGTGAGGAAACAATCGGCTTCATGATCGGACCGCGCATCAATGCGGCCGGCCGGCTTGGCAGCGCAGACCCTGCTGTCAAACTGCTGCTGACAGATTCCCGGGAGGAAGCGATGATGCTGGCTGAGGAAATCGACCTGCTGAACAAGGAAAGGCAAAGCCTTGTCGCTGCCATATCCGAGGAAGCCATTAAGGAAGTGGAGATGAATTTTCCAGTCAAGGAAAATCATGTTCTTGTCATAGGCAGGGAAGGCTGGAATCCGGGAGTCATTGGCATAGTGGCTTCAAGGCTGGTTGAGAAATTCTACAGGCCGACAATCGTGCTCAGTTTTGACAAGGAAAAGGGAATCGCAAAAGGATCAGCCAGAAGCATCGCCGGATTCGATCTTTTTAAAAATCTGTCCACCTGCCGTGATCTTCTGCCGCATTTTGGCGGCCATCCGATGGCTGCCGGGATGACGCTTGGCCTTGAGGATGTGGACCAGCTCAGGGAAAGGCTCAATGTCCTTGCGGCCGAACAGCTGAACGAGAAGGATCTGATACCTGTCACCGAGGTGGATCTGGAGGTCCGTCTTGAGGAAATCAGTCTTGAAAGCATAAAGGAAATGGGGCAGCTTGCGCCTTATGGTGTAGACAATCCTAAGCCGAAGGTAATGATCAAGGATGCCCAAATTGCTACGATGCGCAGGATCGGAAGCAACAACAGCCATATCAAGATGACGCTTGCCAATGGCGGGGCGTCCCTTGATGGCGTTGGTTTCGGACTTGGCGGGCTGTATGAGCAGATTTCGCCGATTTCCTCTGTCTCGGCCATTGGCGAGCTTTCCATCAATGAATGGAATAATATCAGGAAGCCGCAGATCTTCCTTCAGGATGTGGCTGTGCACTCGTGGCAGCTGTTTGACCTAAGAGGCCTCAGGCGGCATGAAAAGCTTGTCGGGATGATACCTGGCCACTCCACCAAATGGGTTGCTTTTGGGGACGGAGGGGTAGAGAAGTTTTCTCCTTTTATAGCCGGGCCGCTGAATAAAATCAGTACGGCAGAGGAAGCAGCCTATATGGATGTTGATGACCAGAATATTGTGCTTCTGGATATGCCGCCATCAAGGCAGATTCTTGAAAAGTTATTTTCCGGCAAATCCCCGTCCAGGATCTATGTACACTTTTACAAGGAAAACAGTGACTTTTTCAGTACCATGCCAACCAGGGAACACTTTAAATGGTTTTATGCGTTTTTGGCGAAGAAGGGTGTCTTTGACCTGAAAACCTATGGGGAGGACCTGGCGAAATACCGGGGCTGGACAAAAGAAAGTGTGGATTTTATGTCACAGGTGTTTTTTGACCTGGATTTTGTTAAAATAAACAATGGATTAATTTCCTTGGAGAAGAGTGTGCCGAAAAGGGACTTATCTGAATCAAAGACTTACCAGAGAAAACAAGCTACATTCGCTCTTGAAAATGATTTGCTTTATTCAACATTCGAGCAGCTTAAAAGCTGGTTCGACCAAGTCATTCAAGGGTCGGTGCAAAATGAGGAGGCAATTACAGAATGGATTTAAAGGAATTCGTAGCCATTGTGCCTGACTGGCCAAAGGAAGGCATAAAATTTAAGGATATAACGCCACTGATGGCGGATGGCGAAGCATATAAATATGCAACCGACCAGATTGTCACCTATGCCCGCGAAAGGGAAGTGGACTTGATTGTGGGTCCCGAAGCGCGCGGCTTCATCATCGGCTGCCCGGTTGCCTATTCACTTGGAGTAGGTTTTGCTCCAGTACGGAAGGAAGGCAAGCTTCCACGCGAGACAATCAAGGTCGATTATGGCCTGGAATATGGCAAGGATGTCCTTACGATCCATAAAGATGCGATTAAACCGGGACAGAGAGTCCTGATTGTCGATGATCTTCTGGCTACAGGAGGCACAATCGAGGCGACCATCAAATTGGTGGAAGAGCTCGGCGGAGTCGTTGCAGGCATCGCATTCCTGATTGAATTAACTTACCTGGAAGGCAGAAGCAAACTCGAAAAATACGATATCAAGGCAATTTTGAATTACTAGCATGCAAGGGCACTTCTATTTGGAGTGCCTTTTGTCTATATGCGATTGTATTTTCGGAACTGGCGTTTCCAGTCCCGAGAGGACGTAAAAGAAATGGAAAAAATTTTTTCGACATTTTTTTCATTTTCTGACTAAAATCTTTTGCTTTCTCTTTACATATTGGAATTTTTCTCTGATAATAATAACAATCCTTAAAACAGGAGATTCAAGCTATTTGTTTGAATTGGCATCATTAGCAGGAGAATGCATCCTGTTAAAGCGGAATATGTCTACTAATGGCTGCTGGAGTGATTATTTTGTCCTCCAGATTTTTATATAAAAGATAAAAAAGGTGATCCTATGGCGAATGATCATGTGCTGACCGCCGAGCAAGTAATCGAAATGACAAGCAGATACCTGAATGATGAGCATGTGGCAATGGTGCAGAAGGCATACGACTTCGCAAGAGATGCCCATCATGACCAGTTTCGGAAGTCCGGCGAACCCTATATTATCCATCCCATCCAGGTTGCCGGTATCCTCGCTGATCTTGAAATGGATCCTGCGACGGTGGCGGCTGGTTTCCTTCATGATGTCGTTGAGGATACTGACATAACGCTCGATGATATTGAAGAGGCATTTGATTCTGAAGTAGCCATGCTGGTTGATGGCGTGACCAAGCTTGGCAAAATTAAATATAAATCGCATGAAGAGCAGCAGGCGGAAAACCACCGCAAGATGTTTGTGGCAATGGCACAGGACATCCGCGTCATCCTTATCAAGCTTGCCGACCGGCTGCATAATATGCGGACCCTCAAACACCTTCCACAGGAAAAGCAGCGCCGGATTTCCAACGAGACGCTGGAGATTTTTGCTCCGCTGGCTCATCGGCTTGGAATTTCGAAGATCAAATGGGAGCTTGAAGACACAGCGCTGCGCTATCTCAATCCCCAGCAATATTACCGCATTGTCAACCTGATGAAAAAGAAGCGGGCGGAGCGGGAGGAATATCTTGATGATGTCATCCAGGGAGTTCGCGGCCAGCTTAAAGATGTGAAGATCAAGGCCGAAATTTCCGGCCGTCCCAAGCATATTTACAGCATCTACCGGAAAATGGCCCTTCAAAACAAGCAGTTCAACGAAATCTATGATCTCTTGGCTGTCCGGATCGTGGTGAACAGCATCAAGGACTGCTACGCGGTACTCGGCATCATCCATACATGCTGGAAGCCGATGCCTGGACGTTTCAAGGACTATATTGCCATGCCGAAGCCGAACATGTACCAGTCGCTCCATACAACCGTGATTGGCCCTAAAGGCGATCCTTTGGAAGTGCAGATCCGGACGTTTGACATGCACAGGATTGCTGAATTCGGGATTGCGGCCCACTGGGCGTATAAAGAGGGAAAACCGGTTGAAGAGGGGCTGACCCTGGATAAAAAGCTTACATGGTTCAGGGAAATCCTTGAGTTCCAAAATGAGACTGCCAACGCGGAGGAGTTCATGGAGTCGCTAAAAATCGACCTGTTCTCCGACATGGTGTTCATTTTTACGCCAAAGGGGGATGTCATCGAGCTTCCGGCCGGCTCGGTCCCGATTGACTTTGCCTACCGGATCCACTCGGAAATCGGCAATAAGACAATTGGCGCCAAGGTGAACGGGAAAATGGTGACGCTCGATTACAAGCTGAAAACTGGGGACATCATCGAGATCCTGACCTCCAAGCATTCCTACGGACCAAGCCATGACTGGCTCAAGCTCGTCCAGACCTCCCAGGCGAAGAACAAAATCCGCCAGTTCTTTAAGAAGCAGCGGCGGGATGAAAATATCGACAAGGGCCGCGAGCTGGTTGAAAAAGAAATCAAGGCCATGGATTTTGACCTGAAGGAGATCCTGACTGCCGAGAATTTGAAGCGTGTCGCCGATAAATTCAATTTTTCGAATGAGGAAGATATGTACGCTGCGGTTGGCTATAACGGTGTCACTGCCCTTCAGGTGGCAAACAGGCTTACCGAGAAATGGCGCAAGAAGCGCGATATGGAGCAGGAGAAGGACCTGGCGAATGCCGTTTCCGAATTAAAGGCGCTGCCGCAAGTGAGGAAGCGGGAATCGGGAGTCAGGGTCTCGGGAATCGACAATCTTCTTATCCGGCTGTCCCGCTGCTGCAACCCGATCCCGGGCGATGAAATTGTCGGCTTCATTACGAAGGGGAGAGGGGTCTCCGTCCACCGCTCGGACTGTACGAACATCAATACGGATGATGCGCAGGCGCGCCTGATTCCGGTTGAATGGGAAACAGCGCTCAATGACCGGAAGGAATACAATGTCGATATTGAAATTACCGGCTATGACCGGCGCGGCCTTCTGAATGAAGTGCTTCAGGCCGTTAATGAGACCAAAACGAATATCTCTGCGGTATCAGGCAAATCAGACCGCAACAAAGTCGCGACCATCAACATGTCAATCGCGATCACAAACGTCAGCCACCTCCAAAAAGTGGTCGACCGAATCAAGCAAATCTCTGACATCTACTCCGTCAGAAGAGTACTCAACTAAAGCACAAAAGGGTGCGTCACTCAACTAAAGGGTGCCTGACCCCCAGTGCGTTAATGCAAGAAAGAGTGCCTGACCCTCAGCGCGTTAACGCGCTGAGGGTCAGGCACCGTTGTGTAAGGAGTTTTTAGTATGCGTGTTGTTGTTCAGCGTAGCAAGGAAGCAAGGGTTACGGTTGGTGACAGGGTGACGGGTGCGATTTCGAGCGGTTTCGTCGTCCTTGTGGGTGTGACCCATGAAGATACGGAAAAGGACGCCGCCTATCTTGCGGACAAGGTGGCCAACCTTCGTGTGTTCGAGGACGAGCAGGGCAAGATGAACCTTTCCCTCGTTGATGTCGGAGGGCAGGTCCTCTCCGTTTCGCAGTTTACCCTTTACGGGGACTGCCGCAAGGGAAGGCGCCCCAATTTCATGGATGCCGCACGCCCCGACCACGCCAATGTCATTTATGAAGCATTCAACTCCAAGCTCCGCGATATCGGCGTGACCGTCGAAACTGGAGAGTTTGGGGCGATGATGGATGTGCAGCTTACCAATGACGGGCCGGTAACTTTGATTATTGAAAGCAAATAACAGCGAACCAAAAAGGGAATCCACTATTGGCGGATTCCCTTTTTGGTGTTTTGTGGTACGGTGCTTCTAGGTTAGCAACTGAGTCGTCGTGTGTGAATATGGCGTGGTTGTTGTCACACGTTGGACACAGGTTTTTCAAATAAACGGAATAATTGATGCAATAATAGAGATTTTTGATGCAATAATCCTATTCTGTGATTCAAAAAGCCTGATTTTTGATGCAATACCCCAGTCCTCCAGAGCAACCCACTAATTTATTGATGCAATTCCCATTCCTGCAGTTAGAACTTCCTCAGATTTTAATGCAATACCCTGGCCCTCGGTGCAACCTCTATTTCTTACACTGTCAACATCCAAAAAAGGGATACAACCCACCTAAATGGCGGCTGTATCCCCAATTTTTATATAAATATAATCTTGATTCCCGTGAACTACTTAACTATTGCCCGTTCCCCTTGAAATACTTCGCGAGCCCTTCAAAAATCCCTGCTGCCACGGCCTCCTGGTACTGGGGTGTGCTTACGAGCATTTCTTCGGCCGGATTGCTCAGGTAGCCGAGCTCAAGCAGCGTGGCTGGCCGCTGGTTTTCCCGAATCACATGGTAATCTCCCTGGCGGACACCGCGGTCGCGCAGGCTTGTCCTGCTGCTCACGGACGAATGAACCTCTTTGGAGAGCGTCCTATGGGAAGAGTGGTAATAGTAGGTGGTCATCCCTCTGACACTGCGGTCGGCAATGCTGTCATAATGAAGCGAAATGAATGCATCGGCATTGTGATAATGGGATGCGGACACCCTCGAGCCAAGTGAGAGGTATGAATCTCCGTTTCTGGTCATGACGACGTTGGTACCGGCTGCCTTAAGTTTATCGTACAGCAGCCTCGCAGTGGCAAGGTTCAGGTTCTTCTCGAGTGTTCCCCGTGCCCCCACTGTGCCGCCATCTCTTCCGCCGTGCCCTGGGTCAATGACGACTGTTTTGTTCTTCATATGAATCCCTGCACCAGGCTTTTTGATCTGGACAGCCTGATTCCCGTTTAAGGAAACGAGCCAGCCCGCAATGTAGCCGGTGCCCCCATTTGCCAGGGAGATTTGATACCAGTCCCCGTTCAGGCTGACTACCTTGAACATATCTCCCTGATTGGCCCGCTGGACGACCGATGTATTGACACCAGCTCCCTTGCGGATATTGGTCCCATTATGAAGGACGGTGACACTCTGGTTTTTGACACTGTTCGCGGACGGAGCTGGCGATGAAGCCTTTTTCTCGAAGAACCATCCTGCTGCCCAGCCGGTCCGGCCAGGTTTGTACTCAATTTTCAGCCAGTTGTCTTTTTCTTCAAGGATCCTGAATTTTTCTCCTCTGGATACTTGTCCAACAACCTTCCCGTTCAGGCTGCCGCTGTCCCTGACATATAGGCTCGAAGCTGTTACTGTCGCTTCTCCTGCAGGCCGGGAAGCTGCTGAGCCTGCTTGCGGCGTGCTCGATGTAAAACTTAGGTATTGGCCGCTGACATAGGCGGCCTGCCCCTGATAGACAATCTTTGCCCAGCCATTTTCCTGCGACTGTACCTTTACCTTCGTTCCTTTTGCCAGCTTGCCAATGACTCTCGCATTCAGCGCCGGGCTGACCCGGACATTCAGGTTATCGGCTGAGGCTATGGCATCATTCCCGGATGCAGGCACGCTCTGCTGCCGGCTTCCGTTCATGTTCAAATAATCCTTCGAGATCCAGCCTTCCAGCGACCCATGGCGGATTTTCGCCCATGACCCATTTGTGTTCAAAACAGTAACACTTTGGCCATTCCGGAGGGAACCGATGGACGCATAGGAGGTGCCGGGGCCTGACCTGACCCGCAGGCTGTCGGCGGCAACGATGCCAGTCCCGGATGCTCCCGCCGAAGGAGCAGCTGCAGCCGCGCTTTCCTTCTTGGTGAACCACTCGGCCACCCAGCCCTTCCTTCCGCCTGGCAGACTGATTTGAATCCAGTCTCCTTGCTGTTTGATGATTATGTATTTTTCCCCTTTATTAGCTTTTCCGACCACTGGATAGCTTAGGCCGGGACCTTGCCGGACGTTAAGGCTGGTACCTGTGATCTCCACTGTACCGTTTGAAGCTTGTGCCGGTGCTGCCGTCTGCAAGCTGCCTATCAACAGAAGCAGGCAGAGAAGGATGACGGCTTGTTTACTTTTTTGCAATGACTCCCATCCCCCTGTTAAATTTTTCTTTAAAATCAATTTTACAGGAAGAAAGAGCCAAAATCACGATGTATTTTATCTGCATAACAATTCAGGGGAAATTTTTATGGCGTGTGCTAAGAAACACGATGAAATATTTTGGCGTTCGTGGGCAGAATAGGAAAAGAGACCAAGATGGAAGGTGATTGTATGCGGAACAGTGAGAAAGGATTTTCAGCCCACCTTGGGGAAAACCAACTTTTCAATATCGATTTGCATGATTTTATGAAACGGGAGCAAAGCTCCAATATGATTGAATTGGCTTCCGAATTCGGTTTGAACCTCCGGGACATAAAAAAACTGAAAAAACAGCTCGAACGTTCTTGACAACAGGAAGCCCGGTCCGTAATATAAGATAAATAAAAAGCGATTATTATAAAAGAATTGCCGTTGATGGGGAAAAGTAGTGAAGATCCACATGGAAAGAGAGGAAAAGCCCGGGGCTGAAAGCTTTTCTGCATGCTGACTTGATGAATGAACACTCCGTAGGCTCTCTTCTGAACTTTGGCTGATGCCATCATTAGGAAGGGACGTAAGCAGGCGTTAACTGTTAAAGAGGAAGGCTTCTATGCCTTCAATTAGGGTGGTACCACGGGAAGCAAAGGCTCTCGTCCCTTGTTATGACAACAAGGAGACGGGAGCCTTTTTTTATTTTACATAAATTTGCAGGGAGGTTGTCACGCATGTCGATCCAAATTCCGCGCGGGACACAGGATATTCTGCCAGGAGAATCCGAAAAATGGCAGTACATTGAGAAAAAAGCCAGGGAGATCTGTGAAAGGTACCAGTACCGGGAAATCCGGACTCCCATATTTGAACATACAGAATTATTCCTTCGCGGCGTAGGCGATACAACCGATATCGTCCAGAAGGAAATGTATTCCTTCACCGATCGGGGCGGCCGCGAAATTACCCTCAGGCCGGAAGGAACCGCTTCAACCGTCAGGTCGTTTGTCGAGCACAAAATGTTCGGCCTGCCAAATCAGCCGGTGAAGCTCTATTACATGGGGCCGATGTTCCGCTACGAGCGTCCGCAGGCAGGACGTTTCCGCCAGTTTGTCCAGTTTGGGATTGAAGCAATGGGAAGCAGCGATCCGGCTGTCGATGCAGAAGTCATTTCGCTGGCGATGTCCTTTTACAAGGAGCTTGGTTTAAGCAAACTGAAACTGGTMATTAACAGCCTGGGAGACAAGGAAAGCAGGAAGGCGCACCGGGAAGCCCTGATTGCCCATTTCCAGCCGCGGATTGGCGAATTCTGCCAGGATTGCCAAAGCCGTCTTGAAAAAAATCCAATGCGTATCCTTGACTGCAAGGCAGACCGCGACCATGAGCTGATGACAACCGCCCCATCCATCATTGATTATCTGAATGATGCATCAAGGGAGTATTTCTCCAAGGTCCAGCAGTACTTGAAGGCTATCGGCATTGAATTCGAAGTGGATCCCAACCTTGTGCGCGGGCTCGATTACTACAACCACACAGCTTTTGAAATCATGAGCAACGCTGAAGGATTCGGAGCCATCACAACTCTTTGCGGCGGCGGCCGCTACAATGGGCTTGTCGAGGAAATCGGCGGTCCTGAAACACCAGGAATCGGCTTTGCTCTCAGCATTGAAAGGCTACTTTCCGCCTTGAATGCGGAAGGCGTCGAACTGCCGGTTGAGCAAAAGGTGGACTGCTACCTCGTTTCCCTTGGGGAACAGGCACAGGATTATACTGTAGGCTTGCTCCATCAGTTAAGGGCGGCGGGCTTCTCGGCTGAACGGGATTATCTTGGCCGCAAGATAAAGGCCCAGTTCAAGGCAGCTGACCGCTTTCAGGCAAAGTATGTGGCCGTGCTTGGGGATGATGAGCTTGCCGCAAACAAAATTGCATTGAAATCGATGGAAGATGGCACGCAAATGGATTTGCCGCTGGATTCCTTTATTGAAAAATTCACGGAGCTTGCTAAATAAGGGGGAAGCAGAAATGTTTGGCAGAACGTATTTTTGCGGTGAAGTAACAGAAGCCGCGATCGGTGAAACAGTCACATTAAAAGGATGGGTCCAGAAACGCCGAGACCTTGGCGGGCTGATTTTTATCGACTTAAGGGACAGGACGGGAATCGTCCAGATTGTCTTCAATCCTGATGTTTCACAGGCCGCACTTGAAATGGCGGAAAAGGTAAGGAATGAGTATGTGCTCGACATCAAAGGGAAAGTGGTCGCCCGGGAAGAAGGAACCGTCAATGAAAACCTGAAAACAGGTAAAATTGAAGTGGTTGCCGAAGAACTGACGATCATCAATGAAGCGAAGACGCCGCCGTTCATCATTGCCGATAAAACGGATGTTTCCGAAGATATCCGCCTGAAATACCGGTATCTTGACATGCGCCGTCCGGTGATGTTCGAAACGTTTAAAATGAGGCATGAAACCACGAAAGCGATCCGCAGCTTCCTTGACGGCGAGGGTTTCCTTGATGTCGAAACGCCGATCCTGACGAAAAGCACACCGGAAGGAGCAAGGGATTATCTTGTGCCAAGCCGCGTCCATCCAGGCGAGTTCTATGCTTTGCCGCAGTCGCCGCAGATTTTTAAACAACTGATGATGGTAGGCGGGTTTGAGCGGTATTACCAGATCGCCCGCTGTTTCCGTGATGAAGACCTGCGCGCCGACCGCCAGCCGGAATTCACGCAAATCGATGTGGAAACAAGTTTCATGAGCCAGGAAGAAATTTTGTCGCTCACCGAAAGAATGATGCAGAAAGTGATGAAGGACGTCAAAGGCCTCGATATTGAAGCGCCTTTCAAGCGGATGTCCTATGACGAAGCGATGGGCCGGTATGGTTCCGACAAGCCGGATACGCGGTTTGGTCTTGAACTTGTAGACCTGTCCGAAGCGGTCAAGGACTCCGGGTTCAAAGTGTTCTCACAAGCAGTCGCTGGCGGCGGCCAGGTAAAGGCGATCAACGTCAAAGGTACCGCAGCCAAGTACTCCCGCAAGGATATTGACGGGCTCACCGAGTTTGTGGCTGTCTACGGCGCAAAAGGGCTTGCCTGGCTTAAGGCGGAAGAAGAAGGGCTTAAAGGGCCGATCGCCAAGTTCCTTGACGAGGAAGTCCAGCAGACGATCATGTCCCTGCTTCAGGCTGAAACAGGTGACCTGCTATTATTTGTGGCTGATAAAAAGAGCGTTGTGGCCGATGCGCTTGGAGCGCTGCGCCTGAAGCTTGGCAAGGAGCTAGAGCTTATCGACCAATCGAAATTCCAGTTCCTCTGGATCACAGACTGGCCGCTCCTCGAGTATGCAGAGGAAGAAGGCCGTTATTATGCGGCACACCATCCGTTCACAATGCCTGTACGAGAGGACTTGCCATTGCTTGAAACCGATCCTGGCAGTGTCAGGGCGCAAGCCTATGACCTTGTCCTGAACGGCTATGAGCTTGGCGGCGGCTCGCTGCGTATCTTCGAAAGAGATGTCCAGGAAAAGATGTTCTCGGTGCTCGGGTTTACAAAAGAACAGGCGGAAAGCCAGTTCGGATTCCTGATGGATGCCTTTGAATATGGCACTCCGCCGCATGGAGGGATTGCCCTTGGACTTGACCGGATGGTGATGCTGCTTGCAGGCAGGACGAACCTTCGCGATACCATCGCCTTTCCAAAGACGGCAAGTGCCAGCGATCTCTTGACCGAAGCTCCGGGAGAAGTCAGTTCCGAACAGCTTCAGGAATTAAGTCTGTCACTGAATCTTAAAAAAGAGAAGGAATAAACTGGCAGTCCGTTTACTTGAAATTCAAATTCTTCTGTGATATTATTTTGTTAAACATAAGAGTCCTGATGTGTTCGTTGTCCAACCTGAAGTTTTGACCGAACATTTTGTACTTCGGGAGTCCGGAGTTTCCAGGCTGAGCACATGCCCCTATGGATTGGGGACTTGCAAGGCAGGGGACAGGGCACCCACCTGCTGAGAGCGGGTTCAAAACGAAGGCATTTAAAGCGACGGCACAATTGGGGCTCTTATACCCTACATAGCAAACAAGCTCCATGCAGACCTGCATGGAGTTTTTTTATGTTTTTACCCCTATAAATTTTCTTGTTTTTAAAAGAAAGTATGATATATTGTTTAGCGGGTATAAGATTAGTACGTGGAATTTAGCAGATTTGGAGTGAGTGGAATGCTTCATCAATTTTCGAGAAATGAACTGGCCATCGGCAAAGAAGGCCTTGATATTATGAAAAACAGCACGGTGGCGGTCCTTGGCGTTGGCGGTGTCGGTTCGTTTGCGGCCGAAGCCCTCGCCCGTTCAGGTGTAGGCAGGCTGGTCCTGGTGGACAAGGATGATGTCGATATCACCAACGTAAACCGCCAGCTGATCGCTTTGCTGTCAACTGTCGGCCGGCCAAAGGTCGAGTTGATGGAGGAGCGCATCAAGGATATCAATCCTGATTGCGAAGTCATCTCCCTGAAAATGTTTTACACCGAAGAAACATACGAGCAGTTTTTCGACTATGGATTGGACTTTGTCGTCGATGCTTCCGATACGATTTCCTATAAAATCCACCTGGCAAAGGAATGCCTGAAACGCAATATTCCGATTATCTCCAGCATGGGTGCGGCCAACAAGATGGATCCGACCCGATTCCGGATTGCCGACATCTTCAAGACGCATACCGACCCGATTGCCAAAGTCATCCGGACGCGTCTGCGGAAGGAAGGGATCCGCAAAGGATTTCCGGTCGTGTTTTCGGACGAAAGCCCGATTATCAGCCGTGAGGACGTCAATAAGGTGGTCGGCAAGCAGGATGCCCCGATCAGAAAAGCAAAAATGCCGCCATCCTCAAATGCATTCGTGCCATCCGCCTGCGGCCTGATCATGGCAAGCTATGTAGTAAGAGAGCTGCTGAAGGATATTGAAATCCGGCGCGTGAATGATTAAAAAGAAGGTCCGCAAATCCATGGGTTTGCGGACCTTCCCTTTGCTTGCAATTATTTAAATACTGAAAGGCAGCTATTTCCTCGTCCCGATGATCTTCTCATACACCATGGCCAGCGCCTGCTCGAATTTCCCTGTCTTTTTGGGCTTGAAATACACTTTTCCTTTTAATTTGTCAGGCAGATATTGCTGCTTGACCCAGCCGCCTTCATAATCGTGCGGATAAAGATAGCCGATTCCGCGGCCAAGCTCTTTTGCGCTTTTATAGTGGGCGTCGCGCAAATGATCGGGCACTTCGCCGCTTTTGCCTGCACGAATATCACTTAATGCGGCATCGATTGCCAAATAGGCAGAGTTGGATTTTGGTGATAGGCATAATTCGATTACTGCGTTGGCAAGCGGAATCCTTGCTTCCGGGAAGCCTACCCGTTCCGCGGTTTCAATGGCAGCAAGTGTCCGTGCCCCGGCCTGCGGATTGGCGAGGCCGACGTCTTCATAGGCGATGACCAGGAGTCTTCTGCTGATGCTGACCAGGTCTCCGGCTTCAATCAATCTGCCAAGATAATGAAGCGCGGCATTCACGTCGCTTCCTCTGATCGATTTCTGGAATCCGGACAAAACATCATAATGGGCATCGCCATCTCTGTCATGCGCAAGGCTTTTTTTCTGCATGCATTCTTCAGCCGTGCCGACATCGATGAAAATCAGCCCGGCATCATCTGGTTTCGTTGAAAGGACGGCAAGCTCAAGCGCATTCAGCGAGCTGCGAACATCTCCATTCGAAGCATTCGCAAAGTGCTCCAGTGCTTCAGGTGACACCTCGGCCTGATAATTTCCAAGGCCTCTCTCCTTGTCTTGGAGCGCACGGAGCAGAGCAGTCTTTATTTCATCCGGTTCAAGGGGCTTCAGCTCGAAAATCTGGCATCTGCTCCGGATGGCCGGATTTATGGCGTGGTACGGGTTGCTGGTTGTTGCCCCGATAAGGGTGATCATCCCATTCTCAAGATAGGGCAGCAGAAAGTCCTGCTTGGCCTTATCAAGCCTATGGACCTCGTCAAGAAGCAGGATGACCTTTCCCGACATCTTTGCTTCCGCCGCCACAATTTCCATATCCTTTTTGTTGTTTGTCACGGCATTCAGGGTCCGGAAAGCATGATTGGTGCTCCCTGCTATCGCAGAGGCGATTGAAGTCTTTCCGATTCCAGGCGGTCCGTATAAAATCATCGAGCTGAGCTGCTTTGCCTGGACCATTCGGCAGATGATTTTCCCTTCACTGACCAGGTGGCCCTGGCCGATGACTTCATCGATGGTCCGCGGCCTCATCCGGAAGGCAAGCGGCTTTACGTTCATGTGTTCTCACTCCATTACATTTGAACATTTGATATAACTCTACCACACAGGGAGGAAAGGGCAAATGCATATGTTTCGGCAGATATGATATAATGGCTAATGTCTATCTTTTTACTATGATATAAATTAGTGCAGGCCTGTAATGAGATGCCTGGCAGGCTATCATACAATAAATGACGCAAACTTGGAAATAATGGAAAAGGAATAATAGGGGGCTGGACGATGAAAATATCGACAAAGGGACGCTATGGAATGACAATCATGATTGAGCTCGCCAAAAGGCACGGCGAGGGGCCGATTTCGCTAAAGGCGATTGCCCAGGCCAATGGTTTGTCGGAACACTATTTGGAGCAGCTCGTGGCACCGCTCCGGAATGCCGGATTTGTGAAAAGCATCAGGGGAGCCTACGGCGGCTACGTACTTTGCAAGGAGCCGTCCGAAGTTAAAGCAGGCGATATCATTCGTGTGCTTGAAGGGCCGATTTCCATCGTCGAAGGAATGGAAGACGAAGAGCCGGCCAAGCGCGAGCTATGGCTCCGCATCAGGGATGCCGTCAAGTCAGTGCTTGACAATACAACGATCGAGGATTTGGCCAACCACACGCCATCAGCGCGTGACAACGAGTCGGATGCCTACATGTTTTACATCTAATAAACCTCATGCAAGAAGAAGGTGGCAACTTTGGATAGAATATATTTGGATCATGCGGCGACAACGCCGATGCACCCTCAGGTAATCAGCAAAATGATGCAGGTTATGGAAACGCAGTTCGGGAATCCGTCCAGCATCCATTTTTTTGGCCGTGAGACAAGGCAGATCCTGGATGAAACAAGACAGATCCTTGCTGACAGCATTGGAGCAAAACCAGGCGAGATAATCCTGACCAGCGGCGGGACAGAAGCGGACAATCTCGCCCTGTTCGGCTATGCGGAAAATAACAAAGAAAAAGGAAAGCACATCATTACTACAATGATTGAACATCACGCTGTCCTTCACAGCGCCCATGAACTGGAAAGAAGAGGTTTTGACGTCAGCTATCTTCCCGTTGGCGAAAATGGAATCGTTTCTGCAGAGGCCTTGAAGGACGCCTTGAGGGAAGATACCATCCTCGTGTCGGTGATGTATGGCAATAATGAAGTGGGGACCCTGCAGCCAGTGAAGGAAATCGGGGCACTTCTTTCCGGGCATCAGGCTGTATTCCATACGGACGCAGTTCAGGCCTATGGAATAGAAAAGCTGGATGTCGAGGAATTGCAAGTGGACATGCTTTCCGTCTCCGCCCATAAAATCAATGGTCCAAAGGGACTTGGCTTCCTGTATGCAAAAGACGGGATCCGCCTGTCAGCAAGGTCTTTCGGCGGCGAGCAGGAGAGAAAGCGCCGGGCTGGAACCGAAAATGTCCCGGGTATTGCGGCTTTTGGCGAGGCAGTCAGATTGGCGCTGCAGGACGCTGAAGAAAAGCGGAAGATGTATACAGGGTTTAAATCAGCCTTTATGGAAATTTTAAAAAAGAATGAAATTTCGTTTGATGTGAACGGATTACTTGAAAACAGCATGCCACATATTCTAAACTTAAGCTTTCCCGGTACAAATGTGGAGGCCATGCTGGTCAATCTTGACCTGGCAGGGGTTGCGGCTTCAAGCGGATCGGCATGTACGGCAGGATCAATCGACCCTTCGCATGTTCTTGTTGCCATGTTTGGAAAAGATTCGGAGCGCCTGACCAATTCCATCCGTTTCAGCTTTGGCTTGAACAATACGATGGAACAGGTTGAAACAGCAGCGGAGGAAACGGCCAGGATTGTCCGCAGGCTGACGCAGCGGTAAGTGCACCGGGATGAGGGTCCTCCTGGTCCCTAAAGAAATATCAACAAGAGAGGTGAGACATAATCATGGAGAAATCACCTAAAGATACGAGAGTGGTTGTCGGAATGAGCGGAGGAGTCGATTCCTCGGTCGCCGCATTGCTTTTAAAACAGCAAGGTTATGATGTGATCGGCATCTTTATGAAAAACTGGGATGATACCGATGAAAATGGCGTCTGTACGGCCACTGAAGACTATAATGATGTCATTCGCGTCTGCAACCAGATCGGAATTCCATATTATGCGGTCAATTTCGAAAAACAATACTGGGATAAGGTCTTTACCTATTTCCTGGATGAATATAAGGCGGGCCGGACGCCTAATCCGGACGTTATGTGCAACAAGGAAATCAAGTTCAAGGCTTTCCTTGATCATGCTCTGAACCTTGGTGCGGATTATCTCGCAACCGGGCATTACGCACAGGTCGAGTTCCGTGATGGAGAGTATAAAATGCTCCGCGGCCTCGATGAAAATAAAGACCAGACTTATTTCCTCAACCAATTAAGCCAGGACCAGCTGAAGCGTGTCATGTTCCCAATCGGCAGCCTTGAAAAATCAAGAGTGCGGGAAATCGCCAGGGAAGCCAATCTGGCCACTGCGGCCAAAAAGGACAGTACGGGCATATGCTTTATCGGGGAACGGAACTTTAAGGATTTCCTGAGCAACTATTTGCCTGCACAGCCAGGCAATATGGAAACGCTGGATGGGGAAGTCAAGGGCAAGCATGATGGCCTGATGTACTACACCATTGGCCAAAGGCACGGCCTTGGCATCGGCGGCTCCGGAGATCCGTGGTTCGTGATCGGCAAGGACCTTGAGCGGAATATCCTGTATGTCGGACAGGGATTTGATAATCAGAATCTGTATTCGGATTATATTAATGCCGTCAACATCAGCTGGGTATCCGACAAGCCAAAGCCTCGGGAATTTGAGTGCACCGCCAAGTTCCGCTACCGCCAGAATGATAATCCCGTCACGGTCGAGCTTCTCGAGGATGGACAGGCAAGGGTCGTGTTCAAGGAACCAATCCGGGCTGTCACTCCTGGACAGGCAGTAGTCTTTTATGATGGTGATGAGTGCCTCGGAGGCGGTACGATTGATGAAATCTATAAGGATGGCAGCAGGCTGACCTATGTCGGCTGATGATGATCCCCCGGCTCCCGTTTGGGAAGCCGGGGATTTTTCGGTTGGGCCCTTTCCTGCCTGCAGGGCGGGAGAATCAGGAGGCATTTGCCGGAAGTAGCAGCATAATCCTGCTGGGACCATACCTCCAATAATGATATACTTGACGAAAGAATGGAGCGTGGAATGATGGATAAAAATCAGGAAGGCATTCAATTTATGCAGGAAGGCAGATGGGAGGAAGCAGCGCGGGCGTTCATGGAAGCGATCGAGCAGAATCCCCAGGATGCGGTTTCCCATGTCAATTTCGGGAATGTCCTCACCGCTGTAGGCGAAACGGAGAAAGCGCTGAAGTTTTACGACCGTGCGCTTGAGCTTGATCCGGAGGCGGGTACTGCGTATTTTAGCAAAGGGAATCTGTTTTATGACCAGGAACGCTTTGAGGATGCCAAACAGAATTTTGAACAGGCTCTTAAGAAAGGCCTCGAGTCTGGCGATAATTACTTCATGCTGGGAATGTCTCTCCTGCAGCTGGATCAGGCGCGCTTTGCACTGCCTTACCTGCAGAGAAGCACAGAGCTGTTGCCGGAAGATTCCGAAGCCTTCTTCCAATACGGCTTATGCCTGGCGAGGGAGGAATATATCGATGAGGCGATTCCGGTTCTAGAGCAGTGTGTGGCTCTTGACCCTGGGCATGCTGATGCCTTTTACAACCTTGGAGTAGCCTACGGCTTTAGGGAAGATGCCGAAAAAGCGCTGGAGATGTTCAACAGGGCGCTCGACATACAGCCGGACCACCTGCTGGCGGGACATGGAAAAAAACTGATTGAAGCCAATATGCAATAAATTGAAGGGAAAGAAAGGGGGGGCATGCTGAATGGACAGGCAGGATTCGCTCGACCTGTTTTCTGAACAGGGAACATACATAAAAGGCCGGCACTTAGTGACGATTTTCCATAATGAACAAAATGCGTATACTGTCCTTAGAATTCGTGTGGATGAGACAAACGCCAATTATGACGACAAAGAAGCGGTCATCACAGGATATTTCCCTCGTATCCATGAACATGATACATATGTTTTTTTCGGTGACTTCAAAGAGCATCCTCGATTTGGCGTCCAGTTCCATGCCACCCATTTCCGCAAGGACCTCCCGCAGTCGAAACAGGGGATCATCACCTACCTCTCGAGCGACCTGTTTAAGGGAATCGGGAAGAAAATCGCCGAGAGTATCGTCGACACGCTTGGAGAACACGCGATTACAAGGATCATGGAAAACCCGTCGCTGCTTGACGGCATTCCCAAGCTTGCACCGGATAAAGCAAAAGCTTTGTATGAAACATTAATGGAGCATCAAGGACTTGAACAAGTCATGGTGGCTCTGAATCAATATGGTTTCGGGCCCCAGCTGTCGATGAAAATTTACCAGGCTTACAGGGAACAGGCCATTGAGCTGATTCAGGATAATCCTTATAAGCTTGTCGAAGATATTGAAGGAATCGGGTTTGGACGGGCCGATGAACTTGGCCGGCAGCTTGGCCTTACCGGCAAGCATCCGGAACGGATAAAGGCCGCCTGCCTATATATCCTTGAAACCTCCAGCATCCAATCCGGGCATGTCTATATGGAGGCTGAGGCACTCCTTAAGGAAATCAAATCGCTGCTAGAGGAAAATGATCCCGAGGAAGTAGGGTTCAATGACATTTCAAACGAGATTGTCAAACTCGGAGAAGAAGGGAAAATCATCGTCGAAGAAAGGAAGGTTTTTCTTCCTTCCCTGTATTTTTCTGAAAAAGGGCTGGTTTCAAACATAAAACGGATTCTGTCACAGACCCAGTATGAAGACCAATTTCCACAATCGGAGTTCCTGCTTGCGCTTGGCAATCTCGAAGAAAGGATTGGCGTCCAGTATGGAGCGAGCCAGAAGGAGGCCATCCAGACGGCTTTGATGTCTCCGATGATGATCCTAACCGGCGGCCCTGGTACAGGTAAAACGACGGTCATCAAAGGAATCGTCGAACTTTATGCCGAACTTCACGGCTGCTCGCTGGATCCGAACGATTATAAAAAAGAAGAACCATTTCCGTTCCTGCTGGCAGCTCCGACGGGCAGGGCGGCAAAACGGATGACGGAATCGACAGGGCTTCCGGCTCTCACCATCCACAGACTGCTGCGCTGGAATGGAGCCGATGGCTTTGACCATGATGAAGACCGCCAGCTGGAAGGGAAAATTTTGATTGTCGATGAAACGTCAATGGTGGATACCTGGCTCGCCCATCAATTGTTTAAAGCTCTTCCTGACCAGATGCAGGTTATCCTGGTCGGGGATGAGGACCAGCTCCCATCGGTCGGGCCAGGGCAGGTGCTGAAGGACCTCCTGGACTCCGGCAGGATTCCCGTGGTCCAGCTTGTGGATATTTACCGCCAGGCCGAGGGGTCGTCGATCATTGAACTGGCACACCAGATCAAACAGGGCAGCCTTCCAAGCGACCTGACTGCCCAGCAGGGGGACCGTTCCTTTTTCCGCTGCCAGGCAGGACAGATTGCCCAGGTGGTCGAAAAAGTTGTAGTCAATGCGAAGAAAAAAGGCTACAGCGCAAAAGAAATCCAGGTGCTGGCCCCCATGTACAGAGGGCCTGCGGGGATTGACCGCCTCAACCTGCTGATGCAGGAAATCCTTAATCCGAATGACGGGACGCGGAAAGAACTGGCTTTTGGCGATGTGAAATACCGCGTAGGCGATAAAGTCCTTCAATTGGTCAATCAGCCTGAAGCAAATGTTTTTAACGGGGATATGGGCGAAATTGTCGCCGTTTTTTATGCGAAGGAAAATACGGAGAAACAGGACCAGATTGTCGTTTCATTTGAGGGCAATGAAGTAACTTACACTCGCCAGGAACTTTCGCAGATTACCCACGCTTATTGCTGTTCGGTACACAAAGCGCAAGGCAGCGAGTTCCCGATCGTTATTCTGCCGGTGGTGAAAAGCTACTATCGGATGCTGAGGAGGAATCTGCTGTATACAGCGATTACAAGAAGCCGTCAGTTCCTGATTCTTTGCGGTGAAGAAGATGCGTTCCGGCTTGGAATTGACCGGGCGGAGGATACGAAACGAAATACTTCCCTTGTCGAGAAGCTTGTGGAGGCTTTGCCGGAAGCCGGCGAAAAGCTGCAGCGCCGGCCGGAAAAAGCCGAAAAGCAGGGATCTGGCGATGAGAAAAGGAAGCCTGCTTATATGGAAGAGCTGTTCCGCACCGATCCGATGATAGGAATGGAAAACGTTTCACCTTATGATTTCCTGGAGGAAAGCCGAAACTAAAAATGTTCGGAAAGGTGGGACTCGCTTTGCGGAC
Source organism: Bacillus sp. FJAT-27251 (assembly GCF_001273925.1). Lineage (GTDB taxonomy): Bacteria > Bacillota > Bacilli > Bacillales > Cytobacillaceae > Mesobacillus_B. The sequence continues at coordinate 4,768,324 of NZ_LIGG01000001.1, read as the reverse complement.
GTTTTCCATGGTTAAGGGTCTGCCCGTCATTGATGCGGGCTCCGGCGAAAAGCTGGGGGAAGTTTCGGACCTTAATGTTTCAGGTGACGGCAAATTTCTTGGGCTTCTCCTGAAAAGAGGAAGCCTTCTCAGGAGAACCTATCTTGTCCCCGCTGCCAGCATCCTGGCCTGCGGTGAGGATGGCGTGATGGTCGATGGAGCAGATTGCCTTGAACTGCTGCAAGCCAGGCCTGAATTCACTATGGAACATGAAGGGCGGCTGTCCGGGCGAATGATGATTTCCCGGGAAGGACAGGAATTGGGGCTCCTTAATGATGTATATTTCAGCGAAGAATTGGGCACGATTGTAGGGTACGAATTAACGGATGGCTTTTTTTCGGACTTGATGGAAGGAAAGCGAGTGGTCAATCCTGTTGCTCCCCCTGCAATCGGAAAAGATGCCATCGTTGTTAACGTAGAGAACGAATGTTAACGAGGTGAGCATGAATGCTATCGTGCCCAAATTGCCAAAGCAAGGATATCGGGAAAATAGGGATCAATCAGTATTACTGCTGGAACTGCTTCATTGAATTGTCGCTTTCAAAAGGCGTCATTCATACACATCAGGTCGAAGAGGACGGGTCGCTAAGCTCCCTTGATGATCTTTTCGACGAGGAAGACCGCATGTACGGGATGTAACTCGCCGAATTCGGGGGAGCTATCAGGCTCAACTAAATTTGGGACGAGGTGAGGCGCATGAACCGAGTAGTAACATCCGCACTGGTCATGGGAGCAGGAGTGGCTGCCTACAGTTATATGCAAAGGAATGGCATGATGAACAAGCGCCAAATGAAACAGCTTCAAAAGCGAATGGCTAAATTGTTTTAACACATGGTCCCCTGTCATGATGCAGGGGACCATTGTCTTTTTGCGGCATGCCCCTTTAGTGAAAGTTTCCTTTATGCATATTCTCCTCTTCTCGTCTAAAAATAGTCGTAGGAGGTGGGAATGTGGATATTCCAGTGAAATGGTTTTACAGACTGGGGTTCTTGTTATTATTGTTTATTGTCCTTTATATCTTTCTTAAATTGCAGGCGCTCTGGATTCCGGTCCTGCGGGTGGGGGCGACGCTGCTTTTGCCGTTTGCCATCGGAGGGTTCATTGCCTACCTCCTCCATCCTGTCGTGGAAAGGCTCCATGGGCGGGGGCTCCACCGCGGAGTCTCTGTATTGATTATCTATCTCCTGTTTTTTGGAGGTGCCGGTATCGTGGTTTACGAGGGCACTCCCTTATTCATCCATCAGCTGCGGGACCTTTCGGAAAATATTCCGTTTTTCGCCTCCCAATATCGGGAGTGGCTGCTTGGGATTGAATATGAGACCTCCAGATGGCCTCCCGCCATACAGGAGCGGATTGAAGAAGGCATTACCGGTGCGGAGGCGGCTCTTGAAGGAATCCTTGCTTCCATAATGGAAATGCTGAAGGGCTTCCTGAATTTCCTTGTCCTCATTGCCATCATCCCGTTCATTGCCTTTTACATGCTGAAGGATTTCGGCCAGATGAAGAGGTTTGCCTGGTATATGACTCCTTCATCGTGGCGTGACCGGGGGAGGCATTTCTTGCGGGAAGTGGACACATCCCTTGGGAGCTATATACGCGGCCAGCTGCTGGTATGCCTGATCATCGGGGTTTTAAGCGCATTGCTGTTTTTGATTGCCGGCATGCCATATTCCCTGCTGCTTGGCCTCATTGTCGGCATCACCAATGTGATTCCCTATTTCGGGCCAATCATTGGGGCTGTTCCGGCTGTCATCATCGCCGCAACCATCTCCATGAAAATGGTTGTCACCTGCGTAATCATCGTGTTTGCCCTTCAGTTTCTTGAGGGAAACATCCTTTCCCCGCTGATTGTAGGGAAAAGCCTGCATATGCATCCGCTCGTCATCATGCTTGCCCTCCTTGCCGGGGGTGAAATCGGCGGGGTTGCCGGGCTGATCCTGGCTGTCCCGGTCCTGGTCATCCTTAGGGCGGCATTGCTTCATGCAAAGGATTATATCAGAATGAAACGGGAACAGATTCCGTAAATCCATTTGACAAAGGGAATCCAGCTTTTATATAATTCGGCTATAGCATTAAAATGATGAACATGTTGAAGGATCGAGTACGCTGCAGACCATCGCATAGAGAGGTATTCCCGAGGCTGAAAGGAATTCCCGGTGAAGGGCAGCGGAAGGCTAATCCGGAGTGCAGCTAAACACTGCCGTCACAGCCGCGTTAAGGCGTTTTGAGAGATGGGTGCCTCTAGCATCCATAATCAGGGTGGTACCGCGAGTGAGCTCTCGTCCCTGTCCAGGGATGGGGGCTTTTTTTGTGCCCGGAGCACGGTCGTGATGGCCGGCAGACTTCATGAAACAGCCGTCTTTAGCTTTTTGCCACAGGAAGGATATTCCTGCAGCAGGCAAGTTCTACATATCATGACGATAAGGAGGGAGCTGTATGAAACAGCTAACAGGTTCGGAAATCAGGCAGATGTTTTTAGAATTTTTTAAGGAAAAGGGTCATTCCGTGGAACCAAGTGCATCGCTTGTTCCGCATGAGGACCCATCCCTGCTCTGGATTAACAGCGGGGTAGCGACACTGAAAAAATATTTTGACGGCAGGGTAATACCGGCCAACCCGCGGATCACGAATGCCCAGAAATCGATCCGTACAAACGATATCGAAAATGTTGGCAAGACGGCCCGCCACCATACCTTTTTCGAAATGCTTGGAAACTTCTCCATCGGCGATTATTTTAAGGTTGAGGCCATTGAATGGGCCTGGGAGTTCCTGACGGATGACAGATGGATTGGCTTTGACAAGGATAAGCTCTCGGTCACCATCCATCCCGAGGATGAGGAAGCCTTTGAAATCTGGAGCAAGCAGATAGGTGTTCCTGAGGAACGGATCATCCGTCTTGAAGGAAACTTCTGGGACATCGGGGAAGGCCCAAGCGGCCCGAATACGGAAATCTTTTATGACCGCGGACCTGAATACGGGAACGATCCCAAAGATCCCGAGCTATACCCGGGAGGCGAAAACGACCGCTATCTTGAGGTATGGAACCTCGTCTTCTCCGAATTCAACCATAACCCGGATGGCACTTACACGCCGCTTCCAAAGAAAAACATTGATACCGGAATGGGTCTTGAAAGGATGGCTTCTGTCGTCCAAAACGTGCCAACCAATTTCGACACCGATCTTTTTATGCCAATCATAAAGGCAACGGAAGAAATCTCAGGTGAAAAATATGGCGGGAATGCGGACAAGGATACCGCGTTCAAAGTCATTGCCGACCATATCCGGACGGTTGCGTTTGCTGTCGGTGACGGTGCCCTTCCTTCCAACGAAGGCCGCGGTTACGTGCTGCGCCGATTGCTGCGTCGTGCAGTACGCTATGCAAAGAAGCTTAATATCAACCGTCCGTTCATGTTTGAACTTGTTCCGGTTGTCGGTGAAATCATGGCGGATTTTTATCCGGAAGTAAGAGATAAAGGCGATTTCATTGAAAAAGTGATCAAGAATGAAGAAGACCGCTTCCATGAAACGCTGCATGAAGGACTTGCGATCTTGTCCCAGCTGATCAAGGGCGAAAAGGAAAAAGGAAGCGATACGATTCAGGGAGAGGATGTATTCCGGCTCTATGATACGTACGGATTCCCGCTTGAACTGACGGAAGAGTATGCCGAAGACGAAGGCATGAAAATTGACCATGACGGCTTCGAGGCTGAAATGGAGCGCCAGCGCGAGCGGGCACGTTCCGCCCGCCAGGATGTAGGCTCCATGCAGGTTCAGGGCGGAGTCCTTGGGGATGTGAAAGTGGAAAGTGAATTCGTCGGCTATGACAAGCTTGAGAGCGAAAGTAAAGTCGCGGTTCTTGTCCAGAACGGTGAACTGGTTGACAAGGTTACTGCAGGTGGCGAGTTCCATTTCATTCTTAATGTGACTCCATTCTATGCGGAAAGCGGCGGCCAGATTGCCGACCGGGGAACCCTTGAGGCTGACGGTGTCAGAGTGATGGTAAAAGATGTGCAAAAAGCTCCGAATGGCCAGAATCTTCACCATGGAGTCGTCGAGTCCGGCACCCTTTCCCTTGACGCAGTGGTTACAGCAAGGGTAGATCAGGCGAACCGCTCGAAAATCATCAAAAATCATACAGCTACCCATTTGCTGCATCAGGCTCTTAAGGATGTTCTGGGCACACATGTCAACCAGGCCGGTTCCCTTGTCGAGCCAGACCGCCTGCGCTTTGACTTCTCGCATTTTGGGCAGGTGACTCCTGAAKAGCTTGAAAAGGTAGAAACCATCGTGAATGAAAAGATCTGGAACAGCATTGGGGTAGAGACGGACTTTAAACCAATTGATGAAGCAAAGGCTATGGGTGCCATGGCATTGTTTGGCGAAAAATATGGCGACATCGTCCGTGTGGTCCAGGTGGGGGATTACAGCCTCGAGCTTTGCGGCGGCTGCCACGTTCCAAATACATCCGTGATCGGCCTGTTTAAAATTGTATCCGAAGGCGGTATCGGTGCCGGGACAAGAAGGATTGAAGGTGTCACTGGCGAGGCGGCCTATAAAGTGCTCAATGACCAGATTGCTGTCCTTAAAAATGCCGCAGCCAAATTGAAAAGCGCTCCAAAAGATGTAGCTTCAAGAGTTGAAAGCGTACTGGCGGAAAACAGGCAGCTTCAGCGTGAAAATGAATCATTGGCCGCAAAATTGGGCAATATTGAAGCAGGCAGCCTTGCATCGAAGGTGAAAGATGTCAACGGTGTTCCAGTCCTATCGGCCCGTGTCCAGGCAGCAGACATGAACAGCCTGAGGAACATGGCGGATGACCTGAAGCAAAAGCTTGGCTCGGCCGTCATCCTGCTGGGCAGTTCTGATGGGGATAAGGTGAACCTGATCGCAGCCGTCACAAAGGATCAAGTGGAAAAAGGCTATCATGCCGGAAAGCTGGTCAAGGAAGCAGCCAGCATCTGCGGAGGCGGAGGCGGAGGCCGTCCGGATATGGCCCAGGCAGGCGGCAAGGATCCTTCAAAGCTCGATAATGCCCTGCAAATTGCTGAACAATATGTGAAATCGTTTGATATAAAGGCGAAGTAGTGTAAAATGTAGATAACTTATGCCTGTCAACGAAAAAAGTGAGGTGCATTCGATGAGCTCTTTTGACAAGACAATGAAATTCAATTTTCCTGAGGAGCCGTTCGAGCATGATGTCAATGACGTGCTTTTCCAGGTATACGAAGCACTTCAGGAAAAAGGGTATAACCCTATCAACCAAATTGTCGGGTATCTTCTATCCGGTGATCCGGCGTACATTCCCCGCCATCGCGATGCCCGCAATATCATCAGGAAGCTCGAACGTGATGAAATCATTGAAGAACTGGTTAAGTCCTATCTTCGCAAGCAAGAGGAAAAATAGATGCGGACGATGGGATTGGATGTTGGCACAAAAACCGTCGGCGTCGCTTTGAGCGACGAGCTTGGCTGGACGGCACAGGGGCTTGAAACCCTGAAAATCAATGAGGATAAGAATGAGTTTGGTTTTGAGGAATTAGGCGAAATAATAAAAGAGCACAGCGTCAGCAAAATCGTTGTCGGCCTTCCAAAAAACATGAACGGCAGTATTGGTCCCCGCGGGGAAGCCTGCCAGCGGTATGCCGAAGAATTAAAAAGGCTTTATGATCTCCCTGTCATCCTCTGGGACGAGCGTTTGACCACGATGGCAGCCGAGCGCGTGCTGCTCGAGGCGGATGTCAGCCGCAAAAAACGCAAAAAGGTTATTGATAAGATGGCAGCCGTCATGATTCTGCAAGGCTATCTTAACAGTCAAATTTAATGAGGTGAAAAAAATGGAACACGGCGAAAWCAATATTACAGTAGTAGACGAAAGCGGCAATGAACAGCTTTGCGAAGTGCTTTTCACATTTGACTCCGAAGAGTTCGGGAAGTCTTATGTTTTGTACTATCCAATCGGAGCGGAAGAAGATGAGGATGAGGAAATTGAAATCCACGCTTCCGCCTTCACTCCTACCGAAGACAATCAGGATGGCGAATTAATGCCAATCGAAACGGACGAAGAGTGGGACATGATTGAGGAAATGCTCGAGACATTCCTGGCAGAGCAGGAAGAAGAATAGGAATTAGTGAAACCGGGGAGATCCTCCCCGGTTTTTTGTATGTATTAGAGTGGAATTTCTGAAGTTAGATAACTGTCCAGCTCCAGCGCCTATCCCCTCGAGGTCATAAGCCACTCCGGATTTGAAGGCAAAAAGCGCCTTCTAATCCGGAGCGTCTTATGCATGTCGGGGCTGAGCACTAAGGAATGCTTCCAGAATAAGCTTCGCAGGAACAATCCGCCTTTAGATTGTTCCGAAGGCGCTTCCGCTTTTCTTGTTTGGGGAAAAATGTCGCATAATCGGTTTTATCGTAATTTTTTGCGACTTGCTTGTAGAAATATAGTATAATGGTGCGTGAAATCATTATGTGGTCAAATAGTCGCCCGGAGGGGAAAAGATGTCTGAAGATAAGAAAGCAGAAACTACCAAGATGAGCAAAAATGACAAGAAGAAATATATCTACCAAAAGCTTGTTGAACAGCAAAGCGAAGCCAGACTCGTCAGGCGCATTGTCCTGGTGGCGGCGGTTCTCCTGATTGTATTTGCTGCAGCTGCAGGTGCTGGAGGCTATTATTATATAAATAAAGCTTTGCAGCCTGTTGATGAATCCGATACAAAAGAAGTGAAGGTTGAAATCCCGATAGGGTCCACTGTGACAGGTATCGGCCAGATCCTCGAGGATAATGGAATCATCCGCGATGCCCGCCTGTTCCGCTATTACGTAAAGTTCAGGAATGAATCCGGCTTTATGGCCGGCGAATATAACCTGAATCCTTCCATGACCCTTCCCGAGGTCATTGCTTCCCTTAAAACAGGTACCGTTGCGCAGGATGTTGTTATGCGGATAACGATACCAGAAGGAAAGCAGCTGACGCAAATAGCCGGAATCATTGCTGAAAAAACGGGTTTGAACCAGGAAGAGATCATGGAAAAGCTGAATGAAAAGGAATTTATTTCGAGGATGATGGATAGGTATCCCGACCTTTTAACAGAGGACATCCTTGATGAAAAGATTAAATATCCACTTGAAGGCTATTTATTCCCGGCCACCTATCCGTTTTACACGGATGACCCGACATTTGAGGAAATCATCACCACCATGCTGGACAAAACCAAGAGCGTCGTTGAGGAATATAGGGGACAGGGAGAGGAAAAAGGGCTTTCTGTCCATGAATTGCTGACGATGGCGTCCCTGATTGAGGAGGAAGCCACCCAGCAAGTCGACCGTGCGAAAATTTCCAGCGTATTCTATAACCGCATTGAAACCGGCATGCCGCTGCAGACCGACCCTACCGTCCTGTATGCCCATGGAGAGCATAAGGACAGGGTCTACTATAAGGACCTCGAGGTTGAATCGCCTTATAATACCTATCTTCATAAAGGCCTGCCGCCGGGGCCGATCGCCAATGCAGGGACAACTTCCCTGGAAGCGGCCGTGAATCCGGAAGAGACCGACCTTCTATACTTCCTGGCCACGCCTGAAGGACAGGTGCTGTTCTCCAGGACTCTCGAAGAGCACAACAAGCTGAAGAACGAACACATTACCAACCAATAATTGACATGAACCGGAGAAGTGCTGGGTATTAGCATTTCTCCGTTCTTTGTGATAAAATAGTACAAGTGTTTTTTAGCCGTTTTGATAGCGTCATTTACAGTGCCGAGGCTCATGGTTGTGCAATTTATTCATGCCCGTACCCTCTGCAGTCTGTGAACGCTATTTTTTCTTGTCCTGGTCCATTTGGGCAGAAGTTAAAAAATTGAGGTGAGTACGGCATGAAGGAAGGAAAGCTGCAGGAATACATTGAACAGCTGATACCCAAACGTACAGGATTGCTGGCTGAAATGGAGATATATGCTTCAGAGCATGGAGTTCCGATTATGGAGCCTGCGGGTATTGAAGCCATGCTGCAAATTCTGAGGATCAAATCGCCAAAAACAGTCCTTGAGGTTGGAACGGCGATCGGCTATTCGGCATTAAGGATGGCCTATGCCCTGCCTGATGCTAAGATAGTGACGATTGAGCGTGATGTGGAAAGGCTGGAAAAAGCCCGGGAGTATATTAAAGAAGCCGGCAGGGAATCGCAGATAGTGACGATTTTTGGCGACGCACTTGAGACTGGGGCTGAAGCTGGCAAGTATGCGCCATATGATGTGGTGTTCATAGATGCTGCCAAAGGCCAGTACCGGCGTTTTTTTGAGATGTATGCCGGCCTGCTCCGCCCTGGCGGCATAGTCATTACCGATAATGTCCTGTTTAAAGGCCTGGTGGCAGAACAGCAGGAAATTGATAAAAAGCGAATACGCAATCTTGTTACTAAAATAGATGAGTACAATCGCTGGCTGATGAGCCATCCGGATTATGATACCGTCATTCTTCCGGTGGGGGATGGCGTAGCGGTTAGTATGCTGAGGTGAAATAGGATGAAAAAACCAGAATTGTTAGTGACTCCTTCGAGGGTGGCAGACATTCTCCCGCTGATCGAGGCTGGAGCTGATGCGTTTATCATAGGCGAGCAAAAATTTGGCCTTCGCCTTGCAGGCGAGTTCGGACGTGCAGAAGTCAGGGAGGCGGTCAAGATTGCCCATGCCCATGGGAAAAAGATCTATGTTGCCATGAATGCGATTTTCCATAATGACAAAATCCCGCAGCTAGGGGAATATATTGCTTTCCTTAAGGACATCAGTGCGGATGCCATTGTATTTGGCGACCCGGCTGTCCTTATGGCGGCAAAGGAAGCCGCTCCGGACATGAAGCTGCATTGGAATACAGAAACGACGGCGACAAACTGGTACACGTGTAATTACTGGGGCCGCAAAGGTGCGGCGAGGGCCGTGCTTGCCCGTGAAATCAATATGGATGCGGTGGTGGAAATCAAGGAAAATGCCGAGGTCGAAATCGAAGTCCAGGTTCACGGCATGACCTGCATGTTCCAGTCCAAACGCAGCCTGCTGGGAAATTACTTTGAGTACCAGGGGAAGGCAATGGAGATCGAGAACAGTAAAGCCCAGAAAAACATGTTCCTGCATGATAACGAACGCAACAATAAATATCCAATCTTTGAGGATGACAATGGGACACATATCATGAGCCCGAACGATATCTGCATCATTGATGAACTTCAGGAGATGGTTGAAGCCGGCGTGGATTCCTTCAAGATTGACGGCATCCTCAAGGATCCGGATTATCTCGCCGGTGTGACAAAGCTTTACCGCAAGGCAATTGACCTAGCCGTCAGCGAGCCGGAGGAATACGAAAATGTGAAGGACGATCTCCTTGAACAGGCGGAAGAGCTCCAGCCGCAAGGGCGTCAGCTTGACACAGGATTTTTCTTCAAAGAAACCGTTTATTAATAAAATATGATCTGTCTGCCAGCATGGATGCTGGCCCTGGATAAAAGGAGGAAGCGCGATGACAGCAGTGAAAGAACCCATTTCACAAATTGTCAACGGAAAGCGTGTCATTGTTAAAAAACCGGAGCTATTGGCGCCGGCTGGCAATCTCGAGAAATTGAAAATTGCCGTGCGCTACGGAGCAGATGCCGTCTTCATTGGCGGCCAGGAATACGGCCTTCGCTCCAATGCCGATAACTTTACCTTCGAGGAAATGAAAGAAGGCGTCGAATTCGCAGCCAAGTATGGCGCGAAAATTTACGTCACCACCAATATCTTTGCCCATAACGAAAATATCGATGGCCTCGAAGACTATCTTTTGGGACTAAAGGAAGCCGGCGTGCATGGAATCATCGTGGCGGATCCGCTTATCATTGAAACCTGCCGCAGGGTTGCTCCTGAAATAGAAGTGCATCTCAGCACCCAGCAATCCCTTTCGAATTGGAAAGCTGTCCAGTTCTGGAAAGAGGAAGGGCTGGAGAGGGTCGTGCTTGCCCGTGAAACGAGTGCGGAGGAAATCGCTGAAATGAAGGAAAAGGTTGATATCGAGATTGAAACCTTCATCCACGGAGCGATGTGCATTGCCTATTCAGGCCGCTGTACCCTGAGCAATCATATGACAGCCCGCGATTCCAACCGCGGCGGCTGCTGCCAGTCATGCCGCTGGGATTATGACCTTTACGAGCTTGCCGGCGACAAGGAAAAAGCTTTGTTTGCCGATCACGATGCTCCGTTTGCGATGAGCCCTAAAGATCTGAAGCTGATCGAGTCCATCCCGCGCATGATTGAGCTTGGCATCGACAGCCTGAAAATCGAAGGCAGGATGAAATCCATCCACTATATTGCCACTGTTGTCAGTGTGTACCGCAAAGTCATTGATGCCTACAGTGCCGACCCTGACAACTTTACCATCAGGAAAGAGTGGCTTGAAGAGCTGGACAAGTGTGCGAACCGCGACACAGCCCCGGCGTTTTTTGAAGGAGTTCCAGGGTATAAAGAGCAAATGTATGGAAACCATAGCAAAAAGACAACATACGATTTTGCTGGATTGGTGCTTGATTACGACGCTGAAGCCAATATGGTTACCCTGCAGCAGCGGAACTACTTTAAGGCTGGCGATGAGGTGGAATTCTTCGGTCCTGAAATCGGGAACTTCACATATGTGATAGAAAAGATATGGGATGAAGATGGAAACGAACTCGATGCAGCCCGACATCCGCTGCAAATCGTCAAGTTCAAGCTGGACAAGCCCGTATTCCCATACAACATGATGCGAAAGGGGAAGTAAGAATGGAACGCAAACCTGTTGTAATAGGGGTGGCCGGCGGTTCCGGCTCCGGTAAAACGAGCGTTACCAAGGCCCTTTATGAAAACTTTAAGGGCCATTCAATCATGATGATTGAACAGGATTATTATTACAAGGATCAAAGCGACCTCCCGCTAGAGGAACGCTTAAAGACGAACTATGACCATCCCCTTGCTTTCGACAATGATCTGCTGATCGAACATTTGAACCAGCTTCTGCGCTACGAGCCGATTGAGAAGCCGGTGTATGACTATACCATTCATACTCGTTCAAATGAGGTCGTGCATGTTGAACCCAAGGATGTCATCATTCTTGAAGGAATCCTGATTCTTGAAGATGAGCGTCTTCGCGAACTGATGGACATCAAGCTTTATGTCGATACGGACGCCGACCTGAGGATCATCCGCAGGCTGCTCCGCGATATTAAGGAACGAGGCCGTTCCATGGACTCGGTGATTGAACAGTATGTCAATGTAGTCAGGCCGATGCATAACCAGTTCATCGAGCCTACCAAGCGCTATGCGGACATCATCATCCCTGAAGGCGGCCACAATCGTGTCGCAATCGACTTAATGGTCACTAAGATCCAAACTATTCTTGAACAAAAGTCTTTTTTATGACACAATAGCATAAATAAAGAACCAATAGGCAATAAACAGCGCGCGCCCTTTTTTCAAGGACGCGCTCCTGTATATAAAAAAAGCAATTGAACATTCCTACATAAAACTATTGGGGAATTGTGAAGATTAGAAGGAGTGAAGGATTTTGGCTACAGAAAAAGTATTTCCGATGACACTTGCCGGAAAACAGAAGCTTGAACAGGAATTGGAACATTTGAAAACGGTTAAACGAAAGGAAGTTGTGGAACGCATCAAGATTGCCCGCAGCTTTGGAGACCTTTCCGAAAACTCCGAGTATGATTCGGCGAAAGAAGAACAGGCTTTCGTTGAGGGAAGGATCACAACGATTGAAAACATGATCCGCAATGCGAAAATCATTGAAGAAGGAGAAATGGGAAGCGATACAGTCGGCCTTGGCCGTACCGTTACATTCATCGAGCTTCCGGACGGAGAAGAAGAGTCTTACTCTATCGTAGGAAGTGCCGAAGCCGATCCTTTCGAAGGCAAAATTTCCAACGACTCTCCGATTGCCAAAAGCTTGCTGGGCAAAAAGGTAGGCGATGAAGTGACCGTCCAGACTCCTGGCGGCGAAATGGCTGTGCGCATCACATCCATCAAGTAATAACAGTATATAAGTTTGAAATACCCCATCCTCGTCAACACTTTTGACGAGGTGTTTTTTATGAGGAAGAACAGGCTGATGGCCTGGCTGGCTTTGTGCATGCTGTGCATGGGCCTGCTGATTGCGAGGCTTGCGCAAATCCAGCTGATTTCAACTAAGTCCTTCTCGGAACATGATATCAATCTCCTCGAAGCCAGTGTAAGGCAGAGAGCCCAGGAAATCGTGATTGATAATGGCAGGGGGAATTTTCTTGACCGTTCAGGGCGACCGCTCGTCTATGAAAAAAAGCCGGTCCTGGTCCTTTTTCCCTTTCTTAAGCACATGGAGTGGCCAGCAGAACAAGTGGCATTGATTGCAGGTGTTTCGGCCAATGCCATTTCAAGAGCGCTAAAAGATGCAAAAGAACCCTTTGCCTTTGGATACCCTGAACCAAAAGCCCTTTCACAGAGTGAAATGGATCAAATCAATAAACTTGAAATTCCCGGCGTGTTTGCCGTTGAGCAGAAGTTCCTGCTTCCGGATAGGAAGGCAGCCCAGCTTATCGGAATAAACGGTGAGAACCCAAGCCTGGTTAAAAAGCGCTATGGCGATAAAGAATTTTTGCCGAGAACGTTGACAGGACTGTCAGGGCTTGAAAAAAGCTTTGATGAATTCCTGATTGGCGAAGGAAAATCAAGGCTTGTCTACCATGTCGATGCCATTGGGTCCCCGCTGTTCGGAATTAATGTCAAATATTCCGAGCCGGCAAATCCTTTTTACCCCGTGAATGTAAAGACGACCATCGATAAAGGCCTCCAGGAAATTTCCGAGGGTCTTGCCGACCGGCATCAATTGAAAAAAGGCGGCCTGGTGCTGCTGGATATCGAGAGCAATTCAGTTCTGGCAATGGTTTCGCGGCCGGAGCTTAACACGAAGAATCCGTTTGGGGATGCAGGTGTTGAAAATATGATGGTCAAACAGCAAATCCCGGGATCGGTGTTTAAAACAGTCGTCGCGGCCGCAGCCATAGACTATGAACTGGCACCTGCAGCGCGGAGGTTCGATTGCAGCAAAAAAATAAACGGGGAACCGGATTTAAAGTACCAGCATGGAATACTGGATTTCCCACAAAGTTTTTCGAGGAGCTGCAACAGGACATTTGCCGACCTGGCAAAAGAATTAAAGGAAATCGACAGTACCATCATGGAAACTTATGCAGGGAAGCTGTCCCTTACCGGCAGTGTCGGCTGGTCAGGGGATATCTTTCACACTGAAGACTTTAAACAGTTTGCCGATGAAGAAAGCGGCAGAGTGTTCAATTCTGAAAAGGCGAGGCAAGATGATAATTTCGCTGCGCTCTCGGCCATCGGCCAGCATGAAGTAAGGGTCAGTCCGCTCGCAGTGGCCAATATGATGGCGACCATTGCCCGAGGCGGAGACAAGCTGATGGTACGGACGGTGGAAGCAGTGGAATATCAAAACGGTTCAAAGCTGGTTTCCTTTGAACCAAAAAAACTTCCCGGAGAGACGCTCTCACCGTATACTGTCCAAAAACTCCAAAAGCTGCTCCGTGAGGTCGTAACCGATGGGAAAGGCACAGGCCGCTGGTTTAATGAACTTCCGTATGCAGTGGCAGGGAAGTCCGGAACGGCTGAAACAGGCAGGCAGAAAGAGGGCAGGCCGACGCACAGTAAATGGTTTGCCGGTTATTTCCCTTATGAAAAGCCCAAATATGCCCTAGTCGCTGTCAGCCTCGATGTGCATGATGACGAAGGCGGGGTAAATGCCCTTTTTGCTGACATGGTGAAGGAGCTTTATCAATCAGACCAGAAAAAAGCTGCAGAATAAATCCCGGCCTCAAACTCATTCCTGGTGCATAACAAGGAGAGTGGGATACTGGCTGCCTTTAGGAGCCAGGCAGGCCGCAGCAGGTAAAAATCCTTCATGTTTGGATAAAGACATGATAGAATGTTGGCAACCTGATAAAGGGAGTGAAGGAAGTTGGGAAAAAATCATACTGACGAGGGTTCAAGGGCTGGGAAGCTTACCAAAAGAAGAAAGACGAACCTTATTTTAAATAGCTTGATTGCAATTGTTCTCCTCTTGATCATCTTCGTATCAGTCAACATTTTTTTTGGTGACAGCCAGAGCGGTGAACAGGCTGAGAATACTGCACCGGCCCAGGAAGAAACCGAAACGGGCGGCAATGGGCAGCAATCCGGCTCTGGCGAATCCGATGCCGCAGGCAGCAATGAGGACGACGCGGCAGATGAAAATGGGAATTCCTCCGGAGAGGAAGAAAATGAAGAGCAGAATGAAGACCAGAATGCCGAGGAAGGCAATGATGAAGAGGGCAAGCCAGTTGTCACGGAAGGCGGCAGCAGCCCTGATGTCAAACAGACCATCGTGGATCCAAGCTGGGAGCCTGTAGGAACGTCCCAAAGCGGCGAGCACGCGGCTGTCTATGACAAAAACCATGTAGACTGGCAGGAAATGCTTGAAGCGATCTCCTATGCTACAGGCATTGACCAGGGAAATATGACGGTTTGGTTCCTGGGCAATAATGGAGGACCAAACAGTGCGGCCGGTACAGTATCCGAAAAAGGCGCAAACCAGAAGTACCGGGTGGCGATTGAATGGGTTGACAATGAAGGCTGGAAACCTGTTAAAGTAGAAGAGTTGAATCAATAAGAATGATGGCCGCTCCAGTGCTGCAAGATTCGCAGGACTGGAGAAGGCTGTGGAGGAAGGATTGACAGAATGAAAGTAGCAATCATCGGAGCAATGGAAGAAGAAGTCACTCTATTAAGGCAAAAAATCGGGAATGCCGTACAAGAGACAATCGCTGGTTTTGAATTCACAACAGGCATGATGGAAGGGAAGGAAGTCATCCTCCTGCGTTCGGGGATAGGCAAGGTGAACGCAGCCATGTCAACGACCATCCTGTTGGAGAGGTTCAAGCCGGATTATGTGATAAACACAGGTTCTGCCGGAGGATTGAATCCGGAGCTGAATGTCGGCGATGTCGTCATTTCAAGCGAAGTGCGCCACCATGATGTCGATGTGACGGCTTTCGGCTATGAATATGGACAAGTCCCACAGCTGCCGGCAGCGTTTGAAGCAGAAGCCGGGCTTGTCGGGATCGCCGAGGAAAGCGCCAAGGAAATTGAGGGGATTCAGGTGGTCAAAGGCTTGATTACTACCGGGGACTCTTTCATGAATGACCCTGCGAGGGTTGAGTTCATCCGAACAAAGTTCAACGGACTGCAGGCTGTCGAAATGGAAGCTGCAGCGATCGCCCAGGTAGCCTATCAGTATGGCGTGCCGTTCGTCATCATTCGTTCCTTGTCGGATATTGCCGGAAAGGAATCGGGCGTCAGTTTCGAGCAGTTCCTGGAAACTGCAGCCGTCAATTCCGCCAATCTTGTGATGAGAATTACCGAGGCAATCAAATAATTGAACGTTGCGAAAAGGCCTCTCCGATTTTTCTAAGGAGCGGCTTTTTCGTGAAAAGGCACCCTTAGTCATTATCCTTTTTTTACACAATTTACATGCCCACGGCCACCCTGGACTGTGTTACATTAGGGTTATGGATGTTTCCTGGCTTTATAGTTTAGCATAGTGATAGAAGGTGATTAATGTGAACGCAAAGAAATTGTACGAAAAGATGGTGGATTATCGGCAATTTGGGATCGTCCTTATGGCTGTAGGCGCATTCTTCTACCTGGGTGTCATTCTTCCTTCAGTGACTGCTGTGATGGCAGATAAATATATTGCAATGGGAGCATCAACAGGCTTCCTAATCCTGTCCGTCCTTTCTTTTATCCTGGCGAAAAAATGCCAAGGGAAACTTGCTGAGACGGAAGAAGGACAAGAATATTTAATGAACCAAAAACGTCCATAAAGGGCGTTTTTTTATTTATTTTAAAAAAACTGGAGGAAAATGGTTTACATTTCGTCTGATTGTGGATATAATTACCATTGAAGTAAAAAATTCTTAAGGAGGTCGAGTGAAATGATCAAGGGATACACAACAGCAACAGCACAACTTCATGCTTTTACCACGCATTCGACCGATACGGACTGGACCGCTTAAGGATTTTCTGACTAAGCATATCCATGCCGCAGGGAGTATCGTGCCCTGCGGCATTTCTATGTCCTTTTTTAGGCCGCAGGGGTTCTCTCTGCGGCTTTTTATATTGGGTATGAAAAAGGAGGTGAACCCATGATGACCTTAAATATCTTGTTCTTTACCATTACCATCAAAAAACGTGAAATTTCACTAGAAGAAGCCCGCCATAATGAAATGGTTGAAAAGCTTCTCGAAGAAAACAGGGATCGCCAGGCACAGTATATGCGCCAATTTTAATGAAGCTTTAAAAAAACGATAGAAAGGTGGGCTATTAAATGATCATGATTCATAGCAAAGCAGCAATTTACCTGGTGGAGATGGACTCCACCTAGCCAAGGAGGATGAAAAATGTCGCTGCACGTACTGTTGCTGACACTTGTTTTCAGGAAAAGGAAACACCATTATGAGGCCAGAGGATTGTAACAAAATGTTCACAGCCTCCCCCTTTTACCACATTGTAAATGTGTTAAATTTGAAGCAAATCAGCCATTCAGCAAAGGGGTGTAGAACCATGTTCTCAATTGTTATGGGCCTCGTTATTTGCGCAGCGATCGGCAGCATCATTGCTGCTGAAGTGAGTGTAGAATAAAAGCGGAAGCGTCCTGCCGGCATCATGCCGCAGGGCGCTTTCGCTTTTTGACAAGCACCTGCCTAAATAATACGAGTACTAGTATTAAAAATTCATTTAATGCTGGTTGGAGCCGATATAATGCTGGTAACGGTTGCTATAATGCTGGTTGGCCTTGATTTAATGCTGGTAAGCGTGGAGATAATGCCAGTACTAGGCTTATGGCAGCTAATTATTACGAGTACTAGCATTAAATTGTCCAGGTCTTGGCGTTTAAACCTAGTACTAGCTTTACATAATGCCCCTGCTGCTTTTCCTTTAATGGTAAACTTTTCATTTGAAAACTTTTGATTCGGACATACACGAACCCGCCTTTCTTTTCATAGGAATCTATATAGGCATTAGCCTAATTACGCGGGGGGTGGAAACGTGTCTGGAATATTGGCAGCACTTGGCTACTTAGTAAAGGAATTTGTCTTCCTTGTTTCTTATGTTAAAAATAATGCATTTCCCCAACCGCTGTCTGCAGCTGACGAGCGGAAGTATTTGCGTTTGATGGCGCAGGGTGATGGCCATGCACGCAATATGCTGATTGAACATAATTTACGCCTAGTCGCACATATCGTGAAGAAATTCGAAAACACCGGGGAGGACTCTGAGGACCTCATTTCAATCGGTACCATCGGCTTAATCAAGGCGATTGAAAGCTATTCGGAAGGAAAAGGGACGAAGCTGGCCACTTATGCGGCGCGTTGTATTGAAAACGAAATACTCATGCATTTGCGTGCATTGAAGAAAACGAAGAAGGATGTCTCGCTCCATGACCCAATCGGACAGGATAAAGAAGGAAATGAAATCTCCCTTATCGATGTCTTAAAATCGGAATCGGAGGATGTCATTGACACGATCCAGCTCAATATGGAACTGGAAAAGGTAAAGCAGTATATCGGGGTGCTGGATGAACGTGAAAAAGAAGTGATCATCGGCCGCTTCGGCCTTGATTTGAAAAAGGAAAAAACCCAGCGGGAAATTGCCAAGGAGCTCGGCATCTCCCGGAGCTATGTTTCCAGGATTGAAAAAAGGGCCCTGATGAAAATGTTCCATGAATTCTACCGCGCCGAGAAGGAAAAAAAGAAAAACAAAGGATGAGTGGTTGTTTCAAATTGAGGGCGGCCGCTGTAATTGTATTGTGTGCCGCCGTCTCCAAAAGGTCCAGTCCGAAAGCAGCGTGTTTCGGACTGGACCTTTTGGGTCTTGAGAGGAAGTAGGTCTTTTTTCTGGCCATCTTAATTTTTTTGTTGTCCGCAGTTCTGGAAACCCACTCCTATTGTCCGCAGTTCTGGAAACCCACTCCTATTGTCCGCAGTTCTGGAAACCCACTCCTATTGTCCGAATCCCAGGTTTTATTAGCCGAAAAGATGCTTGTATTGTCCGGCCCCCCGGTTCTATTGTCCAGAAACGCAGTTCTATTGTCG
>NZ_LIGG01000001.1:4653304-4749722 GCF_001273925.1 Bacillus sp. FJAT-27251 | reverse complement strand
CCAGTCTTATTGTCCGCCGCCGGTCCTATTGTTCAAAAAACCAATTTCG
The DNA here is from genome assembly GCF_001273925.1 of Bacillus sp. FJAT-27251. Taxonomy (GTDB): domain Bacteria; phylum Bacillota; class Bacilli; order Bacillales; family Cytobacillaceae; genus Mesobacillus_B. The sequence continues at coordinate 4,749,673 of NZ_LIGG01000001.1, read as the reverse complement.
TCCTGAAAGAGGGTGTCAGTCCCTTTTTTCTGTCCAACCCTTATATTTTGGGTCCTGAAGGAGACGTCAGTCCGGCTGAAATCCTTTATAATGGTTACAAAAGGGGGAGTACCAATGAAGTTTTCTACATATTCTGATGTCTGGGATCTAGATGTATTTTTCAAAGGGGGAAGCGGGTCGGAGGAGTTCGCGGCCCATCTTGAGAAGGTAAAAGAGGGGATTGCGCTTTTTCGCGAGGAAGTTGAATCCTGGACCCACAAGGAAGATTTAAAGACCGCAGAAAGCCTTAAAGGCCTGATCAGCCTGTTTGAGGAGAACGCCAAGTCTATCCGGCAGGCAGGGGCTTTTGTCAGCTGCCTGCAGGCGCAAAATACCTCTGATAAAAAAGCCACTGAGCTTAAGGGGAAAGTGACGGACCTGAGCGCGAAGTTCCAAAATGCCCTGCTTGGCTTTGATGTGAAGCTTGTTGAGGTCGGTGAGCAGGAATGGAAACAGATGATGGAGGATCCGTTCCTTAAGGAGCTGCGCTTTGTTTTGGAGGAGCGGCGCGAAAGAGTGGCGGAAAAGCTTCCGGCACAGGAAGAAGCGCTGATTACTTCTTTAAGTACGGATGGCTACCATGGATGGAGCCAAATGTATGATTTGCTTGTAAGCTCAATAAAAATTCCGATGGCAGAAAACGGTGAAGAAAAAAGGCTTTCCGTCGGCCAGGCAGCCAACCTTTTTTCGGACAGCGACCGCCAAGTAAGGAAGCGCGTCTTTAAGGAGTGGGAAAAGGCCTGGGGAGACAAGCGTGATTTTTTTGCCAAAACGCTCAACCACCTTGGCGGTTTTCGGTTAAATGTGTATGAACAGCGGGGATGGGAGGATGTTCTCAAAGAACCTCTTGATTTGAACCGCATGAAAAAAGGAACCTTGGATGCCATGTGGGCAGCCATCTCGGAAAAGAAGCAGCCTTTCGTAGATTTTCTGAATCGGAAGGCAAAGCTGCTTGGACTTGACCAATTAAGCTGGTACGACCTTGATGCTCCAATCGGAAATACAGAAGAAAAAATGTCTTACCAGGAAGGAGCCGAGTTCATTATCAACCATTTCTCCAGGTTCGGGAGTGAACTGGCAGGCTTTGCAAGCATGGCTTTTGAAAACAGGTGGATTGAGGCGGAAGACAGGCCGGGGAAGGCGCCAGGCGGCTTTCATACTTTCTTCCCGGAGAGCGGCCAGTCAAGGATTTTCATGACCTACTCCGGAACTCCTTCGAATGTGTCGACATTGGCCCACGAGCTCGGTCATGGTTTCCATACGTACGCGATGCGGGACATGCACATGCTGAACAGGAACTATGCGATGAATGTGGCTGAAACGGCTTCGACATTTGCGGAAATGATTGTGGCAGATGCGGCAATCAGGAAGGCTGATTCCAAAGAAGAAAGGCTCACCCTTCTCGAGGATAAAATTCAGCGCTCAGTGGCCTTGCTGATGAACATTCATGCAAGATTCATCTTTGAAACAAGCTTTTATGAAAAGCGGAAGGAGGGCATTGTCAGCGCGGAAGTTCTGAATCAGCTTATGGAACAAGCCCAGAAGGAGGCGTACGGAGATGCCCTTGCTGAATATCATCCATTGTTTTGGGCTTCAAAACTTCACTTTTATATCACTGGAGTGCCTTTTTACAACTTCCCTTACACATTCGGCTTCCTCTTTTCGCTCGGGATTTATGCCGAGGCACTTGCAGCGGGAGAGGGGTATGAAGAAAAGTATATTGCTCTTTTGAAGGACTCCGCTTCGATGACAGTTGAGGCTCTTGCAGAGAAGCACCTTAAGGCAGACCTTACCAAAAAGGAATTTTGGGCAAAGGCGGTCCAGCTCTGTATAAATGATGTTGAAGAATTTCTTGCGCTGACTGAATAATTTGACAGGCTGCTCCCCAGGGATGCCATCCAGCAGGGGGCAGCCTCCTGCTTCAAAATAGTTGCAGCATAGCGTGCAAGTGGTATAATATCACAAATGGTATATTAGCATGAGCTTCCCGGCAGGGAGGTTATTTGTGTTTCACCCACTTAAATTCCGGAGGTTGTTGCATTGATACAAAGCCTGTATCGCCTAATGATCGAATTGACCAACCGCAGGTGGTCCTCCATGCTTTTAAAGAGGTTTGCCCGCTCAAGTGCGAGCAAATGGGTGGTGCCATCCTTCGCCAAAACGTATAAAATCAACCAGGAAGAAATGGAAAAGCAACTGGATGAGTACGAAAGCCTGCATGATTTCTTCATCAGAAGGCTCAAGCCGGGGACAAGAATCACCGAGGCTGCCCCCGATGCGATTGTGAGCCCGGTGGATGCTGTAATTGAGGATATTGGCCCTGTGGTCCCGGAACTGGAAATCCATGTGAAAGGAAAGGTCTATTCGATTGCAGAGATGCTGGGCAGCGCAGAAGCAGCCAGCCCATATCGGGAAGGCACCTACATGGTCCTATATTTGAGTCCAACGCATTATCACCGTATCCACAGCCCGGTTTCCGGTACAATCCTGAATCAGTGGCCGCTGGGGTCCCGCTCCTATCCTGTTAATGCTCTTGGGCTGAAATATGGGAAAGGGACCTTATCCAAGAACTATCGGATGGTCACTGAGATCGACTATGGAAATGGAAGGCTGGCGCTTGTAAAGGTAGGTGCCATGTTTGTAAACTCAATCGAAACAGTCCATGAAGGGGAGAGACTTGAAAAAGGGGAAGAAATGGCCTATTTTTCATTTGGCTCAACGGTGGTTCTTCTGTTTGAAAAAGACGGGATTGAACTTGCAGAGGACATTGTGCTTCCTGCTCATGTGAAAGTCGGAGAAAAGCTGGGAACTTTGAATCCAAGACGCTAAGGCTTCCTGCACAGGGTTTTGCTCTGTGCTTTTTCCGTGTCAGGGAGGATTAAGCTCAAGGCGGAAAAAACAAAAAACGTCCCGAACCTGGGACGCTGCTGTCAGGAAGAATATCGAATTTTGTGGGAAAGCGATCTCCGCTTGATTTCTGTCTCTATTAAGCGGATGAAGTCCGTATTAAGATTCAATTCTACTGCCTTGTAGTAGGACTCGATCAGCAACTCGTCGGAAAGCTTGCGCATTATCATTCACCCCCGAAAATGAATGTATAATATAGGACTAGAAGACATATACTGGTAAGTTGTACCCTTACTCTAGCAGAATTAAACACCGAGAACAACCGTTCTACTTATCCACATTATTCAGTGGATAAGCTGTGGTTAATCTGTTCATAAAGGGGAAAATAACACATGATTCAGACTGTATAATGTGAATAAGGTTATCCACAACCTATCGAAAAAGGAAAATTTTGTCGAAAAATTTTAAACTCCTTTTTATTATATTTTGAAACGGAGGATAAAATTGGTTATGATGTTAACGGTATGAATGGAATTATAAATAATGAGGTGTAGCATCGTGCTAAACAATTTTTTGCCGGACCAGCATGTGAAGAGTATATTTGAAATCACGCCGGAAAGCTTAAAGGAAAAAGGTGTAAAAGGGATTATTACCGATTTGGACAACACCCTGGTTGAATGGGATCGGCCCAGCGCCACTCCGGATTTGATACAGTGGTTTGAAAATATGAAAAAAAACGATATTCTTGTAACAATCGTTTCCAATAATAACGAAGAACGGGTCAAGCTTTTTGCCGATCCTCTTGTTACACCATATATATACCGCGCCCGCAAACCTATGACCAAAGCTTTTAATAGGGCAGTAAAGGATATGGGGCTCAAAAAGGAGCAAACGGTTGTAATCGGGGATCAGCTGCTGACAGATGTCTTTGGAGGCAACAGAGGCGGTTTCCATACCATTCTCGTTGTACCGGTAGCAAAGACAGACGGGCTGTTCACCAGGTTTAACCGTACTGTGGAACGAAGGATTTTAAATTGGTTCAGGAAAAAAGGCAAGCTGAATTGGGAGGACTAGAAGTGAGTAACGAGCAAATCGTATGCACAGGCTGCGGCGTGAAAGTTCAAACAGAAAAACCTGAGGAATTGGGCTATGCGCCGCCGTCATCGCTGGAAAAAGAGGTTATTGTCTGCCAGCGCTGTTTTCGTTTAAAGCATTATAATGAAGTCCAGGATGTCAGTCTGACCGACGATGACTTTTTAAAAATCCTGAACGGAATCGGAGAAAAAGATGCTTTAATCGTCAAGATTGTCGACATATTCGATTTCAATGGCAGCTGGCTGCCGGGAATACAAAGATTTGCCGGAAAAAACCCTGTCCTGCTTGTTGGAAACAAGGCGGACCTCGTTCCGAAGTCAGTGAAACAAAACAAGCTGATGGATTGGATGAGGAAAGAAGCAAAAGATCTTGGACTTGTCCCGAAAGATGTTTTCCTTGTCAGTGCGGCCAAAGGGAAAAATATCAGGGAATGTGCGGCTGCCATTGATGAATACCGCAATGGACGTGACGTTTATGTGGTCGGATGTACCAATGTCGGCAAATCCACGTTCATCAACCGGATCATCAAGGAAGTCACCGGGGAAGGGGATGTGATTACCACCTCGCACTTCCCGGGGACCACGCTTGACATCATAGAGGTGCCGCTTGAAGACGGAAAAGCCCTGATTGATACACCGGGAATCATCAACCACCATCAGATGGCGCATTTCGTCGATAAAAGGGATCTCAAGGTCATTACGCCAAAGAAGGAAATCAAGCCGAAGATCTATCAGCTTAATGAAGGCCAGACATTGTTCTTTGGGGGGCTGGCAAGGTTTGACTACCTTTCCGGGGGAAGAAAATCCTTTACGTGCTATCTTTCAAACGAATTGAATATACATCGCACCAAGCTCGAAAACGCTGACGAATTGTATGAAAAGCATGCTGGTGAAATGCTGACACCGCCAAGGCAGGAACAGCTCGGCTCCTTCCCGGAGCTTGTGAGGCATGAATTCACGATCAAGGACGAAAAAACAGATATTGTCTTCTCAGGACTGGGCTGGGTTACAGTCAACGAAGCGGGTGCCAAGGTTGCGGCACATGTGCCAAAGGGAGTTTCTGTTATGGTCAGGAAATCTTTAATTTAGACAGAGAGCGTAATTTAGGGGGAGCGATGATGAAGAAGCTTTATGGGGTACTGGGATGTCCAATTGCCCACTCCATGTCACCGGACATGCATAATGATTTATTTTCCTATTACGGAGTTGACGCGGCCTACCATCCTTTCCACGTTGAGAAAGATGATCTGGAGGAAGCAATCAAAGGATTGAGAGCAATCGGGGCAGGAGGCTTCAATGTCACCATTCCCCATAAAACGGCCGTGATTCCGCTCCTTGATAAAGTCGACCCGCTTGCCATGGCAATAGGGGCTGTCAACACGGTGGTAAACGACAATGGTGTCCTTACAGGCTACAATACCGATGGCAGAGGCTTTGTCAAAAGCCTTGACGGCAGTCCCGCATCACTGCCTGATAAAAAAACCCTGATTGTTGGAGCTGGCGGCGCGGCAAGGGCCATTTATTTTTCATTGGCTGAGGCAGGAATCAGGGAAATCGATATCTGCAACCGGACAGCGGAAAGAGCTGAGGGTCTGGCTGCCTCCTGCCCATTTCCGGTCACCACCTCGATTCTTGGAATGGAGCGAGCAGGGGAACAGCTTGATCAATATGATCTTGTTGTCCAGACGACTTCCATCGGAATGGACCCGGATACGGAACAGATTCCATTTCCTGTCCGAAAAGTAAAAGAAGGAAGTTTGGCGGTCGATATCATCTATAACCCGCTTGAAACCAGGTTTCTAAGGGAGGCCGCTGAATTGGGAGCCCGTATCCAGAATGGAATAGGCATGTTTGTTTACCAGGGAGCGCTTGCTTTTGAAAAATGGACAGGCATTTTTCCGGACACAGGCCGGATGAAAGAAAAAGTGTTGAAACAACTAGGAGGATCTTCATGCTAACAGGAAAACAAAAACGATTTTTAAGGGCTGAAGCCCATCACCTCAATCCGATTTTTCAAGTCGGCAAAGGCGGGGTAAATGATAATATGGTCCAGCAGATAGCCGATGTGCTCGAGGCCCGTGAGCTGATAAAAGTAAGTGTCCTGCAAAACTGCGAGGAAGACAGGGACACCGTTGCAGAAAAGCTTTCAAAGGGTGCTCGCGCCGAACTTGTCCAAGTCATCGGCAATACCATCGTCCTTTACAAGGAATCCAGGGAGAATAAAAAGCTGAATCTCCCGCGGTAAGCAGCAAGGAGGCTTCGATATGAAAAAGATAGGGATATTGGGAGGCACCTTCAACCCTCCCCACCTAGGCCATTTGATCATAGCGAACGAGGTTTTTCACACTCTTGGCCTTGAGGAAGTATGGTTCATGCCAAACCAGGAACCGCCGCACAAGAAAAAGGAAGGAAACACTTCGGATGGTGAACGAATTGACATGCTTAAGCTTGCCATAGCCCAGCATCCCCATTTTTCGATTGAGCCTATTGAGATGGAACGGACAGGCCCTTCCTATACGTATGACACGATGAAAATCCTGACAGAAAAGCATCGTGATGTTGAATTTTATTTTATTATCGGCGCTGATATGGTTGAATACCTGCCTAATTGGCATAAGGTTGATGAGCTTCAGAAAATGGTCACTTTTGTCGGGGTTCAGCGTCCGGCATATAATATTGAAACAGACTATGATATTCTTTATGTAGAAACCCCCTCGGTTGACCTGTCCTCCAGCTTTATCAGGAAACGGCTGGAAACGGGAGGGACTATTCGCTATCTGGTCCCGGATTCTGTACGGACTTATATAGAGGAGAATGGTTTATATGGATCGTGAGAAAGCTTTAAATATAGTGAAGCAGCAGCTGACCGAGCATCGCTATCAGCACACAATCGGCGTAATGGAAACGGCGCTGTGGCTGGCCAGGAAATACGGGGCAGATGAAAAAAAGGCGGAGCTTGCAGCCATCTTCCATGATTATGCAAAATTCCGGCCGAAAGAGGAAATGGCCATGATCATCAGGGAGCAGGGGATGGAGCCTGCACTGCTGGAATACAACAGTGAACTCTGGCATGCTCCTGTTGGTGCTTTCCTGGCTGAGAAAGAAGCAGGCATAGCCGACAGGGAGATACTTGAAGCGATCACTTACCATACTTCCGGGCGCCCGGGAATGAGCCTGCTAGAAAAAATCATTTATTTGGCGGACTATATTGAGCCCGGCCGGCATTTTCCCGGGGTGGAGGAAGTAAGGGAAATGGCCAAGGACAATTTGGACCAGGCTTTAATCCAGTCTGTAAAAAATACGATTCAATTTTTGCTGAAAAAAGGCCAGCCGGTGTATCCGGATACTTTTTACACATATAATGATTTAGTGACCCAGGAGGATTGATTGAATGACTGAACGCCAATTGCTTCAAACAGCTGTTAAAGCAGCAGATGATAAAAAGGCAGAGGACATCCTTGTCCTGAACATGAAGGGAATTTCCCTTGTAGCCGACTACTTTCTGATCTGCCACGGGAATTCTGACAAGCAGGTACAGGCCATCGCCCGTGAAATCAAGGAAAAAGCCGACGAGAATGGCTTTGAAGTGAAGCGCATAGAAGGATTTGATGCGGCAAGGTGGATATTGATTGACCTGGGAGATGTCGTTGCCCATGTTTTCCACCGCGAAGAAAGAGGCTATTACAATCTTGAGCGTTTATGGGGCGATGCACCGCTTGAAAATATCGACAGCGAGCTTAGCCAATGAGTTACCGGGAGTTTGCCTATCTCTATGACACGCTGATGGAAGATGTGCCATATGAACGGTGGGTGGACTGGGTGATCAGCCTGCACTCGAGGTACGGGCGCGGCGAAAAAAAACTGTTGGACCTGGCCTGCGGGACCGGAGAACTTTCGGTCCGGCTTTCCCATGCCGGTTTTAACGTCACCGGTGTGGATTTGTCTGAAGACATGCTGGCAGTCGCCCAGGCGAAGGCCGGGGAGGCGGCAATGGATATTCCTTTTTTTCACCAGGATATGACACAGCTGGACAGCTTGGGCGAATACGATGTCATCGGCATTTTTTGTGATTCGTTAAATTATCTGCCCCGCAGCGAGGATGTTGCAAAGGCGTTTGCGGGAGTGAATGGTCACTTGAAGAAAGAGGGGCTGTTCCTGTTTGATGTCCATTCCATACATAAAATGGACGATGTGTTCGCCGGGAGTCCCTTCACGTATATTGACGAAGAAGTCTCCTATATCTGGAATTGCTTTCCCGGGGAGCATCCCCACAGTGTCGAACATGAACTGACTTTTTTTGTGCTGGACGATGAAACAGGGCAATATGACAGGGTGGATGAATCCCATTTTCAGCGCACCTTTGAAATCAGTGAATATAAAAAAATGCTGGAGGAGGCCGGTTTTGAGCTGCTGGGAATCACCGCAGATTTCCAGCAGGCTGAACCAGGCCCTGAAGCGGAGCGGATTCTTTTCGCGGCAAGGAAAAAGGCGTGACCACATAAAGAAACAGGCGCAGATTAAAAACTCTGCGCCGTTTTTTTTTATAAAAGCAGGAGTTTCCAGAATAATGCCGAAAGGTTAATCAATGCCGAATTGATCCCGAGATTTCGCCAAATCCTCTTCAAACTTCCAGTGCGTCGCCTCGAACAAATGCTCAAACATCTCACCGATTTCTTTCTCAAGCACTTTAATGCCTTCTCCTGTTATGCCGCCTTTCACACACACCTTTTCCTGAAGGGCAGGCAGTGTATAAAACTCTTTCCGCAATAGCTCCCCCATGCCAATAAGCATTTCACTTGCCAGTTTTGTTGCTGTTTCATTGTCAATTTCAGTCTTTTTTACAGCTGCCTCGATAAATTTCTGTGTGAGATAGCTAAAGAAGGCAGGCCCGCAGCTGACAATATCAGAGGCCACCCTGGTTATATTGGTATTGATTTCCACTGGTGTCGAAATTGCCTTGAATAAGGAGTCCAGTTTATGCCTCCAGGTGTCACTGCATCTTTCCCCATACGTCATCAAGGATACGCCCGCCAGAGCCCGGTTTGTTATGCTTGGAATCGCCCTTGCCGTGGAACATGGGACGATGGTCTCCAGCTGGGAAACACTTATCGGGCTAGTGATGGAAACGATGCATTGATGATCAGCAAGTACATCCTGGATATCCACCAGCAATGGGTATATATCATGAGGCTTCACACAGATGAAAATGGCATCCGATTTCCCGGCCACTTCCGCTGCGCAGGAACCAATCTTCATTCCTGGATATGCGTTTGCTAACTCGGCGGCCTTGGCAAGAGTCCTGTTGGTCACAATCATCGAAGAAGGGGAAACGGCATTCCCATCAATCAGGGCCTCAGCCAAAATCCTCCCCATATTTCCGGTGCCAATAATCCCTATTTTCACTTTCTTCCCTCCTTCTCAAGCAGCTCCATGACTTTCTCATAAAACTTATGTAACTCACCAAAAAAATATGACTTTTAGAAAGTAAGGTGGTAAATGATGGAATGGCTTAAAGCCCATCTATGGCAGGCAGGTGCCGGGGCAGCCCTGGGGATATTTTTTCTCTATGTATACCTTGGAGGCCCTGCTGAGAAGAAAGAGGACGATTTGCAGGAATGGTCCATTGTGGAGGAAAAGGACCAGGTGCAGGAAAGTCAAACTCAGGCGGAAGTGGCAGCAACAGTGCCGATGATGGCGGATATAAAGGGTGCAGTGGCAAAACCGGGGGTATATGAAATCGATGAGGGAGACAGAATCGTCGACCTGGTCGAAAAAGCCGGCGGACTGACGGAAGATGCTGAATCCTCCGCCATCAACTTTGCCATGAAGGTCAGCGACGAAATGGCGGTTTATATTCCCGGGAAAGGAGAAGGGCAGGAAGGCAGTATATTGCCGGCAGGCGCCATTGGTGCCGGGGAGAAGGAGGGCAAGGTGAATTTAAACTCCGCTTCCGCTGCCGAGTTGGAAACACTTCCGGGAATCGGCCCGGCAAAGTCCTCTGCCATTATTGAATACCGGGAAACCGCCGGACCATTTAAAAATATTGAGGATCTTAAAAACATTTCCGGCATAGGCGATAAGACATTCGAGAAGCTGGAAAGCATGATTATCGTAAAATAAGAAATTGCAGACAGGCACGCAAACAAGTAAACTGAAAAGAAAAAGAATAAATGAGAGGTTGAGACAACATGGAACGCATTTCCTGGAATGAATATTTTATGGCGCAAAGCCAGCTTCTGGCCTTAAGAAGCACCTGTACCAGATTGACGGTCGGCGCGACGATTGTCAGGGATAAAAGAATTATAGCCGGGGGCTACAATGGATCCATTGCCGGGGGGGACCATTGCGTGGATGAAGGCTGTTATGTTATTGACAACCATTGTGTGCGAACCATCCATGCAGAAATGAATGCCCTTCTTCAGTGTGCCAAGTTTGGTGTTCCGACCGATGGTGCCGATATTTACGTCACCCACTTCCCTTGCCTGCAATGCTGTAAAGCGCTTATTCAGGCAGGAATAAAGACCGTTTATTATGCGGAAGATTATAAAAATCATCCATATGCCCTGGAATTGTTTGAAAAAGCAGGTGTGAACACCCAGCAGGTACAATGCCGGCAGGTAACATTGAAAGAGGCATAATCATGAAAGGGAAACTGTTCTATGCCGCAGTTGTTTCCCTTTTCGCCTTGCTTGGAGTCTTCGAGAACCTCTTCCTCTTTGCGCTTGCTTTCCTGCTCTTCTGCTGGCACCTGGCCAGGACAGGAAAAGTCAGCTCTTCCAACTTTGTTCATTTCCTGGTCATCTACATTGTTTTTACAGGTGCTGGTGCCTATGCGAAAAACGCCAATGATACAGCCATGGATGGAAGTGAACGGGAATTTACCATTGAGTTCACCAGTTCGGTCCTCTTTGACGGGGACCGGCTGACATCCCGGGCGCTGGTTTACGGTTATGATGAACAAGTGGCTGTCAGGCATATTTTCCGCTCTGAGAAGGAAGCGAAGATGATAAAAGCATCTGTTTCCCCAGGGACAGTCTGTACACTACCAGGCACCCTTGATCTGCCTGGACAGGCGCGAAATCCAAACTCGTTTGACTACTCCGAATATCTCCGCAGGAATAACATCCACTGGACCCTCAAGCTGGAAAAGTTTGATTTGTCTTCATGCTCCCAAAGCCAACCCAACCTGTATACATCTTTGCTTAAGTGGCGCCAGAACGAAGTCCACCGCCTGGAAGAAATGCTAGGGGATGAAAACGCTGCGATTGCAGCTGCCCTGCTGTTTGGCGACCGTCAATATATCGCACCAGATACTGCGGCGAGCTATGAAAGAAGCGGAACCGTCCATTTACTGGCGATATCCGGCCTTCATGTCGGCCTTCTGGCAGGAATGGTTTTTTATCTTCTTCTGCGGGCAGGGTGGACGAGGGAAAGAGCTGAATTTCTTTTAATCTGTCTTTTGCCTGTTTATGCCATTGTGACAGGGCTTGCACCATCTGTATGCCGGGCTGTGCTGATGATGATGATGTTTCTTTCGGCACGCCGCCTCAGGCTTCGCATTTCTTCACTCGATATTCTCTCCATTGCCTTGATGCTGCTGCTCCTGATTTCTCCATACAGCCTTTATGCCCCCGGCTTTCAGCTGTCGTTTGCCGTAAGCGCGGCACTTATCCTCTCATCATCCCTGATTTTTTTCATGTTTGGTTCCTACCTTTTGAAAATGGCTGCTGTTTCTTTTGTCGCCCAGCTCGCAAGCATGCCTGTTCTCCTGTTCCATTTTTATGAAATATCGCTCATCTCTGTCCTGGCCAATCTCTTATTTGTTCCTCTCTTTTCCTTCCTTCTCCTTCCCTTGGTCATCCTCTATTACCTGGTTTCCAGGGCCTTGCCTGATGCCGCTGCCCTGGTGCTTCCGCTGCTCGACTATTTGATTCATTTCGCAAATGGGATGTCCAAATCGCTTGCTGCTATTCCTGCAGCATCCCTGGTGATGGGAAAGCCGGAAGCACCGCTGCTTGCTCTCTACCTGTTTGTCATATTCGCTTTCTTGCTGGGCTGGGAGAAAAAGTTCAAAGGAAAATGGAAAGTGTGCAGGCTGCTGCTCCTTGTGCCGGTTATCATTCAGCTTGGCATTCCCTATGTGTCTCCTTATGGGAAGATTGTTTTTATTGATGTCGGTCAAGGAGACAGCATTCTGATTACGCTTCCTTTTAATCAAGGGAACTATCTGATTGATACCGGCGGCAGGCTTTTGTTCGAGAAGGAAGGGTGGCAAAAAAGGAAAAAAGAGTTTGATACTGGCAGAGATATCGTTCTTCCCTATCTGAAAAGCGTAGGAATAAGAAAGCTGGATAAACTGATTCTCACACATGGCGATGCCGACCATATTGGCGGGGCCGCTGCCCTGCTTGATGAACTGGAAATTGCGCAAATCCTTGTGCCGATAGCAGGGGAGAGGGGAGAGCTCGAAAGGAAAGTCCTGGCCAAAGCCAGGCAGAAAGGGATTGACATCATGGAAGCTGCCGCCGCAAGAGGCTGGGAGAAGGGAGGGAACACCTTTGTCATTGTAAGCCCGTCTGAGAAGGTGGAAGATAAAAACGAAGGTTCGATTGTCTTGTGGACAGAGCTGGGAGGGAAATCCTGGCTGTTCACAGGCGATCTTGGAGAAAGCGGCGAAGAGGAACTGCTTCGGCGGATTCCTGCCCTAAAGGCCGATATCCTGAAAGTGGGCCATCATGGGAGCAAATCCTCCACGTCCAAAGGTTTTTTGGACGCACTTGCCCCTGAAGCTGCCATTGTTTCGGCGGGTGATGGGRATTTATATGGCCATCCGCATCTTGAAGTCCTGGAACGCCTTTCGGAAAGGAAGATCAGGATTTACCGGACGGATAAACAGGGAGCAATCATATTTAAATTTAATTCCAAAGGAGGAACCTTTAGGCCGTGGATTCCATAGTATGATATCAAACATAGGAAATTCCTCGTCCCGCAAGGCATTTACCTCCGAATACCAGCAGGCTAAGGCCCCTCCATCGCCCTTTTAATAAAAAAAGAGACTGCTATGCAGTCTCCGAGGCTATGTAGCCGTTCTCAGCTTCCAACAAAATGAACGACTGTTGCGATGATGAACATTGTTGCGAAGAAACCAAAAGAAACAATGAATCCAACCAGGGAATCACCCAGGTCATTACGATTGTCTTTGATATTCTGTTCGAATTGGTTCACAGTCTATCCCCCCTATTTCTTAAATAGTATAGACGATTTTTATAGAAAATACCAGCCCAGCAAACGCTTATCATGAATTCATGATGCACCGTTGCTATCTAAGGATCCCGGGTCTTAAATAGCAGCGTTCAATATATATAGGGAATCGCTTAGGGTAACCGGGCGATTCCGCAATTAATCTTGCCAAAATGTCCAAGCTTCTTTACGATAGAAAGGACATAAACTGGAGTGATCGGAGCGGACCGACATGGTGCTGGATATATGGAAACAAATTAAAAAAAATAAGATTGACCCTGTCTATTTGATATATGGAACGGAGACGTTTCTAATCAATGAGACGAAACAGCTGTTGATCAAGCAGCTGCTGAACGAGGATGAGCTGGATTTTAACTATGCCTCATACGACCTGGAGGAAACACCTGTGGAAGTGGCGATCGAAGATGCGGAGACTTTCCCATTTATGGGAGAGAAACGTCTGATTGTCATGCAAAACCCTGTTTTTTTGACTTCCGAAAAGCAAAAAGGAAAAGTGGAGCACAATCTGAAAAGGCTGGAGGCTTACATCAAGGAGCCGGCACCTTATTCTGTCGTGCTATTCACTGCACCATATGAAAAACTGGATGAACGCAAAAAAATCACTAAAGAGCTGAAGCGGAATGCTGCGGCCGGGGAAGCCAAAAGGCTGACAGAGCCGGAATTAAAAGCTTGGGTGAGAGATCGGGCCGGACATGAGGGCGTCGAGATTGATGAAGAAGCCATCGAAATGATGCTGGCTTTGGCGGGCAGCAATTTGTTCATGCTGACGAGTGAAGTGGACAAGCTGGCATTATATTCGGGGGAATCGAGAAGGATCGATGCCCAAATGGTAGACAGACTCGTCACAAGGTCACTGGAACAGAATATATTTACCCTGATTGACAAGATTGTCCAGCGGAAGATTGATGAAGCGCTGCGCATCTATCATGACCTCCTGAAGCAAAATGAAGAACCCATCAAAATCCTCGCCGCCATCGCAGGGCAGCTGCGGCTGATTTACCAAGTCAAGGAACTTTCAAGAAGAGGATATGGCCAGCAGCAGATAGCCGGCTTTTTGAAGGTCCMCCCCTACAGGGTTAAATTGGCAGCTGGACAGGCCCGCCATTTTTCGGATGGAGAGCTTGCGAGGACGATTGAAATGATAGCCAATGCAGACTATCAAATGAAAACCGGCGGAATGAAAAAGGAATTGCTGATTGAGATGATCCTTTTCAATCTGAATGGGAAATAGAAGGAACTGAAAAACGACCTAATACAGGGTCGTTTTTCTTTCGCATTGCAAACAAAAAAAGCTTCCCGGAGTGAGAAGCTTTTGTTATTGGCTTTTAGCCGTTTGCATTCAATTTTTTCATCATGCGGGATTTTTTGCGGGCAGCTGCATTTTTGTGGATTAGACCTTTTGCAGCAGTTTTGTCCAGCTTGCTCGCAGCAGCAGCAAAAGCTGCAGTTGCTTCAGCATCGTTGTTTGCAATAGCAGCTTCAGCTTTTTTAACAGCTGTACGCATTGCAGATTTTGCAGTAGTGTTTTGGGCGTTATTTTTTTCGCTTACTTTCACGCGCTTAATTGCAGATTTAATGTTTGGCATTCCGTTCACCTCCTAAAAAGCATCGAGATTTTATGGAACTCGACTTTCCAGTACATTTCTTAAATTATCAAGAACAAAAGATATTCTATCAAACAGGAGTAAATAATGCAAGACTCTCAATTAATTTAGCATTCCGCGGCTGAATTTTTTTATCATTTGAAGGAAAAGATAGGAAGTATTGATGGAAGGAGGAGCCTAGCATGAGTGATTCGATTGATTTAAGCATGTATTCGGTGCGCACCGACCTGGCTGTCGAGGCCCGGGAGATGGCGATTGCCGGGAGAAATGGCACTGTCCACGAGGCAGCCGATGTGTCACAGCTAGAAGGCGTGATCATTAAGGAAAAAGAAGAAAATGACATTAAAGTCTCCCTTGTGGACATCACCCCTGAAGGAGAAAAGGCCATCGGCAAAAAGCAGGGAAAGTACTTGACGATTGAAATCCAGGGCATCCGCCAGCAGGATACGGAATTGCAGAAAAAAGTAGAAGAGGTATTTGCCAGCGAGTTTTCCTCTTTTATTAAACAGATGGGCCTTACGGAGGAAGCTTCTTGCCTTGTGGTCGGCCTTGGAAACTGGAATGTGACCCCCGATGCGCTGGGGCCCCTTGTTTGCGAGAATTTGCTTGTGACACGCCATTTGTTTGAGCTTCAGCCTGAGCAGGTTTCCGACGGCTATCGTCCTGTCAGCGCCATATCGCCAGGGGTGATGGGGATAACCGGAATTGAGACCAGCGATATCATTCATGGAGTAGTGGAAAAATCAAAGCCTGACTTTGTCATTGCCATTGATGCCCTCGCTTCCCGTTCGATTGAAAGGGTCAACAGTACCATCCAAATTTCGGACACAGGCATCCACCCAGGTTCAGGGGTTGGCAACAAACGGAAGGAATTAAGCAAGCAAACACTTGGCATCCCTGTCATCGCCATCGGCGTGCCAACGGTTGTCGATGCTGTTTCGATTACAAGCGATACGATTGATTTTATTTTGAAGCATTTCGGCAAAGAAATGCGCGAAGGGGACCGGCCATCCAGATCTTTGGTTCCGGCAGGCATGACATTCGGGAAAAGGAAAAAGCTTACCGAGGAAGATCTGCCGGAAGAGCAGCATCGGCAGGCGTTCCTGGGAATGATCGGCACGCTTGAGGAAGAAGAGAAGCGGAAATTGATTTATGAAGTACTTGCTCCATTAGGCCATAATTTAATGGTCACGCCGAAAGAAGTGGATGTGTTTATCGAGGATATGGCCAACCTGATCGCGACCGGCCTGAACACAGCGCTGCACGGCAAGGTGGATCAGGACAACAGCGGTGCCTATACACATTGATAATGAAAAGGGGGCGGGCTGCCCCCTTCATTTTTAACAACGATTGAAGGCGAACTGCATGTTTCGCCCGGCATGACATAGAAACAGGTTCTACCAGTCCTAGCATTGTCATATGTTTTACTAGACTTGCTAAAAAGAGGTGGAACMGTGAAACGTTTAAAAGGAACAGGAATGATCATGGCCGTACAGGGGACAAGCCTGATGAAAGCAGGTTTTGCCTTTATGTTTTTTTTAATTGCTGTGTTTACGATGAGCGGGCTGATGACCTCGCTGAAGCCGGAGTTTCGGATCTCCTCTTCCTCGCTGAACTCTGCCGCTACGCATATCAATGGGGAATTGCTATACCGCCTGATGGGCTGGGAAAACCACCAGCTGCTCAGTGCACTGCCGAAGAAGGAAGAGTCTTTTAAACTGTCGAACCTGGTTTTCCGGCTTTCGACCAATGTGAGCCTTGATGACCCCCGAAGTTTTCTTGGAAGCGAGCTTCCCGGGTTCACCCTGTTTGACGGGAAAATCCTCGTGGCAGGGGAAGGGACCAATTATACCAATATGCCTATAGAGTCGGCGCCGCCGATCGAGGTGCTGAAGGCTGAACAGGAAGCGGCCCTCCAAAACACTGAAGACATCGACAGCACTAAGGGGGAAAGTGCGGAAGCCCCTCCTAACAGTACAGGAGACAGGAAAGTGGTTTATCTCTATTTCTCCCATACTCGTGAATCGTACCTTCCGTATCTGCAGGGAGTCACCAATCCAAATGCAGCCTATCACAGCGAAGTGAATGTCACGAAAATTGGCGACCGGATGAAAGGAAGTCTTGAAAGCAGAGGGGTTGGAACAGAAGTCGATAAAACCGATGTGATGGCAAAGCTGAACCAAAAAGGGCTGGACTTCGGAAGGGCCTACCAGGAATCAAGGGGAGTTGTCCAGACGGCCATGGCAGGGAATCGGGATCTTCAATATCTGATCGATATCCACAGGGACTCAAGGCGAAAGGCTGAGACCACTGTCACGATTAATGGGAAATCTTATGCGAAACTTGCGTTTGTTATTGGCGGCAAAAACCAAAACTATGAAAAGAACCTGAAGCTGGCGACGGAGCTCCATCAGCTGCTTGAAAAGAAGTATAAAGGGCTGAGCAGGGGGATCATCGAGAATAAAGGCCCCGGCATGAATGGTGTATATAATCAGGATTTATCCCAGAATGCGATGCTGGTAGAGTTTGGCGGAGTCGATAATACGTTCGAAGAACTGTTCAGGTCGGCAGATGCCTTGGCAGACGTTTTCAGTGAATTTTACTGGCAGGCAGAAAAAGTGGATGCACCAGCGAATAATTAAGCAAAAGCAGGGTGATGACAATGAAACTATTTTTTCTGAAGGCTTTTGTGCTAACTTGTTTGATGTTCCTTTGTGTACTGACAGGCATGCAGCTGGCGAACGGCGGCATGAACAAGATGAGGGGCTATGACGACCCAAGCCTCAAATCTGCCTTCACAGTAAAGGAAACCGGAGAAGGGCAAGTGGAAACGGCGATTCTCGGGAAACAGGTCTCAAGCCATGATCTTGAGCAGAAAAGGCAGCAGCTTGAAAAAATGAAGGCATATAACCTTTTCTCTGCGACAGGGAAAAAATTGGCGAATGGACTGGGAAGCGCCGTGGAAAAATCCCTGGACCTGATCAGCGGGAAAGAAGATTGAGAGCAGCGGGCAGACATGGTGATTATACTGGGGTTGAAAAATAAACGGAGAAATTCCGCTTATATCGGGAAATGCCAACATTTCCCGTGATATAAGGGGAGTTTTTCCGTTTACTTTAATCTAATCCTTACATTTTGGCCTAAAATAGAGTAGGTAAGCGGAATATATCCGCTTATTCCTGCTTCTTAAGCCCCTCCAATATACTTTAACCGGAATTCCTCCGCCTATGGATAATTATTTTTGCCGTATATCAAGCATTTAGCAGCATAATAGGCAGATGCAGTCCAATTCAGCTGCGAATTGGACTGTTATTTGTGTGCGATATTTCATTTTGTACTCCAAAACCGAACGACAGACAAGCCTTGCTGCTTTTTCTTCGTCAAAGCCATTCACGCCCAGCCGGCCGTTCTGCTTTTGTTTCACTTTTCATTGAATCTTGAATTCCCTATTGATATAATCTAGAAATAATGTGCATCCGCGAGTATAGTAGGAGTGAACAAGCAATGAACAGAGAAGATAGACTGAAGAGACAATCGAAAATCCGCAATTTCTCAATTATCGCCCATATCGACCATGGCAAATCCACGCTTGCCGACCGAATCCTTGAACAGACAAATTCATTGACTTCGCGGGAAATGAAGGAGCAGCTTCTTGATTCCATGGATCTTGAACGGGAACGCGGGATAACGATCAAATTGAATTCAGTACAATTGAAATATAAAGCGAAGGATGGAGAAATCTATACCTTCCACCTGATTGATACACCAGGGCATGTCGACTTTACCTATGAGGTGTCCAGAAGCCTTGCTGCCTGTGAAGGAGCGATTCTTGTTGTCGATGCCGCACAGGGAATTGAAGCGCAAACACTCGCAAATGTATACCTGGCTCTTGACAATGACCTTGAGATACTGCCGGTCATCAACAAGATCGACCTTCCAAGCGCCGAGCCGGAACGTGTCAGAGGCGAAATTGAAGAAGTGATCGGTCTCGATGCATCAGAAGCCGTACTCGCGTCAGCGAAAGCTGGAATTGGAATCGAAGAGATTCTTGAGCAAGTCGTCCAAAAGGTCCCTGCCCCGCAAGGTGACCCTGAAGCCCCGTTAAAAGCGTTGATCTTTGACTCGCTTTATGATGCCTACAGGGGTGTAGTCGCGTACATCCGGGTCGTGGATGGGACGGTAAAAGTTGGCGACAAGATTAAAATGATGGCAACAGGCAAGGAGTTTGAAGTCACCGAAGTGGGTGTTTTCACCCCTAAAGCTGTGATGGTGGATGAATTGACTGTTGGAGACGTAGGTTTCCTGACAGCTTCCATTAAAAATGTTGGTGATACGCGTGTCGGGGATACGATTACCAATGCGAAAAATGGGGCTACAGAGGCGCTTCCAGGTTACCGCCGTCTAAACCCAATGGTATATTGCGGCCTTTATCCAATTGATTCATCCAAATTTAACGACCTTCGCGAAGCCCTTGAAAAACTCGAGCTGAACGATTCTGCTCTCCAGTTCGAGCCGGAAACCTCACAGGCTTTGGGCTTTGGATTCCGCTGCGGCTTCCTTGGCCTCCTTCATATGGAGATCATCCAGGAGCGTATTGAGCGTGAATTTAAAATCGACCTGATTACCACTGCACCAAGCGTTATCTACCATGTCATCATGACCGATGGTTCGGAGGTAAGGGTTGATAATCCATCCAACATGCCGGATCCGCAAAAAATTGACCGTGTGGAAGAGCCATATGTCAAGGCGACGATGATGGCCCCGAATGACTTTGTCGGAGCAATCATGGAGATATGCCAGAATAAGCGCGGAATTTTTATCGATATGCAATACCTGGATGAAAAACGTGTCAGCATCATCTATGAAATCCCCTTGTCTGAAATCGTTTATGATTTCTTCGACCAGCTGAAATCGAGCACAAAAGGATATGCCTCTTTTGACTATGAGTTGATTGGATATAAGCAATCGAAACTTGTAAAAATGGATATCCTGCTGAATGGTGAAAAAGTAGACGCCCTCAGCTTCATTGTCCATAAGGACTTTGCTTATGACCGGGGCAAGGTCATTGTTGAAAAGCTGAAAAGTCTTATTCCGCGCCAGCAGTTTGAAGTGCCTGTACAGGCGGCCATCGGACAGAAAATCGTTGCCCGTTCCACGATTAAATCGATGGGCAAAAATGTTTTGGCCAAATGTTACGGCGGCGATATTTCCCGTAAGCGAAAGCTTTTGGAAAAGCAAAAAGAAGGGAAAAAGCGCATGAAGCAGGTCGGCTCTGTCGAAGTTCCGCAGGAAGCCTTCATGGCTGTCCTGAAGATGGATGACGATAACAGCAAAAAATAAACACCAGTACAGGTTAGATCCGCTTGTTTACGGCAGGCTGATCTGGCCTGTTTTTATTAAATGAAACAGCAGTCTGCAGGACAAACTGCAGGCTGCCAGGAAAGGCCGTGATGCTATTGATTAAAGCTGCGTATGTCCATATTCCCTTTTGCCACCATATCTGCCATTATTGTGATTTCAACAAGGTGCTGATGGAGCGTCAGCCTGTTGGCGGATACCTGTCGAGCCTTGCGCAGGAAATGCATATGATAATGGAAACGTCCTCCAAGGAATCCCTGAAATCGGTATTTGTCGGCGGCGGGACTCCGACTGCCCTTGACGAAGGACAGCTCGATTATCTGGTCACAAGCATCGGTGAAAAGCTAACTTTTGGCCCTGATGCTGAATATACATTTGAAGCCAACCCAGGGGACTTGTCTCCAGGCAAATTGCGAATCCTAAAAGCTGGCGGTGTGAACCGGCTGAGCTTTGGGGTCCAATCTTTCAATGATGAATTGCTAAAATCGATTGGACGAAGCCACCGGGCAGAGGATGTTTTCACCTCAATCCGCACAGCACAGGATATCGGCTTCGAAAATATCAGTGTGGACCTCATCTACAGCCTGCCTGGACAGACTTTGGACGATTTCAGGGAGACGCTCAAGACAGCTCTTGATTTGCAGCTGCCCCATTATTCCGGTTATTCGCTGATCATTGAGCCGAAAACGGTGTTCTATAACCTGATGAATAAAGGCAAACTCACCCTTCCCGGAGAGGATGCAGAAGCCAGGATGTATGAGCTGCTGATGGAAGAGATGGAGCGTCATGGCCTTCACCAGTACGAAATCAGCAATTTTGCCAGGCCGGGGTATGAGAGCACCCATAATCTAACGTATTGGAACAATGAAGAGTATTATGGGTTCGGTGCGGGTGCACACAGCTATGTGGAAGGCCATCGCCGTTCCAATTATGGGCCATTGAAAAAGTACATGGAGCCTCTTGCGAAAGGGGAACTTCCTTTGAACGACAATCACTTCGTCACTAGAGACGAGCGGATGGAAGAAGAAATGTTCCTGGGTCTAAGGAAAACAGCGGGTGTCTCCATTCGACATTTCCAGGAAAAGTTCGAGCAGGATCTGCTTGGGTTATTCCATGAAGAAATTAACGGGCTTAAGGCTCGCCAGCTCATTGAACAAGAAGATGGCTATCTTAGGCTGACAAGGAAGGGCCTGTTTCTCGGCAATGAAGTTTTTCAGGCATTCCTAAAATAAAGGCCAGCGTCCCAAGATACCTGACGGGCTCCAGCACTAGCGGGACTGACCAGGGCGCTTGTGCTTTTCCAATTCAAATGATTGACATGAACGCCCAATACTGATAATTTATTATTAGATTTAGCACTCGTGGAGACAGAGTGCTAACAGAGGTGATGAGTGGTGTTAACAGACCGGCAAGTGTTGATATTACAAGTGATTGTTGATGACTTTATTCGCACAGCGCAACCGGTTGGTTCCAGAAGCTTGTCGAAAAAAGAAAGTATTTCGTTCAGTTCGGCTACGATCCGCAATGAAATGGCGGATCTGGAAGAGCTGGGATTCATCGAAAAAACTCATAGCTCTTCGGGACGCATTCCTTCCGAAAAAGGGTATAGATATTATGTTGACCATTTGCTGCTTCCCCAGAAGCTGAATAATTCCGAAATTATGACGGTTAAATCAATCTTTGCCGAGCGTATCTATGAACTCGAAAAAATTGTTCAAAAATCGGCCAGGATATTGTCTGACATGACGAATTATACTTCGATCGTACTCGGCCCGGCTGTACAGGACAATAAGCTGAAAAAGCTGCAGATTGTTCCGCTGAATGCCGATACAGCCATTGCCATTATCGTCACGGATACAGGGCATGTCGAAAACCGGGTGTTCCATTTCCCGTCCAATGTCGATCCGGGCGATGTTGAAAAGATGGTTAATATTCTCAATGAGCGATTAACCGGTGTGCCGATTGTCGACTTGAACAGCAGCATATACAAAGAGGTGGCAACCCTTTTAAGGCAGCATATCAACAACTATGATTCGCTGTTGAATTCCATTGCCCAAACGCTGGATATCCCTACAAGCGAAAAGGTGTTTTTCGGGGGCAAGACGAATATGCTGAATCAGCCGGAGTTTAATGATGTGGCAAAAATCCGCAGCCTGATGGCCATGATTGAACAGGAGGACGGAATCTCCCAGCTGATCCGTAAAAACCCTCAAGGCATCAATGTCAAAATCGGCCGGGAAAACAATAATACAGCAATGGAGAATTGCAGCCTGATTACCGCCACTTATTCAATGGGCGAGGAAAAGCTGGGGACCATTGCGGTTCTTGGTCCGACCAGAATGGAATATTCAAGAGTAATCAGCCTGCTCAAGTATATAAGCGCGGACTTGTCAAAGGTGTTGACAGACCTGTATCAAAACAAATGAGCATGGAAATATTGGTAAGGGTGGAACGGACAGTTCCATCCCTTGCCATGCCATAAATGCATTATTATATCCAGCTCCAGCGCCTAGCCCCTCGGGTCGCTTGTCTGGCTCTGCCTCCTAGGAGCTCGAGTCGTAAGCCATAATCCTTCAGAAGGCAAATAACGCCTTCCTGCGGATTCTGTCTTACGCTTGTCGCTCCTAACAGTTGGCTCAGCTTTTCTAATTCGGTCCGCCAGTTGAAGTCAAAGAGCGACTTCATCTGTCGGCCCAGAGAGCGCCTGTCGGGGCTGAACGAGGCGCTTCCGCATTTCTTTTGGGGGAGGTGAAACAAATGAAAGACAACAAAACTTCTGAAATGGAAAATACTGCTGGCCAGCAGGAAGAAACAGAAGAGGTTTTTGCCGAAGCGGAAACTTCGACAGGGGCAGCTGCTGATGCATCCGAAAGTGTGGAAACAGATAGCACAGATGGTCAAGATGCAAAAGTTGCCGAACTCGAAGCCAAGCTTGAGGAATCCGAAAACCGCTATCTTCGCCTGCAGGCCGATTTTGACAACTTCCGCCGGCGTTCCAGGCTAGACCAGGAAGCCAGCGCAAAATATAGAGCTCAAAGCCTTGTTTCCGATTTATTGCCTGCATTGGACAATTTTGAACGGGCATTGAAAATGGAATCTGACAATGATCAGACAAAGTCGCTCATGCAAGGAATGGAAATGGTTTACCGCAGCATCCTTGACGCGCTGAACAAAGAAGGCGTGGAGACGATCGAGGCTGTAGGACAGGAATTTGATCCTCATCGCCATCAGGCAGTCATGCAGGATAGCGATGAAAATTATGGCTCGAACATTGTGACGGAGGAATACCAAAAAGGATATGTTTTGAAAGACAGAGTGATCCGCCCGTCCATGGTCAAAGTAAATCAATAGGTGTTACATATATTTACGGGGAGGTTTTTTTATGAGTAAAATCATCGGAATCGATTTAGGAACAACAAACTCATGCGTAGCTGTCCTTGAAGGCGGCGAACCAAAAGTAATCCCTAATCCGGAAGGGAACAGAACGACTCCATCTGTCGTTGCGTTTAAAAATGGCGAGCGCCAGGTTGGGGAAGTAGCCAAGCGCCAGAGCATCACCAACCCAAATACAATCATGTCGGTTAAGCGCCATATGGGAACTTCCCATACAGAAGAAGTCGAAGGCAAGAAATACACGCCGCAGGAAGTTTCCGCGATTATTCTTCAATACCTGAAGTCTTACGCTGAAGACTACCTAGGTGAAACGGTAACGAAAGCAGTTATCACTGTTCCGGCCTACTTCAACGATGCGGAGCGCCAGGCTACCAAGGATGCCGGGAAAATTGCCGGTCTTGAAGTAGAGCGCATCATCAATGAGCCTACAGCTGCCGCATTGGCATACGGCCTTGATAAAACGGAAGAAGACCAGACCATCCTTGTTTTTGACCTTGGGGGCGGAACGTTCGACGTTTCCATCCTGGAACTCGGCGATGGCGTATTTGAAGTAAAAGCCACTGCCGGCGACAACCGTCTCGGCGGAGATGACTTTGACCAGGTCATCATCGACTATTTGGTTGAACAATTCAAAAAAGAGAACGGCATTGATCTTTCCAAGGATAAAATGGCTTCACAGCGATTGAAGGATGCCGCGGAAAAGGCCAAGAAGGACCTTTCAGGTGTATCTTCCACACAGATTTCCCTGCCTTTCATCACCGCAGGCGAAGCTGGACCGCTTCACCTGGAGGTGTCTCTGACTCGTGCCAAGTTTGATGAGCTCACTGCAGATCTTGTTGAACGCACAATGGGGCCGACTCGCCAGGCACTTCGTGATGCAGGCTTGAATCCATCCGATATCGATAAGGTCATCCTAGTCGGCGGATCTACCCGTATTCCTGCTGTCCAGGAAGCAATCAAGAAAGAAACCGGCAAAGAGCCACACCGTGGAGTGAATCCTGACGAGGTTGTTGCGATGGGAGCAGCTGTCCAGGGCGGTGTCATCTCCGGTGACGTCAAAGACGTTGTCCTGCTTGATGTTACTCCGCTGTCTCTTGGTATTGAAACAATGGGCGGAGTGTTCACGAAGCTGATTGACCGCAACACAACCATTCCGACCTCCAAGTCACAGGTGTTCTCCACTGCTGCAGACAATCAGACTGCGGTAGACATCCATGTGCTTCAAGGTGAGCGTCAAATGGCGGCGGATAACAAAACGCTCGGCCGTTTCCAGCTGTCCGATATTCCGCCTGCACCGCGCGGCATCCMGCAAATCGAAGTTTCCTTCGACATTGACAAAAACGGGATTGTAAACGTTCGTGCCAAGGATCTGGGCACCAACAAGGAACAGGCGATCACCATTAAATCTTCTACAGGCCTGTCCGACGAAGAGATTGAAAAAATGGTAAGAGAAGCGGAAGAAAACGCCGAAGCAGACAAGAAGCGGAAAGAAGAAGTAGAACTCCGCAACGAAGCAGACCAGCTTGTATTCACAGCTGAAAAGACCCTTAAGGATCTTGAAGGCAAAGTAGATGAGGCGGAAGTCGCAAAAGTGAACGAAGCCAAAGATGAGCTGAAAGCTGCCATCGAGAAAAACGAAATTGAAGAAATCCGCACGAAGAAGGATGCATTGCAGGAAATCGTCCAAAACCTGTCCGTAAAGCTGTATGAAGAAGCAGCGAAGCAGGCTCAGGCGCAGCAGGGCGCCGAAGGCCAGGACGGAGCAGCCAAGGATGACAATGTCGTCGATGCAGAATTTGAAGAAGTGGACGATAAAAAATAATTTCATATCAAAGGGAAAGTCAAAGTCAGGTTATACTTGGCTTTGGCTTTTTCTTTGAGGGATGGAAGCCCGCGGGAAAGAATGCGAAGATAAAAGATTGCACTTCTTAAAGCGGGAATGTTAAAATTACCTTTATGTGAAAAGAAGCGGGAGTGGGTAATCATGAGTAAACGGGATTACTATGACGTCCTCGGTGTCGGCAAAGGGGCATCCAAGGATGAAATAAAAAAGGCCTATCGCAAGCTGTCCAAAAAATATCATCCAGACATCAACAAAGAGGCAGATGCAGATGAAAAATTCAAAGAAGTAAAAGAAGCCTATGAAGTGCTGAGCGATGACCAGAAACGGGCCCATTACGACCAGTTCGGGCATACAGATCCAAACCAGGGCTTTGGCGGCGGCGACTTCGGCGGCGGGTTCGGCGGATTTGAGGATATCTTCAACACCTTCTTCGGCGGCGGAGGCGGCAGGCGCCGTGATCCAAATGCGCCAAGGCAAGGGGCTGACCTTCAGTATACGATGACCTTATCGTTTGAAGAAGCTGTATTTGGCAAGGAAACGACCATTGAGGTTCCGCGGGAAGAAACCTGTGATACGTGTAAAGGATCAGGTGCGAAGCCTGGCACAAAAGTGGATACATGCGGCCACTGCCATGGAAGCGGACAGCTGAATGTCGAACAAAATACACCTTTCGGAAGAATCGTCAACCGCAGGGTTTGTCCATACTGTAGTGGAACAGGAAAAGAAATTAAAGAAAAGTGTAAAACATGTGCTGGTTCCGGGAGCGTGAAAAAACGCCAGAAAATCAACGTGAAGGTTCCTGCAGGCGTCGATGACGGGCAGCAGCTGAGGGTTGCAGGCAAGGGCGAGCCAGGAGTGAACGGCGGACCGGCCGGCGATCTTTATATCGTTTTCCATATCCGGTCCCATGAGTTCTTTGAACGGGATGGCGACGATATCTATTGTGAAATGCCTATCAACTTCGTCCAGACGGCCCTTGGCGACGAAATTGAAGTTCCTACCGTACACGGCAAGGTGAAGCTGAAAATACCAGCTGGAACACAAACAGGCACCAGGTTCCGGTTAAAAGGGAAAGGTGTGCCGAATGTCAGGGGTTATGGCACAGGAGATCAGCATGTGATCGTCAAAGTGGTTACTCCAACCAAACTGACGGAAAAGCAGAAACAGCTGCTGCGTGAATTTGCCGATGTAAGCGGGGAGGCGCCGCTTGGTGATCACGAAGAAAGCTTTTTCTCAAAAGTGAAAAGAGCCTTTAAGGGTGAGTAGAGGAGTGGGTTTTAATGAAATGGTCTGAAATTGGGATCCTGACGACAAATGAGGCAATTGAACCGATCTCCCATATTTTGCATGAGGCGGGCGCCAGCGGTGTCGTCATTGAGGACCCTTTTGAACTTGTAAAGGAGAGAGAGGACCAGTTCGGGGAAATTTACCAGCTCAATCCAGATGACTACCCGGAGGAAGGCGTCATTATAAAAGCCTACCTGCCTGTCAACAGCTTCCTGGGTGAAACGGTCGACGGGATCAAGACGGCTGTCAATAACCTGGTTTCATATGATATCGATATCGGGAAAAACAGGGTTACAATCAGCGAAGTGAATGAAGAAGAATGGGCAACTGCCTGGAAAAAATACTATAATCCAGTTAAAATTTCCGAAAAGTTTACCATTGTTCCGACATGGGAGGAATATGAGCCTGTCAGCAGTGATGAACTGATCATTGAACTGGACCCTGGCATGGCTTTTGGAACAGGCACCCACCCTACAACGGTGCTCTGCATCCAGGCTTTGGAGCGTGCGGTACAAACAGGGGACAGGGTCATTGACGTTGGCACTGGTTCGGGAGTCTTGAGCATCGCCTCCGCCAAATTGGGAGCCGGCCAAATTGAAGCGCTGGACCTTGACGAGGTGGCTGTCAATGTTGCCAGGATCAATATCAAGCTGAACAAGGTCCAGGATTTGGTTAAAGTCCGCCAAAGCAACCTGCTCGATGGTGTAGAAGGCGAGTCGGATATAGTAGTTGCCAACATCCTTGCAGAAGTGATTCTCCGTTTTGTACATGATGCCTATCGCACTGTAAAAAAAGACGGGTATTTCATCACTTCGGGCATCATTCAGCAAAAGAAGGAAAGTGTAAAGGAAGCATTGCTGAACGCCGGTTTTGCCATTGAGGAAGTAATCTCCATGGAAGACTGGGTGGCCATCATTGCAAAAAAATAATGCAGCGGCAAAGGGGCTTATCCGTCCCTTTTCTGCTGTCTCTTTTTAATTGGGGCTAACTATTATTTAGGCGGGTGTGTCGAAATGCAGAGATACTTTGTGACAGGTTCAGGAGAAGAGGGGCATTTTGAAATAACCGGCGACGACCATCATCACATTGCCAGAGTCATGAGAATGAAAGAAGGCGACGAGATTCTCTGTGTGACTACGCAGGGGAAGAGCGCTTTCTGCCGGATTGAAGAAATTACCTCTGAAAAAGCACTGGCAGCCGTAGTAAAATGGAATGAAGAGTCTCCCGAGCTTCCGATTTCCATCACAATTGCGAGCGGATTGCCCAAAGGGGATAAACTTGAATGGATCATCCAGAAGGGAACAGAGCTTGGTGCTTCTGAATTTGTCCCTTTCATCGCAAGCCGCTCCGTCGTTAAATGGGATCAAAAAAAGGGAAGCAAAAAGGCAGAGCGATGGCAGAAAATTGCCAAGGAAGCGGCTGAACAGTCCCATAGGAATCAAATACCAAAAATTCATGAGCCGGTAACGCTTAAATCGCTCGTTCAGGATTCGGGGCGTTTTGATTACTGCCTGATCGCATACGAAGAAGAAGCGAGGCAGGGAGAAGCTTCCGTGCTTGCCGATGTTTTTAAAAGAATAGGCCAGGGTGAATCTTTGCTGGCCGTGTTCGGCCCTGAAGGAGGGCTGACAGAACAGGAAGTCCATATTCTCCAGGAAACTGGATTTGTGCCGTGCGGACTTGGACCACGGATCTTAAGGACAGAAACGGCACCGCTCTACCTTCTATCAGCCGCGTCCTATCATTTTGAATTAATGAGGTGAGGAATATGCCTACAGTTGCTTTTCATACACTCGGATGTAAAGTGAACCACTATGAAACCGAGGCAATCTGGCAATTGTTCAAAGAGCAAAATTATGACCGTGTTGATTTTGAATCAACTGCGGATGTTTATGTAATAAATACATGTACCGTTACAAATACAGGGGATAAGAAGAGCCGCCAGGTAATCCGGCGTGCGGTGAGGAAAAATCCTGATGCTGTTATCTGTGTCACTGGCTGCTATGCCCAGACTTCACCAGCGGAGATTATGGCGATCCCTGGAGTCGATATTGTCGTGGGTACGCAGGACCGTGTGAAGATGCTTGAGTATATTGAACAGTACAAAACAGAACGCCAGCCAATCAATGGCGTCCGCAATATCATGAAGAACCGCGTCTATGAAGAGCTTGATGTCCCGGCTTTTACAGACCGTACAAGAGCTTCGCTGAAAATCCAGGAAGGCTGCAATAATTTCTGTACCTTCTGCATTATCCCATGGGCCCGCGGCCTGATGAGGTCACGCGATCCGCAGGAGGTAATCCGCCAGGCCCAGCAGCTGGTCGATGCCGGCTACAAGGAGATTGTCCTGACCGGAATCCATACTGGAGGCTATGGTGAGGACATGAAGGATTACAACCTGGCCTCCCTGCTGGCAGACCTAGAAGCACAGGTTAAAGGATTGAAGAGGCTCCGGATTTCCTCCATTGAGGCCAGCCAGATTACGGACGAGGTCATCGATGTGATCGACCGTTCGAATATAATCGTCCGCCATTTGCACATCCCGCTCCAGTCAGGCTCTGATACCGTTTTGAAGCGGATGCGCCGTAAATATACAATGGAGTTCTTCGGCGAGCGTCTTAACCGGCTCAAAGAGGTGCTTCCCGGACTTGCCGTTACATCCGATGTCATTGTCGGCTTCCCGGGAGAAACGGAAGAAGAGTTTATGGAAACTTATAATTTTATTAAAGAACACAAGTTTTCCGAGCTTCATGTATTCCCATATTCCAAACGTACGGGTACACCAGCTGCCCGCATGGATGACCAGATCGATGAGGATGTGAAGAATGAGCGCGTCCATCTTCTTATTGCCCTTTCCGACCAGCTGGCAAAGGAATATGCTTCCCGGTTTGAAGGAGAAGTGCTTGAGGTCATTCCGGAAGAAGAGTACAAGGAGAAGGACGGCCATTATGTCGGCTATACGGATAACTACCTGAAAGTCATCCTGCCGGCCACTGAAGACATGGTTGGCAAGATTGTCAAAGTCAAGCTTCTAAAGGCAGGCTACCCTTATAATGAGGGCCAATTTGTGCGCGTGCTGGAAGATGAAACTGCTGATGAAAAAGCTGTGGTATAGTGAAAAGGAATTGCCTATTGCGGCAATTCCTTTTTTATAAGATAAGAAAGTTTAAATTTGACCCCTGGATAACTGTCTAGCTCCAGCGCCTAGCCAGTTTTCATCTTTGGCTTAGCTTCTTGGAGTATCTTGCGAGAAGCGCAGCTTTGAGCAGCTCGAGTCATAAGCCACTCCAGAATTGAAGGCAAAGAACGCCTTCTATTCTGGAGCGTCTTATGCTGGTCGGGCTGAGCACAAAGGAAAGCTTCCAAGAATAAGCATCACAGGAACAATCCGCTTTTCTTTAATCTTTGTTCCCGTGAAGGATGATGATCATCCTCCCGAACCTGTCCGCAACGGGAAGAACCAGCAGTGACGAAACGATATTAAATAAAACACTTGCATGTGCCAGCTGAACGTCCATCCTGTCAGCTGTCATCGGGGCAATCAGGGCGTAATCATCTATAAAAGGCAAAAATGCCAGTGTACCCGCAATATTCAACCAAAGGTGGGCATAAGCGGTCAGCCTGGCCTCTTTTCCCGCCCCTGCAGAAGCAAGCAGAGCGGTTGCACAAGTGCCTATATTGGCCCCCAGCATGGCAGCGACTGCAGCACCGAACTGCATCGTTCCTTCTGACAGGAAGCCCATTAGAATTCCGGACATGGCTGTACTGGACTGGATGATTGCCGTTATCACTGTTCCCGTTCCCAGGCTGTAAAGCAGGCTGTCATTTAACCGGGCCAGCCATTGCTCAACGACCGGGAGGCTTGTAAGGGGGCCGGCCAGGTATGAAAACCCTCTCATGGCCAGGAACACAGCTGCCATTCCGAAAAGAATTTGCCCGATATTCCTGTGCAGTTCCTTCCTGGCAAGGATCAGAACGGCCCCTATGATTGCAAGGGGAACAATGAAAACATCAAGATTGATGGTGATCAATTCCAGGGTGAAGGTCGTTCCGATATTGGATCCCAATATAATGCCAATTGATTGTCTAAACGTAAGCATCCCGGCACTGATCAGGCCGATTGTGATGACCATGACGGCGGAACTGCTGTGGAGGATGGCTGTAACAAGTGTACCTGCAAGCAAGCCTTTCAGAGGTGTGCCTGTCATCCTGGCGAGCCAGCCCCTCATGGAGTCAGCAGACAGTTGAAACAGCCCTCTTCTTAAAATCATCATACCCGAGAGAAATATTCCAACAAACAAGATGAACAGAAAAGCATAGACCATTGACCCCACCCTTTCTCTTTCTATATCTATGACTGGATGGGCTGGACATGCCGAAATCTTTTCCTGAATAGGGACAAATGATTATTCTTTAATCCATGTATGATTTTCAGTTGACCTTGCTTCGCTAGTATATTATAATTGCAAGGTACATGGTTCCCATGTGTTTTCATGTAAGTGTGTTGTGTTCGGAGGGAGGGAAAGAGAATGTCTAAAACTGTTGTTCGCAAAAACGAATCGCTTGAAGATGCTCTTCGACGCTTCAAACGTACTGTTTCTAAGTCAGGTACAATTCAAGAAGCTAGAAAGCGCGAATTCTACGAAAAACCAAGTGTTAAGCGTAAGAAAAAGTCTGAAGCTGCCAGAAAACGCAAGTTCTAAGAGAGGGTGGAATTATTTTGAGTCTTCTCGAGCGTTTAAATAAAGATATGATCCAAGCGATGAAGAACAAGGAAAAAGACAAACTCACGACAATTCGGATGATGAAGTCGTCCTTGCAAAACGAAGCAATCAAGCTCGGGAAGCAAGAGTTGTCGGCTGAGGAAGAATTGACTGTACTTTCTCGCGAATTAAAACAACGCAAAGATTCCCTCCAGGAATTTGAAAAAGCAGGTCGCCAAGACCTTGCGGAAAAACTGCGCATCGAAATCGAACATGTCGAGCAGTATATGCCGGAACAGTTAAGCGAAGAAGAGCTTGTCAGCGTCATCAAGCAATCCATTGCTGAAACTGGTGCTGCGTCTAAGGCCGATATGGGAAGAGTGATGGCTGCTATCATGCCGAAGGTAAAAGGCAAAGCAGACGGGTCGCTCGTCAACAAACTTGTACAACAACACCTTTCATAAAAAAATGTGACTAAGGGCCGCGAGCATTTGCTTGCGGCCTTTTTAGTGATCCCGAATTTCCGCCGGGACGGCAATTAAAGGATGTTCCTGGTAATAAAAGTGACTGTCTATGGTATGATAAAAATATACATAGTCTTAAGGCTGCTGTTCATCCTTCCAAAAAGAATGAAACCTAACGGACACTTAGACCGTAATACAGGAAGCCGCTTAAACGAGAGAGGGGGAATGGGATATTGAGGCTTAGCCGGATGATAGTATTGCTCACTTTGCTTATGGGGCTTGTGCTGTCGGCTTTCCCTTTGCTGCCATCGGCTCAAGATGAAACCGTTTATATTGTCCCGGTTGAAGCTACAGTGGAAAAAGGCCTCTATGCCTTTTTGGATAGGGCTGTATCCGAAGCTGAAGCCGATGATGCTTCTGCCATTATTTTTGAAATTAATACTCCGGGCGGGGCGGTTGATGCAGCGGGCGAAATTGGGAAATTGTTTACTTCCACCAACATGCGGACAATAGCCTTCGTAAATAAGCAGGCTTTGTCGGCTGGCGCCTATATTTCGCTGAATGCCGATGAGATTTATATGGTGCCGGGTGCTGTAATGGGATCGGCGGCGATCATTGATCAAAGCGGAAACACGGCCGGGAAAAAAGCGGAATCCTACTGGTTCGCAGCCATGAGGAGTGCTGCCCAGGAATCAGGAAGGGATCCGATTTATGCTTTGGCGATGGCAGATGAAAATGTCGACCTGCCTGAGTATGGGGCAGGAAAAGGGGAGCTCCTGACGCTGACTGCGGAGCAGGCACTTGAAGTTGGCTATTCGGAAGGAACGGTCAAGGACCGGGATGAATTGCTGGCGGAACTTGGCTTTGAGAAGGCAGCCGTCAAAGAGGTGGAAGAGAGTTTTGCGGAGAAGGTTGCCAGATTCATTACAAATCCGGTAGTCACCTCGGTGCTGATTACGATTGGCAGCCTGGGTCTTGTATTGGAACTTTATTCGCCTGGTTTTGGGATACCAGGCTTTATGGGGATTTCTTCCCTGCTGCTCTTTTTCTACGGCCATATGGTGGCTGGCCTGGCTGGGTATGAAGCAATCATTCTTTTTGCCATTGGTGTCGGCTTGATGATCCTGGAATTTTTCATTGCAGGAGGTATTGTCGGGATTATCGGTTTCATTGCCGTAATCGCCAGTTTCTTCATGGCCTCCGGGAATGTCATGCATATGGGTATTACCCTTTTGATTGCCATGGCGGCAACAATTCTGGTTTCCATCCTTATGGTAAAGGTGTTGGGGAAAAGGATGAAATTATTCGGCAAAATTATTCTCACTGATTCTACAAGTACCGAGGGCGGTTATGTATCGAACAAAAACCGGACGGAACTGATCGGCCTTGAGGGAACGACTGTTACAGCGCTAAGGCCAGCGGGTACCGTGGTTGTAGGCGACGAGAGACTGGATGTAGTAAGTGAAGGAAGTTTTATTCAGAAAGACAAGAAAGTAAAAATAGTCAAGACGGAAGGGTCACGTGTTGTGGTCCGGGAAGTTCCGGAATGACCATGATGAATTGGAGGAATTGATATGGCATTGACATCAGGTACTGTTTTTTTGCTGGTCGCCGTTGTGCTCGGCCTGCTGCTTCTCAGCGTCCTTTTTACCTTTGTTCCCGTAATGCTCTGGATTTCTGCCCTGGCGGCCGGAGTTAGGGTAAGCATCTTCACACTGATTGGAATGAGGCTCCGCCGGGTTATCCCGAGCCGGGTTATCAATCCGTTGATCAAGGCACATAAGGCTGGGTTGGGAGTAACGACAAACCAGCTTGAGAGCCATTACCTTGCCGGAGGGAATGTCGACAGGGTTGTTAATGCCCTGATCGCTGCACACCGTGCGAATATCGAGTTGTCTTTTGAGCGGGCGGCCGCTATTGATCTTGCCGGCCGGGACGTACTTGAGGCAGTGCAGATGAGCGTTAATCCAAAGGTTATCGAAACACCGTTCATCGCCGGTGTCGCGATGGATGGAATCGAAGTAAAAGCGAAAGCCCGCATTACTGTTAGGGCCAACATCGACAGGCTTGTCGGGGGTGCTGGAGAGGATACCATCGTTGCGCGTGTCGGTGAAGGGATTGTCTCGACCATTGGTTCTTCCGATAACCATAAAAAAGTCCTGGAAAACCCGGATATGATTTCACAGACAGTCCTTTCCAAGGGCCTGGATGCAGGCACAGCCTTTGAAATCCTCTCGATCGATATTGCGGATGTTGACATCGGCAAGAACATCGGTGCCGAACTCCAGACGGAACAGGCGGAAGCCGACAAGAAGATTGCCCAGGCAAAGGCTGAGGAACGCCGTGCCATGGCTGTTGCCCAGGAGCAGGAAATGAAGGCGCGCGTACAGGAAATGAGAGCGAAAGTTGTCGAATCCGAGGCAACTGTTCCCCTTGCCATGGCGGAAGCCTTAAGAGATGGAAACATTGGTGTGATGGATTACATGAATATCCAGAACATTTCTGCCGATACCGACATGAGAGACTCCTTTGGGAAGCTTTCTGGCGGCAAAAAAGACGAGAACAAGGATGAATAATTTCCATCCCGCTTTGAAAGGGGGGACCAACCATGGAATTTCTGTTCGATAATCCATTCATTCTTATGATATTGATTGGTCTGATCTCGACATTGTTCGGGAAAAAGGGGGAGCAGCAGGAGCAGCAAAAGAGGCCCCAGCAGAGAAGGCCGTCACAGCAAACCCGTCAAGAGCATCAGCGTTCTGAACGAAAACCTGCACAGCAGCGGCCTGAACGGAGGCCAGCGCCGCCACCGCCGGAAAGAAAGGCTGAACGGACGGCTGCTGCAAGCATCCCTCAGCTGAAGGATGTCCAGAAAGTTTATGAAGATAGAACACGGGAAATCATGGAACCCGCGCGGCATGAACCTCGTACCGCAAGCGGTGCACCCGCTTCGGCTCAGGCTGGCAACGAGGAAAAGCCTGTTACTCTGGATCTGAACCCCGATGGCAAACGCCTGATTGAAGGAATTGCCTGGGCTCAGGTTCTGGGGCCGCCAAGAGCGCGGGATCCCCACCGGACGATGAGGCGAAGATAAGCTTGTCCATCCCGGGGTCGAACCTGTTAAAAAAATGTGCTAGAACCCCTTTTCAGCTCATACATATGAGTTGAAAGGGGGTTCTTTTTTTATGGCAAAGAAATGGAGCCAGCTGATTCGAAACTGGATGACCCAAAAAATGGACCTTCCACCTGATGTCATGATGGATCTCCCCCGTATCACCATGATTGGACAAATCCATATCTATATTGAAAACCACCGCGGTTTACTGGCTTTCTCCGACAAGGAACTGAGGCTGCTCCTGAAACAGGGCCAGCTGCTGGTGAAGGGGAAGGCGTTTGTCATTAAAACCATTCTCCCGGAAGAGATACTGCTTGAAGGGAAAATCGACCAGGTGATATATATCAATGAATGATTCAGGAGGAAGCGCATGAAAAATCGATGGATCAATTTGTTTACGGGAACTCTCCGTGTCAAAGTAACCGGGAAGGGAATCGAGCGTTTTTTGAACCAGCTGACGCGAAATGGAATCCTGATCTGGAATGTGAAAAGGCATGGTACCGAAGCAGTGACATTTCAAATAAATGTGCAGGATGCTAAAAAATTGCGGATTCCTGCAAGGTCCAGCCTGTGTAAAATCCGTTTTATCGAGAGGGCTGGGGGCCCTTTCTTTTTACGGAGGATTTGGACAAACAGCGGTTTTCTGGTGGGGGCGGCTGCATTTCTAATCATTCTCATGTTTTTGTCCAATATGGTTTGGGGAATTGAAATAAAAGGGGCCAGCCCAGCGGTCGAGCATCAAATCCGCAAAGAATTGGCCGGTATGGGCGTGAAAAATGGGAGCCTCCAGTTTACGATCAAAAATGTTGATCTCCTTCAACGTGACCTGACGGATAAAGTGAAGGAAATAACCTGGGTAGGTGTGGAATTAAAGGGGACAACCTACCATTTCCAGGTTGTAGAAAAGGAAGAGCCTGAAAAACCGGAAGCATTTACCCCACAGCATCTTGTAGCAGTAAAAAAGGCGACCATTGTAAAAATGTTTGTTGAGGAAGGCGAATCAGTGGTCCAGCTGAACGATGTGGTACAGCCTGGACAATTGCTTGTCAGCGGCCTGATTGGTAAAGAGGGAGAGAAAAAGCTCGTTCCGGCAAGAGGGGAAATACTGGGAGAAACATGGTATATTTCATCGGTGAACTTGCCCCTGGAATCTACCTTCCAGGTGTTCAGCGGGAATGAGGCAAGAAAGTATCAATTGCAGCTTGGAAAACTTTCCATTCCCGTTTGGGGATTCAAGAAGCATGGATACAATGAATTTGAAAGTGAAGAATCAAAGCACCAAGTAAAATTCCTGAAATGGGAGCTGCCGATAGCCTTTGTTGCGAATACGATTCGTGAAAAAGAAGAAGTCACAAGGACGTACACGAAAAAGGAAGCAATAAAAAGTGCAAGGGAATTGGCCAGAAAGGATATAAAAAAGATTATTCCTGAAGATGCTAAGATTAAAGGGGAAGAGATTTTACATCAATCGATAAAGAATGGTAAAGTAAGAATGTCCATCCATTTTCAAATAATTGAAGATATTGCAAAAGGCCAACCTATAATCCAAGGAGACGAAGAATGACAGAAGACTTCAAAACAAAGGAAATACAACTTGAGAATCCAGAGGCAGCCATTGCCCTGTTCGGAAACTCGGACTCAAACCTGAAGGTCATTGAAAACGAGCTTAAAGTATCGATCATCACTAGAGGAGAGTCGGTAATCGTAGCCGGACAGCCGGAAAATGTGGAAATGGCGCAGGCTGTCATGGAAAAATTAATGGCTGTTGTCCGAAAAGGAATCAATATAAGCCAAAGGGATGTCATCTATGCCCTCCAGCTTGCCAAAAAAGGCACGCTCGAATATTTCCAGGATTTATACGAAGAGGAAATTGCCAGAAACTCAAAAGGAAAACCAGTCCGGGTCAAGACCATTGGACAGCGTCATTATATAAATGCGATTAAAGGACAGGATCTTGTCTTTGGAATTGGTCCTGCAGGAACCGGAAAAACCTATCTGGCGGTTGTGATGGCGGTTAACGCCCTGAAAAACGGGAATGTCACCAAGATCATTCTGACCAGGCCTGCGGTTGAGGCGGGAGAAAGCCTTGGTTTCCTTCCTGGAGACCTTAAGGAAAAAGTCGATCCTTATTTAAGGCCGCTTTATGATGCCCTCCATGACATACTTGGAACGGAGCATACACAGAGGCTGATTGAAAGGGGAACAATTGAAATTGCCCCGCTTGCTTATATGCGCGGCAGGACGCTCGATGATGCCTTCGTCATCCTTGATGAAGCGCAAAACACTACTAAAGCCCAGATGAAAATGTTCCTTACGCGGCTGGGGTTCGGCTCTAAAATGGTGATTACCGGGGACACCACCCAGATTGACCTCCCCCGTGGAGTGAAATCGGGGCTGATCGTTGCTGAAGAGGTGCTGCAAGGAGTCAAAGGAATGTCTTTTATTCATCTGGAGCAGTCCGATGTAGTCCGTCACCCTCTTGTGGCGCGCATTATCAATGCGTATGATAAAAGTGAAGATGGTCAATAGTCTGTCCGACAGGGCAGGCTATTTTTTGCATGTGAGAGGGTGAAAGTTGGAAAAAAAACTGTTATGATGGAAAATATTAAGAGTTTTATCATCCTTTGATTATTTACTCGGCTTGGCAGCCCAGGCAGGAGGTACAGAATGGAAAAGATGCAGCGCCATTTTTCCACTATATTGGATTTGTTGAATATTAAGCTGTTTCGATTGCTGCTATTCCTGATCCTTGGCTTGGTTTTGTTTCTGTCCATGTACAGCAATGTGAAACCGGAAAAGCTCGATCTTACCTTGTTTTCAGTAGCCGACCAGACCATTCGTTCCCCCCTCACCGTGGAGGATAAGGGGAATACTGAAAGGGCAAGACAGGAAGCTGTCAATCAGGTTCAGGATGTTTATATCGTTAAAAAGGAATATGCCCAAAACCAGGTGGACCTGGTTACATCCATTTTCGACTCGGTGACTGAAGTGAATAATGAAATAAAGGCGGAATTAAAGGAACGTGCCGAACAGGACATGGATATGGAAGCAGCAGTCGTTCCAATTGAAGAAAGAGTAGTCAGGGTCAAGGACAAACTCACGGAAGAAGTAACAAAAGTCATTTCTGATCCCGCATTTGCCGCCATGCTCCAGGCAAGGCCAGAAGAGCTGGCTATTGCCAAAGACATGACCTTGACGGCTGTCAATAACGTCATGAGCCGAAGAATTCCGGCGGATGAAGTCGAAAATGGGAAAAAGCGGGTTGAAGAAGAACTTAGGTATACAAGCCTGAACTCCAGCCTGAGGAGCGCCATTATCGAACTTGGCCGGTTCGCCATCATCCAGAATGAATTTTACGATCCCAAGGCAACAGAAGAATTGCGGCAGCAGGCCATTGACAACGTTGAGCCTGTGAAGATCCTCGAAGGCCAGATTATTGTGGAGGAAGGGCAGCTGATCAGCAGGGATGTCTACCAGCAGCTACAGCTGGCCGGATTGCTGAACAGTGATCAATCGCTCAAGCCATTTGCCGGTCTCGCGATGTTTATTTTTATTATCCTGAGTGCCTTGTTCTTTCTGTTTGATGAAATGGGGAAAGCGGAGAAGGTACAAAAACAGCTTTTGATATTCAGCCTGATTTTTGTTTTGTCGATTTTGATCATGAAACTGGTCAGCCTCTTTTCGGAACAGGAGTTTTCGGAAATTGGCTATGTGTTCCCTGCTGCCATGGGCGCCATGCTCATTAAGGTCCTGTTAGATGAGCGGCTGGCTGTATTCCAGACAATTATCACCGGGATTTGCGGCAGCATCATGTTCAATCAGGGTATTACAGGAACTCTGAATGTCACCGTAGCCATTTACATCATTGCGAGCGGACTGGCAGGAATCCTGTATTTAAGGCAGCAGAATCAGAGAAGTAAAATCCTCCAGGCGGGCTTGTTCGTTTCCGTCATCAATCTGTTCGTCATCGTCGCGCTCGTGCTGCTGCGTAACAGCCAGTACACAAGTCTGGAAACCGGCTTTTATTTCATGCTAGCCTTTTTGTCCGGCATCGGCTCAGCGGTGCTGACAATCGGCCTGCTGCCATTTTTAGAGGCAGGCTTCGGCGTGCTTACTGCCATGAAGCTCATTGAGCTATCGAGCCCTAACCATCCGCTGCTGAGGAAAATCCTGACTGAAGCTCCGGGGACCTATCACCACAGTGTGATGGTAGCCAATCTTGCTGAATCTGCCTGCGAGGCAGTAGGGGCAAACGGCCTCCTGGCGAGAGTGGGGTGCTATTATCACGATATAGGCAAAACAAAGCGGCCTCAATTTTTCATCGAAAACCAAATGAATATAGACAACCCTCATGACAAGCTGCCGCCGGTCACGAGCAAGAATATAATTATCGCCCATGCGGCTGATGGAGCGGAAATGCTCAGAAAGCACAAAATGCCGAAGGAAATTGTCGATATTGCCGAACAGCATCATGGTACTACATTGCTGAAATTTTTCTATCACAAGGCCAAACAATCGGGCAGCGATGCAAAAGAAGCGGATTTTCGCTATCCGGGACCGAAGGCACAGACTAAAGAAATTGCGATTATTGGCATAGCGGACAGTGTGGAAGCGGCTGTCAGGTCGATGTCCCGTCCAACCCATGACCAGATTGAAAGCCTCGTCCGGAATATCATAGCCGACCGGCTGCAGGATGGTCAGCTGAATGATTGCGATATCACCCTGAAGGAATTGCAGATTGTCGGTGACAGCTTTTGCGAAACATTAAAAGGAATCTTCCACTCCCGGATTGAATATCCGGAAATGACTAAACAGAAGGTGAAGCAAGCATGACTCTAGAAATAGATTTATTTGATGAAGTCGAGGAACTCGGCGAACACGAAATGACGGAAATTCAAAAGCTTTTGAATTTTGCTGCCCAAAAAGAGGGAGTAGAGGCGGGAAGTGAAGTTTCTGTTACTTTCGTGTCCAATGAGCGCATCCATGAGATTAATCTTGAATACCGGAAGATTGACCGGCCTACGGATGTCATTTCATTTGCCCTCGAGGAAGAAGGCGAAGGTGAATTAACCGTGACAGGGGCACAAATCCCGAGGGTTCTTGGGGATATTATCATCTCCGTTGCCAAGGCGAGGGAGCAGGCAAAGGAATATAACCATTCGTTTATGAGGGAGCTTGGCTTTTTGGCAGTCCATGGCTTTCTTCATCTGCTTGGTTATGACCATGAGACGGAGGAAGATGAAAAGGCAATGTTTTCCAGGCAAAGGGAAATATTGAATGAATATGGGCTCATCAGGTAGAAATGGAACTGGAAAGCCAAGGCTAATCAGATCCTTTGCCTATGCTTTTGCTGGAATCCGGGCGGGATTAAAACAAGAACGGAATTTGCAGATCCATCTTGTAATATCAATGGCTGTAATCCTGCTTGGATTCTTTTGGCGCATTTCAGCTGTCGAATGGCTGTTTATCTGCCTTTCAATTGGAGGCATGCTCGCTTCCGAATTGATGAACAGCGCCATTGAAAAGGCAGTCGATCTTGTGACCACGGAGTACCATCCGCTGGCAAAGCAGGCAAAGGATATGGCTGCAGGTGCCGTTTTGTTATTTGCCATCACTTCCGTCATTATAGGCTTGGTCATTTTTGGCCCAAAGCTTTTACCTTTTCTTTTATAAGCTGCCCCTCCGGACAGCTTTTTTTCATGTGCGGATTGTGCTAAAATTTCGGCTCAGGCGGGCGCTTTGAGGGGAACTTCTTCCCAGTTTGAATCTGACTTCAAAATTAAGTACAATTAAGGTTCGAAAGCAATATCAAAAAGGCAAGCCTATTTTTAGAAAATTTAAAATTTTTTACACTTTTTTGGATTTCCTCGTGAAATTGAAACCAAAATAAGGTAAAATAGTGGAAAGGACGATTTCTAATGGATGTAACATTATTGATTGAAGAAGCAAAAGAGGCAATGAAAAAAGCGTATGTTCCCTACTCGAAGTTTCAGGTCGGTGCTGCGCTGCTTACCGAGGATGGAAAGGTGTACCAAGGCTGCAATATTGAAAACGCTGCATACAGCATGTGCAATTGTGCGGAGCGCACGGCACTTTTCAGCGCGTATGCCCATGGGGACCGGAAGTTTAAAACCCTTGCGGTGATTGCCGATACGGACCGCCCTGTCTCGCCATGCGGAGCCTGCCGCCAGGTCATTTCGGAACTGTGCCCAAAAGACATGAAGGTGGTTTTAACAAACCTGAATGGGGATATTAAAGAAATAACTGTCGAAGAATTGCTGCCAGGAGCATTTTCACCGGAGGATCTACATGAATAACACAGAAGGAAACGGATTTAAATCAGGCTTCATTTCCATCATTGGAAGGCCGAATGTGGGGAAATCCACTTTTTTGAACCGGGTGGTCGGACAAAAAATCGCCATTATGAGCGACAAGCCGCAAACCACCCGGAATAAGGTCCAGGGTGTACTGACACAGGATGACTCACAGCTAATCTTTATCGACACTCCCGGAATCCATAAGCCAAAGCATAAGCTTGGGGATTTCATGATGAAGGTTGCTCAAAATACACTTAAGGAAGTGGACCTGGTCCTGTTCATGGTGAATGCCGAGGAAGGCTATGGCCGCGGCGAAGAATTTATTATTGAGAAGCTGCAGTCCGTCTCCACACCGGTTTTTTTAATCATTAATAAAATTGATCTTGTTCATCCGGATAAACTGTTGCAGTTAATTGAAGGATATAGGGAGAAGTACAGCTTCAAAGAGATTGTTCCTATTTCGGCCCTTGAAGGAAACAATGTCGAAAGGTTATTGGCGCAAATTAAGGAATACTTGCCTGAAGGGCCGCAGTACTACCCGGCCGACCAGGTGACAGATCATCCTGAACGATTTATTGTTTCTGAATTGATTAGGGAAAAAGCCCTGCACTTGACCAGGGAAGAAATCCCCCACTCCCTTGCGGTTGTGATTGAAAAAATGGAACGCAAGCCCGAGAACAAGACGGTCCATGTGATGGCCACCATCGTGGTGGAACGGGATTCACAGAAGGGAATCATTATTGGCAAACAAGGCAGCATGCTGAAGGAAATAGGCAAGCGGGCGAGGCTGGACATTGAGAACCTGCTTGGAACAAAGGTGTTCCTGGAGCTATGGGTAAAAGTGCAGAAAGACTGGAGGAACAGGGCGACCCACCTCCGTGATTATGGCTTTAGGGACGATGAATATTAGAAAGGCCCATTCTGTGCCTTTCTGCCATAACTAATGTATTAGGAATAGACTGGTTTTATGAACCGGGTGTTTTTACAATATTTATGTAACATGAAATTCGAGTGACAGGCTATGATAAATTGTAAGGATTCGGGATAAGAAAATTGCTAGTTGAATAATTGAAAGGTGGGGTTTTCGATGTTGGATTTTAC
This sequence comes from Bacillus sp. FJAT-27251, assembly GCF_001273925.1. GTDB lineage: Bacteria > Bacillota > Bacilli > Bacillales > Cytobacillaceae > Mesobacillus_B. The sequence goes on along the minus strand of NZ_LIGG01000001.1, from coordinate 4,707,247 downwards.
CTGGAAGGTTTTTTCGCAAACAGGTAATATTGACACTTATCTCCTCTTCAAGGAGTTGGAGCAGGAAAGACGAGAAATACCCGGAAATCAGGAGGAAGAGCTAGCAGAAATTGATTTTCCCATCTCATAGGTTTGTCTTCCAGCACTGGATGGTGAAGGATGATGCTGGAGAAATGTGAAGGCATCGTAATACGGACAACTGATTATGCCGAAACAAATAAAATCGTGACTCTATATACTCTTGAATGGGGTAAGGTTGGTGTGATGGCAAGGGGCGCGAAAAAGCCCAACAGCCGGCTGGCGGCAATCACCCAGCCTTTTACATATGGCCAATTCCTCATCCAAAGAGGCAGGGGGCTGGGAAGCCTGCAGCAAGGGGAAATTATTTATTCAATGAGAAGCATGCGGGAAGATATTTTCCTGACTGCCTATGCCAGCTATATCATTGACCTGACTGACAAGAGTACGGAAGAAAAAAAGCCCAATCCTTATTTGTTTCAACTCTTGCTTCAGACGCTGCAGTATTTGGACGAAGGCTATGACCAGGATATCCTTATGCATATTTACGAAATGAAGATGCTCAATGTCCTCGGCCTGTACCCCATTCTTGACCATTGTGCCAACTGCGGCAGGACGGAAGGGACTTTTTCCTTCTCTGTGCGTGAGGGGGGCTTGCTTTGCCAGAATTGCCTTGAAAAAGACCCTTACCACTTTAAAGTCAGCCAGGCATCCATCCGGTTGATGCGGCTGTTTTATTTGCTTGATCTTTCCCGGCTGGGATCCATATCGGTCAAGAATGAAACCAAAGCGGAATTGAAAAAAATGATTACTGCCTATTATGAAGAGTATTCGGGCCTTCATCTTAAAACGAAGAGGTTCCTTGACCAGCTTGACAGCTTTAAGGATAAGCTGTAGGATATTGACAAATCTTATTGTTTTCGCTATGATTTTTAATAAAATTACATATCGATGTTTGCAGTGATGGAAAGGAGTAGCCAATACTCCCTGTAAAGCGATCCCGGGTTGGTGCGAGCCGGGAATGGGGAACTGGTGAAGGGCGTTCCGGAGCAAATTATGATGAAAGTGGCCGCTTTTTGGCGGCAATTAGGGTGGAACCGCGGGTAACTCTCGTCCCTATGCATGCAGCATAGGGACGGGAGTTTTTTGTGTTGGGGAAAGCCAGCTAATTAATAATCAAATACACGAAAGGTGTGTGACAAATGAATATTCAAAATATGATTCTAACCCTTCAGAAGCATTGGTCTGACCAGGGCTGCATCCTTATGCAGGCATATGATGTTGAAAAAGGAGCAGGAACGATGAGCCCTTATACCTTCCTGCGGGCCATTGGACCGGAGCCGTGGAATGTTGCCTATGTAGAGCCTTCTCGCAGGCCGGCTGATGGGCGATACGGCGAGAATCCCAACCGGTTGTATCAGCATCATCAATTCCAGGTAATCATGAAACCATCACCGGATAACATTCAGGAGCTTTACCTTGACTCATTGAAGGCTTTGGGAATCAATCCGCTGGAGCATGATATCCGGTTTGTTGAAGACAATTGGGAGAACCCTTCACTCGGCTGTGCAGGGCTGGGCTGGGAAGTATGGCTTGATGGCATGGAAATTACGCAGTTCACTTATTTCCAGCAGGTGGGCGGACTTGAGTGCAAGCCTGTATCAGTCGAAATCACATACGGAATCGAAAGGCTTGCGTCATATATACAGGACAAAGAAAATGTGTTTGAACTTGAGTGGACAAATGGCTTTACAGTCAGGGATATATTTGGACAGCCTGAATATGAGCATTCAAAATATACATTTGAGACCTCCGATCCGGACATGCTGTTCCATCTCTTTAATGTATACGAGAAGGAAGCGCACAGGCAAATGGATGAAGGGCTTGTCCATCCTGCCTATGATTATGTCCTGAAATGCTCCCATGTGTTCAATATTCTTGATGCAAGAGGAGCCATATCCGTAACCGAAAGAACCGGCTACATTGCACGATGCCGAAATCTGGCCAGAAAAGTGGCCAAAACCTTCTATGAAGAGAGAGAAAAACTTGGCTTCCCAATCCTGGAGCGAAAGGAGAACCCGGAACATGAGTAAACAAAATTTATTGCTGGAAATTGGCCTTGAAGAAATGCCGGCCAGATTTATCAATGATTCCATTGCCCAGCTTGCCGCTAAAGTAGAAAATTGGCTTTCCGAAAAAAACATCGGGTTTACAAACATTCAAGCATTTGCTACGCCAAGGCGCCTTGCTGTTCTGGTAAATGATGTCGCCGAGCGCCAGGAGGACAGCCATGAGGAAGCGAAGGGACCGGCAAGGAAAATTGCCMTGACACCGGATGGTGATTGGTCAAAGGCAGCAGCAGGCTTCACCCGTGGACAGGGCATGACAGTTGACGATATTTATTTCAAGGAAATAAACGGCATTGAATATGCCCATGTCAAAAAGTTTATCGAAGGGCAGGAAACCGCAGGACTTCTGCCAGAAATGAAACAAATTATTACTTCATTGAATTTTCCGAAGAATATGCGCTGGGGAGACCAGGAACTCCGCTATGTAAGGCCGATAAAATGGATTGTGGCCCTGTTCGGGCAGGAGATTGTGCCTTTCTCCATCGCAGGAGTATCGACAGGACGAACAACCTATGGCCATCGGTTCCTTGGCGGGAAGATTGAACTGGGKTCCCCGGAAAGCTATGAAGAAGAGATTAAGGGACAATTTGTACTTGCAGATTCGGAAAAGAGGAAGCAGGTAATTGTATCCCAGCTTCAAAGGCTTGAAGAAGAAAACAACTGGATCATACCTGTTGATGAAGACCTTCTGGATGAGGTGAACAACCTGGTCGAATATCCGACCGCTCTATATGGGAAATTCGAAAAGGAATACCTTGATATTCCCGAAGAAGTACTCATTACGTCAATGAAAGAACACCAGCGTTATTTCCCGGTGAAAGGAAAAGACGGCAGCTTGCTGCCAAATTTTGTAACAGTGAGGAATGGCGATCAGCGCCATATTGATACGGTTGCCCGGGGGAACGAAAAAGTATTGCGCGCAAGGCTTGCTGATGCGGCATTCTTCTACAGGGAAGACCAAAGACTAAAGATTGAAACAGCGCTTGAAAAGCTGAAGAATATTGTTTACCACGAAGAGATTGGTACCCTGGCAGAAAAGACTGCCCGTGTGCGGAAGCTTTCAAGCTTAATCGGAGAAAGGCTGGGCCTTGACAGCGAAACCATTCAGCATGCGGACCGTGCTGCTGAAATCAGCAAATTCGACCTGGTCACCCAGATGGTGTATGAATTCCCGGAGCTTCAGGGAATCATGGGTGAAAAATATGCCCTTCAAAAAGGTGAGCATCCGGCGGTCGCACAGGCTATCAATGAACATTATAAGCCGCGTAACGCGGAAGACGGCACTGCAGAAAGTGATGCAGGCGCTGTAGTGGCATTGGCTGAAAAGCTTGACACCATCTGTTCTTTTTTTGCCATCGGTGTGATTCCAAGCGGTTCGCAAGACCCATATGCTTTGAGAAGACAGGCTTCAGGCATTGTCCTTACCCTTGTGAATAAAAATTGGAATATCGCACTTGAAACATTGATAGGACTTTCCCTGAACCTTGTATCTCAGGCTGGACTCGGGAAGCGCAGCGAGGAAGAATCATTTAAAGATCTTATTCAATTCTTTGGACTCCGCCTCAAACACCTTCTTCAGGAACGGGGTATCCGCTACGATATCATAGATGCCGTTCTTGGCGGCGGACTGAGAAGCGTCCCAGGGCTTATTGAAAGAGCGGATGTACTGCAGGAGCATGTCAATGCGCCGGACTTCAAGGAGAGCATGGAAGCGTTGAGCCGTGTGCTCAATATTGCGAACAAAGCCGAAGTCAGGGGAGACATTGACCCTGAACTTTTTGAAAATGAGCATGAAAATGAGCTGTATTCCAGGTATCTGGAATCTGCCAGGGAAGAAGAAGACCATATAGATGCAGCAAGATTCTATCATTTGCTTCTTGAATTGAAACCAGCCATCAATGCTTATTTTGACCATACAATGGTAATGGCGGAGCAACAGGATGTCCGGGAAAACCGGCTGAACCAAATGGCTGCCCTGGCGGCTCTAATTATGAAGTTTGCCAAGGTAAATGACATTAACGTAAAATAGCACCTTAACAGAACCGCTGTGCCTGCGAAATCGGCAGGCCCGGCAGTTTTGTTTGCAAAGAATCCATAAACGTAACCATTCCTAACGGGTAAATAGTATATAATGTTTTTAGTTAGGGCTGTTTAAACACGGTTCAATAGGCGGTGAGTAAAATCGAACTTAATAAGCGCCAGGAACAAATATTGAATATTGTAAAGGACAATGGCCCCATTACGGGGGAGCAAATCGCCGACCGGCTTAATTTGACCAGGGCCACACTAAGGCCTGACCTCGCGATTCTGACCATGGCAGGCTACCTTGATGCAAGGCCGAGAGTAGGATATTTCTATACTGGAAAAAGCGGCAATCAGCTTTTAACGGACAGCCTCAAGAAAATCGTTGTAGGAGATTACCAGTCAATTCCCGTCGTCATTATGGAGGACGTATCGGTATACGACGCGATTGTGACGATGTTCCTTGAGGATGTGGGTACGCTGTTTGTGGTGGACAAAAGGTCTCATCTTGCCGGAGTCCTGTCAAGGAAGGACCTTTTAAGGGCGAGCATAGGCAAGCAGGAGCTGACGGCATTGCCAGTCAATATCATCATGACACGCATGCCTAACGTCACAGTATGCAAAAAAGAGGATTTACTGATTGATGCTGCCAAGAAGCTGATTGATAAACAAATCGACGCTCTGCCTATTGTTAAGGAAGCAGGGCAGGGGCTGGAAATTGTCGGCAGGCTGACAAAAACAAATATTACCAGGGCATTTGTGGCCCTGGCTGAGGAAGAGTAGGAGGCTGGCGGTTCCAATGGATAAGTTGCCTATTATTTATGTTGTTTCCGATTCCGTGGGAGAGACTGCGGAACTAGTGACAAAGGCTGCACTCAGCCAATTTCCAAAATCGGAATTCACTCTGAGGAGGTACCCGTTTGTCGAGGATACTTCCAATATTGAAGAAGTGCTAGCGCTCGCCAAGCTCAACGGCGGCATGATTGCCTATACTTTGGTGAGGCCTGAGATAAATGCTTATATGAGGGAAGCTGCAGCAAGGGAAGGGATAGTCATTTGCGACATTCTCGGGCCATTGATGCAGCAGATACAAACCCAGTGCGGGGAAACGCCCCTCTACGAACCTAGGCTTGTACGGAAACTGGATCAGGATTACTTCAAGAAAATAGAGGCGATAGAATTTGCCGTAAAGTATGATGACGGCCGGGATCCCCGCGGCATCCTTAAAGCTGAAATCGTCCTGATCGGCATATCCCGGACATCAAAGACACCATTGTCGCAATACCTGGCCCATAAACGCTATAAGGTGGCAAACGTCCCGATTGTACCGGAAATCGATCCTCCTGAAGAACTCACTTTGGTTCCGGGCAGCAAATGCTTCGGATTGAGGATTTCTCCCGAAAAGCTGATTCAAATCCGGAGGGAGAGGCTTATTTCCCTGGGACTGAATGATCGGGCTGTATACGCCAATATCGAGAGGATAAAAGAGGAAATCGATTATTTTGATGCTGTTATTGAAAAAATAGGCTGTCCGGTAATCGATGTCACAAACAAAGCGGTGGAAGAAACGGCGAATGTCATTATGAGCATAATGATGAATAAGCAACCGAGGCAATAGCACATGGACCATGTGCTATTGTTTTTGCGATGCAGTTTTTTTATTAAATCCTGAAGATAAAATTATGGAAAAAAAGCCTTTCTTATACTATAATAAAAAATTGTGATAAAAAAACACATGTTTAGGTTTAGACTTGGCAAAAACCGAATAAACTATTTATTGTTACATGTCAAGGGAATGGACTTAAAATAATTCGACAAAAGGTGAATTATAAAAAAATCGGGCCAAAAGAAGGAAAATGCGGAGTGATGTAGAATTACTAGTTATGAACCGGACTGTATGACTATTTTTGTCGACGCAGATTCTTGTCCTGTTAAGCAGGAAATTGTCGAAATTGCTTCGAATTATAATGTACAACTTGTTTTTGTCGCATCATATGCCCATATGATGAATGATTCCCAATCCGGTAAATGGGTATTTGTAGATTGTGAAAAAGAGGCAGCAGACCTTTATATCATGAATCACACAAAGAAAGGCGACCTTGCCGTCACCCAGGATATCGGCCTTGCCTCCACTTTGCTTCCCAAAGGGGTTTATGTCCTCTCGCCAAGGGGAATTCAGTTTGAAGAAAAGGATATCCAGACTGCTCTTGAACTAAGGCATCTCTCGGCAAAAGCAAGGAGGCGGGGAGAATATGGCAAGGGTCCCAGACGATTCAGTGAAGAGGACCGGACCACATTCGGGAAAGAATTCACCAGGCTTTTGTCGAATTCTCAATGTAGAAAATTGGAGTAATGAACATGGCAGAGAGGATTGCGGAAGAGAAAATTAACGAAATCCGCCAGGCGATTGATATTGCTGATGTCATCGGGGATTATGTCCAGTTAAAGAAACAGGGAAGGAATTACTTTGGTCTTTGCCCTTTTCACGGGGAGAATACTCCATCGTTTTCCGTCTCAGCCGACAAGCAGATATACCATTGCTTCGGCTGTGGTGCAGGCGGCAACGTGTATTCCTTCTTAATGGAGATTGATGGCCTCTCTTTTCAGGAAGCAGCCGTCAAACTGGCGGAACGGGCTAATGTCCAGCTGGACATAGAGGCAGCACCTCTTAAAAAGAAGGCTGTTCCCGGACATCACCAGCAGATGATCGAGGCCCACGACCTGCTCCGGAAATTTTACCATCATCTGCTTGTCAATACAGATGAGGGGCAGCATGCTCTCGAATACTTGGAGAGCAGGGGCATATCCCGGGAATCGATTGAGAAGTTCCAGATAGGGTATGCGCTGCCGACATGGGAGTTTGCAAGCAATCTCTTGCATAAAAGAGGTTTTGCATTGGAGCAGATGGAAAAAGCGGGGTTGGTAATTCAAAGGGAAAAGGACGGGACGTATTTTGACCGTTTCAGGGACAGGATCATGTTCCCCATTCTGGATCACCAAGGAAATACGATTGCGTTCTCCGGCAGAGCATTGGGGGCCGATGAGCCCAAATACCTGAACAGCCCGGAAACGCCAATCTTTAATAAAAGCAAAATCCTGTATAACTTTTCCCTGGCAAGGCCTTCAATCCGAAGGCAGCAGCAAATCATTCTTTTTGAAGGGTTCGCAGATGTCATAGCAGCCGACAGGGCAGGTGTTGAAAACGGCGTTGCCACAATGGGAACATCACTAACGTCAGACCACGTTGCAATCATTAAGAAAAATGCTCAGCTGGTAACAATCTGTTACGACTCCGACAATGCCGGGGTAGAGGCTGCCTACAGGGCATCGATGATGCTTCAGGAAGCTGGCTGTCCGGTGAAGGTGGCCCAGATGCCATCAGGGCTCGACCCGGATGACTTTGTAAGGAAACATGGCGAGGAAAAATTCAGGAACGAGGTCATTGGTTCCAGTTCACCGCTGATGTCCTTTAAACTCCATTATTTCCGCAGGGGAAAAAACCTTCAAAACGAAGGAGACCGCCTTCAATACGTTGATGAAGTCCTGAATGAAATCAGCAGCCTGAAAAGCGCGGTTGAGAAAGATTACTATCTGAGGCAGATTGCTGATGAATTTTCGCTCTCACTCGAGGCCTTGAAACAGCAGGCTTCGCATAACAGCAAGAGCAGGCCTTCACAGCCTTCACGGGAAGAACAGGCATCTGCACCCAGGCAATTTGTCCCATCCAGGCAGCAGGGATTAAGGAAGGCTTATTACGAAGCCGAAAGGCGCCTGATTTCCCATATGCTCAAGGATAGCGAGCTTGCATACAAGGTCCAGGAGATGCTTCAGGGAAACACTTTCAATGTGGATGAACATCAGGCAATCATTACGTACTTATTAGGATTTTATGAAAAAGGGCATGAGCCGGACCTTAATGGGTTCTTAAATTATCTTCCCGATAATAAATTAAGAAGTGTTGTTGCAGACATCGGAATGATACCCCTCAACGAAGAGCTTGTGGAACATGAATTAACTGATTATATCAAGCAGGTGTTGAATTATCAAAAGATGTTAAAGATAAAAAATAAACAGGCTGAACAAAAGGAAGCAGAAAAACAAAGTGATTATATGCGTGCAGCTGCAATCGCAATGGAAATCATCCAGCTGCGAAAGTCCTTATAGATCAATCTTATCTGTTTTGTGATTTTGGAAGGAGGGGGACAAATGGCTGAAAAGTCGGCCCGTTCTAATGAGGTGGAAGTTGAAATTACCTTAGAACAAGCAAAAGACCAGTTGACGGAACTGGGTAAAAAAACCGGTGTCCTTGCTTATGATGATATTGCTGAAAGATTATCGAGCTATGAACTGGATTCAGACCAAATGGATGAATTCTACGAGTTCCTTGGTGATCAGGGCGTTGAGCTTGTAGGAGACAATGAAGATGAAGACCCGGCAGCTCAGGAAATTGCCAAGGAAAGCGATGAAGAGTTCGATTTAAATGACCTTAGCGTCCCTCCTGGTGTTAAAATCAATGACCCGGTCAGGATGTACCTAAAGGAAATCGGCAGGGTTGACCTTCTGTCTGCCGAGGAAGAAATCAAACTGGCGACAAGGATAGAAGAAGGCGACGAAGAAGCAAAAAGGCGTCTTGCCGAAGCGAACCTGCGTCTTGTTGTCAGCATTGCAAAACGGTATGTTGGCCGTGGCATGCTGTTCCTTGATTTGATTCAGGAAGGAAACATGGGCCTGATCAAAGCGGTTGAAAAGTTTGATTACCGGAAAGGGTTCAAATTCAGTACCTATGCCACCTGGTGGATCCGCCAGGCAATTACGCGAGCAATTGCCGACCAGGCAAGAACAATCAGGATTCCTGTCCATATGGTTGAAACCATCAATAAGCTGATCCGTGTCCAAAGACAGCTGCTTCAGGATTTGGGGCGCGAACCAACGCCTGAGGAAATAGCAGAAGACATGGATCTGACTCCTGAAAAAGTCCGTGAAATCCTCAAGATCGCGCAAGAGCCGGTTTCCCTGGAAACTCCTATTGGAGAGGAAGATGACTCCCACTTGGGAGACTTCATTGAAGACCAGGATGCAACCTCGCCTTCGGAGCATGCGGCCTACGAATTGCTGAAGGAGCAGCTTGAAGATGTCCTGGATACCCTGACAGACCGGGAAGAGAACGTTTTACGGCTTCGTTTCGGCCTGGATGACGGACGTACACGGACCCTTGAAGAAGTAGGGAAGGTGTTCGGTGTAACCCGTGAGCGAATCCGGCAGATTGAAGCAAAGGCGCTCAGGAAGCTGAGGCATCCAAGCCGCAGCAAGCGCCTGAAGGACTTTTTAGAATAAGGCCATGAAGAATAATTTACTTGCCATAGTAAATTATTCTTTTTTTATAACGCTAAAGGCGCAGGGATTGGGGAACCCTTTTCAGGGGTCTTATTCCTGCCGGAAATTTGATAGCGCTTAACCTTATTTTACTGAATTGTCTCTCACTTTGCAAATGCCTCTTGGCATAAACAGGGCTGCCGGCTTCAAAACAGGGATATTAAGGGTATCTGTGCCCAAAAGATGTCCAAATTGTGAAGAACTATGACAAAGTTTGCTTTTTTGCTTTTCCTTGCAACATTTTTCAAGTAAAATAAAGTTGTTTGCAATAGTTAATTGAATACATAACTTGTTCCTAAAGGAGGGGTATAAGATGAACAGGAATCCAATTATTCCATTTGTTGCAATTATGGTCTTTGGCGTTGGCCTGATGTTCTTGCTTTCGTTTAAAGGGTTGGGAGACGCAGAGCAAGCGGCAAAGGATGCTGAAGGCGGAGAGCAGGCAGCGGAAGTAGCGGATGCGAGCCCTGAGGAGCTTTATCAGCAAAGCTGTATCGGCTGTCACGGGGACCAGCTCCAGGGTGTATCCGGACCAGCTTTGAACGCCGTCGGCGGGAAGCTTTCCAAAGAAGAGATCCAGGATATTCTTGTAAACGGTACACCTGGCGGAATGCCAGCAGGCCTAGTGCCGGGCAATGAGGAAAAAATGGCCGAATGGCTTGCTGAAATGAAATAAACGTAAGGCTGTCCTTTGCAACTGCAAAGGACTTTTTTTATACTAGTAGAATATAGAATGGCTAAGTAAAGCGAAAAATATTATTGTTAATGTGTTTCTCCGTGTACAAAGGGAGATCAATATGGAAAGTAGTGATGACCAGATGAATACTAATAAACTGTCAGAGAGGCTTGCAGCGGTAGCCGAGCATATTCCGGAAAACAGCAGTTTGGCGGACATCGGCTCCGACCATGCCTATTTGCCATGCCACGTTGTAAAGAAACGCGCTGTGCCTTTCGCCATCGCTGGTGAAGTGGCAGAAGGCCCTTTCCAGTCGGCTTTGAAACAAGTGGAATTTGAAGGCCTTTCAGACCGGATCCTTGTTCGGAAGGGAGATGGGCTCGAGGTCATCCAGCCAGGGGAAGTGAAGTGCGTCACCATTGCTGGAATGGGGGGACCGCTGATTGCGAGCATCCTTGAGAGAGGGAAAAGCAAGCTTGATGAGGTAACAAAGCTTGTGCTCCAGCCGAACATTGGTGCTTCTGCCGTCAGGAAGTGGCTGCTTGAGAATGGATGGCAGCTTGTCAGTGAAACAATCCTGAAAGAAGATGGGAAAATATACGAAGTGCTGGCTGCCGAAAGAGGAAATCCCGACGAGCCCTATAGTGCTTTGATGGATGCAGAGCTCCTTTTTGGTCCTTACCTTTTACAGGAAAAAAATGCAGCATTCCGGGAAAAATGGACACTGGAGAAGAAAAACTGGCAAAAAATCCTGGAACAGCTGGAACAGGCTGGCCAAAGTGAGACGACCAACCAGAAACGGCAGGAGATGGAGAAAAAAATCAGGATGGCAGAGGAGGTACTCTCATGAAAAATGTGAACGGCCATGAAATCATTCAGCTTTATGAACAATTTTCCCCCAAGGCGTATGCAATGGAAGGGGATAAGATCGGCCTCCAAATTGGGACCCTGAATAAACCGGTAAGCAAGGTCATGATTGCACTGGATGTTCTGGATGAGGTGGTCGACGAAGCGATTGAAATGGGAGCGGAGCTTATCATTGCCCATCATCCCCCCATTTTCAGGCCTTTGCAGAAAATAACCGAAGAGACTGCATCTGGACGGATGCTCAGCAAATTGATCAAACACGACATTGCTGTCTATGCCGCCCATACGAACCTGGATGTTGCCAAGGGGGGAGTCAATGATCTCCTCGCCGAAGCCCTGGGATTAAAGGAGACAGAGGTTCTTATCCCTACATATGAAGAAGCCTTGCTGAAACTTGCTGTCTATGTGCCTGCGGAGAACGCGGCCGAGGTCAGGGAGGCACTCGGAAAGGCCGGTGCCGGAGCGATAGGTGAATACAGTCATTGTTCTTTTTCCGTTGGCGGTACAGGTCGGTTTCTTCCTGGGGCAAGCGCCAATCCTCATATTGGCGAACAAGGCAGGCTCGAAGCGGTGGATGAGACAAGGATTGAAACTATTCTTCCGAAAAGCCTGGAGAAAAAGGTTATTGGGGCCATGTTAAAAGCCCATCCATACGAGGAGGTGGCCTATGACCTGTTCCCGCTTGAAAACAAGGGTGAACAGCTAGGGCTGGGCCGGATTGGAACGGTGGATGAAATGAGCCTCCGCGAATTCGCCGGGCATGTGAAGGAAGTTTTGGATGTAAAGGCTGTCCGGGTTGTCGGGAACCCTGATGCAGTCATTAAAAAGGTGGCTGTTTTAGGGGGAGATGGCAATAAATATTACCCGCAGGCAAAATTTAAAGGTGCCGATGTGTATGTTACAGGCGACTTGTATTACCATACGGCGCATGATGCGATGATGGCCGGTCTTAATATCATCGACCCAGGACACAATGTCGAAAAGGTCATGAAGGCGGGGGTCGCAAAGGTAATGAGGAAAATGGCCGGTGACAAGGGATTCAATGTCGAGTTCCTGGATTCAAAAGTGGATACCGATCCATTTATGTTTTTTTGATCCGGAGTCCCGAATCGCCAAAAGAGGCGCGAACCCCAATGGGGATTCGCGCCTCTTCTTCTTTATCCTTGAGCAGCGGGCCGCTTAACCTTCGGAAGAATTTTTGCCAGCGGCACCTTTTTCTCCCGCGTCCAGGTGGATTCATCTTCCGGATTGTATTGCTCCAGAAAAGTGATGACCTCTTTGGTGATTGGGGTGGGAGTGGAAGCACCTGCTGTGACGGCCACGGTTTGTGCATCTTTCAGCCAGGCGATGTCGAGCTCGGAAATATCGGCGATCCGGTAAGCCTTTGTACCGGCGATTTCCTCGGAGACCTGCGCCAGCCTGTTGGAATTATTGCTCTTTGGGTCGCCGACCACGATCAGTACATCCGCTTCATTTGCCTGTTCAGCGACTGCTTCCTGGCGAACCTGGGTCGCCATGCAAATTTCTCTATGCACTTCGGAAGCAGGGAACTTTTCTTTTACTTTACTCATAATATCGGCTACATCCCATTGGCTCATGGTTGTCTGGTTCGTGACAATCAGCTTGTCATGCACCAATTCCAGTGCATCGACATCTTCGGGCGTTTCAACCAGATGGACCTTGCCTGGAGCAACGCCGATGGCCCCTTCGGGCTCAGGATGGCCCTTTTTGCCTATATAGATGACCTCGAAGCCGTCCTGGACTTTTTCTTTAATCAAATCATGTGTACGGGTAACATCCGGGCAGGTGGCGTCAATGGCTACCAGCCCTTTTTTGGACGCAAGTTCCCGGACTTCCGGGGAAATTCCATGAGCGGTAAAAATGACAGTCCCCCCACTCACCTTTTCCAGTATTTCTCTGCGGTTCTGTCCATCCAGCGTAATGATGCCTTCTTCGGCGAATGCATCGGTAACATGCTTGTTATGGACAATCATGCCTAAAATGTAAATTGGCCTGGGCAGGCTTTTATCAAGAGCCGCATTCCTGGCTATGACCATGGCATCGACAACACCATAGCAATAACCGCGCGGCGAAATTTTAATTACTTTCATGAGTCATCCTCCTGCAGTCCCTCTTTATGTTTCCATTATAGTAAACTTAGTAGCATATTACAAAAATACTTTATTTCCAGCAGGAGGACGTATTCATTAGATGAATAGCTTTGGTGTGGATTCGCCTCGTTTTGGTTTTGCGGGACTGTTTTCTTTAGGGGGGGCGCTTTCTTCTGCCCTGATGGCCGCCTCCTTTTTCTTCCTGTTTTCCTTCTTTGGCTCATCTTCGTTTTTTGTTTTGGAAACATCCTCTTCCTGATCCGGAAGATCTTTCATCCCTCTGTACAGCTTCCACATCGCGGGCAGGTTTTTGACCAGCGGCCCATATTGCTGAATCATCGGTCCTACAGATTGCGCTGTTTTTAATACTTGCTGGGTGTTATTCAAAAACGAATTAATCGATCCCGGATTGCCAAGTGTGTTTAATATTCCGCCGCCAGCCGCTCTGCCGGCCCCTCCGGCTGCTTGGCCAAAAGGTTGAAGTCCGGCTTGCTTTCCCCCGCCAAGCAATCTTGCGAGAATGCCTCCCTGCTTTGCAGGACGGCCCATGCCCATCATCGGATTCATTGGATATGGTGTCTGTCCCATTGCCCTCATTTGCGGTCCTCCGAATTGGCCTGGCAGCTGTCTCATGGGTCCCGGACGCATCATGCCGGGTCCCATGCCTCCAAAGGGCATGCCTGGTCCTGGTCCTTGTCGCATCTTTATGGCCTCCTTTCTTAAAAAGCTCTCTTTCCAGAATATGCAGATGTATAAAATTGGTTTGGGGTATGATGAAATAGACAAAATTAAAGAATGATTCTGTGGATATAAAGGTTAATATAAGCATAAATGGAGATTTTTCCGAATGTCGATTATAATAACAGGATGGACAAGCCAGTCAGGCAAAGCCTTCACAATAGAAGCAAAAAGGAGCTTTTAAAATGAGTACAACAAAATTTGAACAATATAATTTTAATCCATTCATCCTTGAGGCCATAAAGGAGCTGGGGTTTAAGGAACCGACTGAAATACAGGAAAGGCTGATTCCGGTCATTGCCAAAGGCGATAGTGCAATCGGCCAATCCCAGACAGGAACCGGCAAAACCCATGCCTACATCCTGCCAATCCTTCAAAAGGTCAACCCGGATATAAACCAGGTGCAGGCGGTCATTTCGGCACCAACAAGGGAGCTTGCGAACCAGATCTATCTTGAAATCCTTAAAGTGGTCGAACATGCCCCGGAAGGAGAAAAAATTACCGCACGCTGCTTTATTGGGGGTACAGATAAACAAAGAGCCATTGAGAAACTTAAAACACAGCCCCAGATTGTGATAGGGACTCCTGGAAGGATTAATGATCTTGTGAAGGAGCAGGCACTTGGGCTTCATAAAGCTGGCATTTTGGTGGTGGATGAAGCGGATTTGATGCTGGATATGGGCTTTATCCATGATGTTGACCAGTTTGCCTCTACCATGCCGGTGAAGCTGCAGATGCTGGTTTTCTCAGCTACCATTCCCGAGAAGCTGAAGCCGTTCCTGAAAAAGTATATGGAAAATCCAAAGTATATCCAGGTGGCCCCAAACAGGGCAGCTGCAGAAAATATTGAACACCTGATCCTGCCTTCGAAGCACCGGAACAAAGTCGGTCTCGTGCATTCGGCTTTGACTGCATTCAATCCATATCTTGCCATTGTGTTTACCAATACAAAGAAGAAAGCGGATGAAGTGGCTGACGGACTTATTGCCAAAGGCATTAAGGTAGGACGGATTCACGGTGACTTAAGCCCGAGGGAACGCAAGCGGGTGATGAAGCAGGTGAAAGACCTCGAGTTCCAGTATCTGGTTGCTACAGACCTTGCTGCAAGAGGAATTGACATTGAGGGTGTCAGCCATGTCATCAACTATGAACTGCCAACAGACCTGGATTTTTATATCCACAGGGTTGGAAGGACGGCGCGTGCCGGCTTTTCCGGAATCGCGCTTACCATTTATGACCCATCTGATGAGGATGCGCTAAACAGGCTCGAGAAAATGGGTATTAATTTCAAGAGTGTCGACCTTCAGAAGCAGGAACTGATTGAGATTGCCGAACGCAACAAACGGCAAAAACGCAAGCGCCAAGAAAACGAAATTGATGCCAAGGCCAAGTCAATGGTGAAAAAGCCGGAAAAGGTCAAACCGGGATATAAGAAGAAAATGCAGGCCGATATCGCTAAAATCAAAAAACGGGCAAAGAAACTCGGTAAAAGAAGCAAATAGGAAAAACAGGGGGAAAGTACATTGTTGAGAATTGGTTCTCATGTGTCCATGAGCGGGAAAAAAATGCTTCTGGCTGCCAGCGAGGAAGCACTCTCCTATGGCGCCAACACATTCATGATCTACACAGGTGCACCGCAGAATACAAGAAGGAAGAAAATCGAGGACTTGAATATAGAAGCTGGCAGAAAGCATATGGAGCAGAATGGCATCGGCGAAATTGTTGTGCATGCTCCGTATATCATCAATATCGGGAATACCACCAATCCTGATACCTTTGAATTGGGAGTCCGCTTTTTAAGAAGTGAAATTGAGCGAACGGAAGCAATTGGTGCCAGGCAGATTGTCCTTCACCCTGGTGCCCATGTGGGAGCCGGAACGGAAGAGGGAATTAAGAAGATCATCGAAGGCCTGAATGAAGTGATTACCGGAAGGGAAAATTTGCAGATTGCCCTGGAAACGATGGCCGGGAAGGGTTCCGAGTGCGGCAGATCTTTTGAAGAACTTGCCATGATCATTGATGGTGTAGCGTTTAATGAGAAGCTGTCCGTCTGCTTTGATACATGCCACACGCATGATGCCGGCTACAACATTGTGGAGGATTTTGATGGTGTGCTGAATGAGTTCGACAAAATCATTGGGCTGGACCGGCTTAAGGTGCTTCATATCAATGACAGCAAAAATGCAGCGGGCACCAGGAAAGACCGTCACGAAAACATCGGGTTCGGCCATATTGGGTTTGAAGCGCTAAGCTATATCGTCCATCACCCACAGCTTATGGATGTACCGAAAATACTGGAGACTCCATTCGTCGGTGAAGATAAAAACAGCAAGAAGGCCCCTTACAAGCATGAGATTGACATGCTAAAAGGAAAGGAATTCAATGAGAACCTGCTTGATAAAATCATGCTTGGATAGAAAAAAGCTGTGAGCAATCACAGCTTTTTCGATTTCAATTTTGTTTAGTAAATTGGATAAAAAGTTTATTCACTTCTTTTGCTGTTCCAGGCCCGGCGATTTTGGCTATTTCTTTAACCAGTGCTGCCCGTTCCCTTGGTTCAAAGATATTAACCTGTTTGCTGCGTAAGTATTGGGCAATTTTTTCTGCTTGTCTTGCATTGATTGCGATTTGGAACTGAGAGGCATATTTCATGAGTTCTTCACCAGTGATGGTGTTGATTTTATGGTTGATGATGCTTTCAAATATCTTCATTTCATCACTCCTCCTCTTTAAGGTATGAGTCCCGGGCTGGAATCGTGACATGAAAATATAGCAGAAGGCGGGAAGCACCGTTATTTACATTTGCTTAATCATGGGGTATACTACGTTAGTAAATCGGAATGATTCTTATTTTTGCAGGTGAAGAAAGATGATGAAGAAAGAACCAATAATTGAAATAAAGCACTTATACTACCGCTATGACCGCGAAAATGTCCTCGAGGATGTCAACTTGTCCGTCAATCACGGCTCCTTCCTCGGCATCGTCGGTCCCAACGGGTCGGGAAAGTCAACACTGCTTAAACTGATTCTGGGACTGATCAAGCCCCAGAGAGGCGAAATTAAGCTATTTGGCAAAGATATTAAGCAATTCAGGGAAAGGCAGAAGATAGGCTTTGTCTCCCAAAAGGCGAATTCGTTTAATTCGGGGTTTCCTGCCACTGTTTATGAAGTCGTGGCCAGCGGGCTGACCAAAAAAATCGGGCTGCTGCGTTTCTATAACAAGAATGATGCAAAAAAAGTAGAAAAGGCGGTTGCATCGGTTGGAATGGAAAAGTTCCTGCACCGCAATATTGGAGAGCTTTCGGGCGGCCAGCAGCAAAGGGTGTTCATCGCCAGGGCCCTCGTCAGTGACCCTGAGCTGCTAATATTGGATGAGCCCACAGTCGGGGTGGACACCGAGAATGTCCAGTCATTCTACGAAATGCTTGAACAGCTGAATAAGGACGGAATTACCCTGCTCATGGTCACTCATGATATTGGGGCCATTACCGATAAAGTGACCAATGTAGCGTGCCTGAACAAAGTATTGTTCTTCCATGGGACTTCGACAGAGTTTGAAGACAAGAAACATTTAGGGGTTTCCGATATTTATGGCCATGATGTCCACCTTTTGACGCATGACCATAAGGAGGCCCACTCATGATTTCAGCACTCTTTCAATATGAGTTTTTACAGAATGCATTTCTTTCGGGGATGATCATTGGCTTGATCGCTCCTCTGCTCGGCGTGTTCATTGTCGTTCGAAGGCTTTCGCTAATTGCTGATGCCTTAAGCCATGTGACGCTTGCCGGTATCGCCGCAAGCTTGTTCATGGGCAAGTATATCCCGTTCTTTGGCACATTGAACCCGCTTTATATGGGGATGGCTTTCTCTGTAGGCGGCTCCCTGTTCATCGAAAAGTTAAGGACTGTCTATAAACATTACCAGGAGCTTGCCATTCCAATTATCCTTTCCGGAGGCATTGGAATAGGGGTCATTTTTATTTCTTTGGCCGATGGCTTTAATACAGACTTGTTCAGCTATTTATTTGGGAGTGTCAGTGCAGTAAGCAGGACAGATTTGTGGACGATCATTGCCATCAGTGTTTTTGTGCTAATCACGATTATTCTCATCTATAAAGAGCTGTTCCTTCTTTCATTTGATGAGGAGTATGCCAAAGCGACAGGCATCGCAGCCCGGTCAATTCATTTTTTATTCATTGTCATGGTGGCGCTTGTGATAGCGGCATCCATGAGGATAGTCGGTGTCCTGCTAGTGTCTTCGTTAATGACTCTCCCGGTGGCAGCAAGCATCCGCCTTTCCCGCGGGTTCAAGCAGACGATTTTCTTCTCGGTTGTGTTCGGGGAAGCGTCGGTTCTTGGCGGTCTGTTTCTTTCCTATTACCTGGATCTGGCACCAGGTGGTACGATTGTCGTTCTTGCGGTTTTAATTCTAATTGCAACTGTTTTAATCAAAAAGCTGGCTGCAAACAGAGCTGTTTATTGAGGTGATTTGAATGAATGTAGATAAAGCTATGTACCTGTTGAAGGACCGTGGGTATAAGCATACTGGGAAGAGGGAGGACATGCTGGAGCTGTTCGCAGGGAATGAAAAATATCTGACTGCCAGGGAAGTGCTCGAAGGCATGAAAGATCAATATCCTGGTTTAAGCTTCGATACGATTTACCGCAACCTTTCCATTTTTGTTGAGCTGGGCATATTGGAAACGACGGAACTATCGGGTGAGAAGCACTTTCGTTTTGCTTGCTCGCATGATACCCACCATCACCATTTCATATGCCTTGACTGCGGAAAGACAAAGGAAATTGAAACATGCCCAATGGCCGCCTTGCAGGAAAACCTTAAAGGGTATGATGTATCTGGCCATAAATTTGAAATTTATGGAAAATGCCCGGAGTGCATTCATTAAAACTTGAAAGGTCCGTCCCGAATCAGGGACGGACCTTTCATTTTAAATGGCTTGACTAACCCTTCTGGTTCACCCATTGGTCTACCCAGACGCGGGCTTCATACCAATCATTCACACGAATCACTCCGTCTGGTATCGGATCCTGGTTATAGGGAGTGTTAAAAAGGAGAACGGGGATTTGCAAATCTTCATGAATCATGACTGCATTGTCATGTTTATCCTCGAAGAAAATATCGACCTCATACTTCCTTGCAGCAGCAATTTTATTATGGCTGCCAATCAGTTCAATATGGTCATATTCAAGGTGGTGCTTCATAAACCAGTCGGTCGTCACATCAATTAAATGTTCTCCCCTCGCACTGATGAAGAAAAGTTCATGCTCTTTTGACCATGTACTTAACACATCCCTCGCACCMTTTGCCAGTGGGGATTTTGCATAGATTACCGGCTCACTTGAAGCAAACCACCTTGAAAACTCCTGTTCGCTTACGGAGACAAGCGGCATCAGATCATATTGTACAATGTCATCTAGTGTAATGTTCAGATTGAACTGCTGGTTCAGAAACGGAACCATTGATGATGGACAGGTGACAGTGCCATCAATATCGATCCCAAAACGTTTTCTCATGTTATACGGCTCCTCTGTTCTTTGTTCGTAAGTTCTATCTTATCAAAAGAGGGACAGAGATTGAAGGGCTTTCGTCTTTTGGGAGTAAACGGGCAGGCACAGTTAAAAATTTACATCGTAAAACTTGAAAAATGGCGAACAATATAAATGCTCCACAAAGAAAGCGAGGGATTATGATGGCAGACGAAATACGGAACCAGGATAAACCCGAGTATCTTACAGAACCAGAACACGATGTATCAGCAGATAGCCTTTACAATCAAACTGATCAAAATACGTCCGGAAACGGACATACGGCGGTTGGGGCAAATGTTGAAATCCCTGGTCAGTCTCAATTTGACCAGGCTTCAACCGTAAATACGACTTTGCCTCTGGAAAACCAGGCAGGCGGGTATAGGGAAGAAACAGCTGCCGAGATTGCTGCTCCTGTCCGCGGGGATGTAAGGAGTCAGGCCACCAAGGGATACCAGGCAGACAGAGGAGATGCTGGACAGGCTACAGGCTCTATAATGGGATTCTCGGCCTTGGCGCTATCCATTCTTTCGCTGTTTGTGCTGCCGGTCCTTCTTGGCGCAGCCGGTATCGTCATTGGGTTTATTGCCAGGGCCCGGGGTGCCAAGGGACTTGGGAATTGGGCCATTGGCATCGGGGCCATTTCCCTTGTGATAGGCATGTTTGTGCTCCCGTTTTACTGATATGCTGATAGCAGAGTGTGGCACTGCAGTTCTTTTGAGGGAGCATGAAGAGCAATGAAAGAGGCCCGGAGAAATCCGGGCCTCTTCAAGGTCATAAAGTCAGGCGCTTGCGCTTTTCTTATTTTTGGGCCATTTCGCTCAGTTTTTCGGCGGCAATTTTATCTATTTCTTTTTTCAGTTCTTCAACCATTTGGTCTTCAGGAACTTTGCGCACCGTTTTCCCATGGCGGAACAGCAGCCCTTCGCCGCGGGCTCCGGCAATTCCAATGTCAGCTTCCCTAGCCTCTCCCGGTCCGTTCACCGCGCAGCCGAGAACGGCCACTTTAATTGGGGCCTTAATGTTCTGGATATATTCCTCCACCTCATTGGCAATGGAAATCAAGTCGATTTCAATCCGTCCGCACGTAGGGCAGGAAATCAATGTTGCCGCATTGGAGGCGAGCCCGAATGATTTTAAAAGCTCCCTCGCCACTTTCACTTCCTGCACAGGGTCGGCACTCAATGAGATCCGCACCGTGTTTCCAATTCCCATGCTAAGGATGGCGCCCAGGCCGGCAGCACTCTTTACTGTTCCTGCAAACAGGGTACCTGATTCGGTGATGCCAAGGTGGAGGGGATAATCAAAAGCCTTTGCTGCTTTTGTATAGGCTTCAATTGCCAAGTTTACATCTGAAGCCTTCATCGAAACGATGATATCATGGAAATCCAGGTCTTCAAGAATTTTGATATGATGTAATGCGCTCTCGACCATCCCATCTGCAGTTGGATATCCGTACTTTTCGAGAATCTTTCGTTCGAGTGAACCGGCATTTACACCAATCCTAATCGGAATGCCGCGTTCTTTGGCCGCCTTTACTACAGCCTCCACCTTTTCACGTCTTCCGATATTTCCAGGATTAATCCTGATCTTGTCCGCTCCGCCTTCAATTGCTTTAAGGGCGAGCTTATAATCGAAATGGATATCGACAACAAGAGGGATATTAATCTGCTTTTTAATGTCGGCAATGGCGTTTGCCGCCCGCTCATCTGGGCAGGCAACACGGACAATCTGGCAGCCGGCTTCCTCAAGGCGTTTTATTTCAGCCACAGTGGCTTCCACATCATGTGTTTTCGTCGTTGTCATACTTTGGATAACTACTTCATTATTACCGCCGATTGTCAGGTTTCCAACACGAACCGGGCGGGTTTTCGTACGATGTATGATTTCACTCAACAGTGTTTCGCTCCTTTTTGTTAGATAAAATCAAGGCGCCTGCGCAATTCCCTATAAATAATAGAAGAATCTTTACCTGTTTATTCTATCAGGGTGCTGCTAAGATTGACAAGAAAAGTTGTTTACCATTAAATTATGTCAATCTTCAACAGGGTAATCAGGAAATTTATACGCCTTCCCTATTTGAATGGCTTCCGGTTCCATCCCGTTATTTAAATTCCGGAAGTCCTGAACCGCTTTGGAAATGGGAACAGGGAGGGGGCCTTTTAATTTATCTTCAAGCACGGAAAGTACGGTATCTCCCGGCCCGATATCCTTTTTAAAATAAGGAAGAGAATCCTGTTTTGGAGCAATAGTCTCAGTTTTCTGGCTTTTTCCGGCTGCAGGAAGACTACCTTGGTTAAAATCGTGGTATACAGAGTAACATAAAAGGATAATGAACAAAAATCCAGCCAGCTTTTTCATGGAAAATCCTCCTTGCAGGGTTTGTCCATTTATATGCGGCAGAGGAGAAATTTAGAACAAAAAAACGCCCGCAGCAAGACGGGCGATTACTTATGCAAGGGAGGGTTTATCTTTTTGCGGAATTTCCTGGATCGCCAGGAGCAGGATGATCAGGGCAATAGTCCAATTAAGCATGAATCCATAAGGTACGGTGGTCTTCAGCAAATCCATTACCGTGAAAAATAGGGTAGGCAAGGTGACACTATAGGCAGCCATCCGCCAAACATGGCGATACTGCAGAGGTCTGGCCAGGATATTCTTAAGAATAAGCCCAAATAAGGCAAGCACTGATACTTCTATGAATTTAAGTGCGCTGTTGACGAGGAAAATGGTTCCTGCCAACAGGGAGATGATGATGGGTAAAGCGGAATGGGAGCCTGCCAGCAGGTCGGATAAATCCTGCTTCGAGATTGGCTCATTGCCAAGCATGGAATAGGCAGCTGTATTTATCCCTCCCCCTGCACTAAGGACAACTTCATTTTTCAGCAACGCAATTCCGTCCCCCATTTCCGATACCGTACCGGAGTCCATGGCCCCTGTTGGGTCAAAAATGATGGAAAAGGACCCTTCCTGAATTGTGAGTGGTTCTTTTGCCTCGGAATGCAGCTGGCCATTATCGATTGTAAAATCGGGAAGTTCGTTCAAGGATTCACTGGCCATCTGGACGGCTTCCCTGAGGGCGCCATTCATATAAAAAACGGAAGGGAGCACCGAAATAAGCGATAACAGGAAGACATACAGGATTGTTTTGCCGATCCCCTGGCTTCGGTATGAAGCAATATCTTTAGGGGAATACAAACTTTTAAATAGCTGTTTAAAAACATTCATCCAAACACACCTCTTTCTATAGTAACGGATTCATTTTATCTTGATAAGGAAAGATTCACAAGCGGGACGACCCTCTCTTTTGTAACATTCCTGTAACATAACTGCAAATTGTTAAGCTAATGTAAATTTAACTCTAAACTTATTTACATTGTCTTATAGATTCAAGCATAATTGTAGAGGTTTGTTGAATTTAGTCGAAAATGTAGGGGTTGAAAAAATGGAAGTTAATGTACAAGAAATGCTGTTTAGCTTTTTGGGCGGCTTGGGTATTTTCCTTTTTGGAATCAAATACATGGGCGACGGCCTGCAAAAGTCTGCGGGTGACCGCCTAAGGGACATTTTGGACCGGTTTACATCCAACCCGGTCATGGGTGTGCTTGCAGGAATGTTTGTAACCATTCTCATCCAGTCAAGCAGTGGGACTACTGCTTTGACAGTCGGCCTTGTCGCTGCCGGTTTCATGAATCTCCGTCAGGCAATCGGAGTAATCATGGGAGCGAACATCGGTACCACGGTTACAGCTTTCATTATCGGTATCAAAATCGGGGACTATGCATTGCCGATTATTGCTGTCGGTGCCATCCTCCTGTTTTTCTTTAAACATAAAAAAGTTCAGCACTTTGGCCAGATTGTCTTTGGGTTCGGAGCCTTGTTCTACGGACTTGACCTGATGAGTACCGGAATGAAGCCGCTTCGTGAAGTACAGGCATTCACTGATTTGACGATGGAAATGAGTTCAAATCCAATTCTTGGTGTCGTCATCGGTGTATTGTTTACCGTCATTGTCCAGAGCTCCAGTGCCACAATCGGGATTCTCCAGGGATTGTTTGGCGACGGGCTCGTAACTTTGAATGCTGCTTTGCCTGTTTTGTTCGGAGATAATATTGGAACAACCATCACTGCGGTTCTAGCGGCGATCGGCACATCCGTTGCAGCCCGCCGTGCGGCTGCGACACATGTCTTGTTCAACCTGATTGGGACATTTATTTTCATGGTGCTGCTTCGCCCGTTTACGGCTCTGATTGAGCTTATTCAGGGGTCATTGAATTTAAACCCGGAAATGACCATCGCGTTTGCCCACGGAATTTTCAATGTGAGCAATACGCTGATCCAGCTGCCATTTGTCGCAGCGCTGGCCTATATTGTAACAAAGTTGATTCCTGGACAAGATTCCGTTATTGAATACAAGGCTCAGCATCTTGACCCAATCTTTATTGAACAGTCTCCTTCCATTGCGATTGGACAAGCGAAGGAAGAGGTGCTGCGCATGGGTAAATTTGCTGTACAGGGACTTGAAGAAACAAATCTTTACCTCAAAACAAAGAATGCCAAACATTCTGGAACAGCTTATCAGCTGGAGGATGCGATCAATAATCTCGACCGCAAAATTACCGACTACCTGGTATTGCTTTCGACCAGCTCATTGTCAAATCATGAGTCAAAAGAACATGGCAACCTGATGGATACCGTCCGCGATATCGAGCGTATGGGCGACCATTTTGAAAACATCCTTGAACTTGTTGAATACCAGATGGCCAATAAGGTGAAAATGACTGATACTGCGATGGATGACCTTGAAAAAATGTTCACCCTGACCATCTCTACAGTCAAAAATGCGCTTCAGGCTTTTGACCAGAATGATAAATTAATGGCGGAAAAGGTTGTTAAAAAGGAAGAAGAAATCGACAAAATGGAAAGAAGCCTCAGGAAACAGCATATCCTCCGCATCAATGAGGGAGCGTGTTCCGGACAAGCGGGCATTGTCTTTGTCGATATCGTCAGCAACCTGGAACGTATTGGCGACCATGCAGTAAACATTGCTGACTATGTACTTGAAGATAGGGAATAAGATAAAATAGAGCGAAGGGATTGCCCTTCGCTCTATTCTTGTTTAGGAGGCCAGGATCGTGGATTATATTTTTTGGACAATCATCATTCTTTTGTTTGCTGTCGCGTTTGCCGGATTGCTGTTTCCAATCATTCCGAGCGTGCTGTTTATATTCGCAGGCTTTGTGCTTTATGGGATTTTCTTCTCGTTCGAAGCGTTCAACTGGCTGTTTTGGACCGTGCAAGTCTTATTTGTCATCCTTCTGTTTGGTGCCGATTATATTGCGAACATGATTGGGGTAAAAAAATATGGCGGGTCAAAAGCAGGGGTGTGGGGCAGTACAATCGGTCTTTTGGCTGGTCCTTTCATCATCCCGATTGTTGGCATCGTCATTGGACCATTTGTTGGGGCAGTATTGGCGGAACTACTTGTTAAGCGCAAAAACTTCAGTGACGCCGTGAGAATCGGCTTTGGGTCGGTAATCGGCTTTATCAGCAGCGTTGCTGCCAAAGGGCTGATCCAGGCTCTCATGATCATCTATTTCCTCTTTATTGTATAACCATATCAAAGCGAAAAAATCGTGCCCGGGCACGATTTTTTCGCTAGTTTAATCCGCATATCTCATAGGGGCAGCTTTGGCAGTCTACTTCCTGTTTCAGATAGGAAAGATTTTTGACGGTGAATTTAAGCTGGTCATAAGCGATGACATCATGCTCCCGCAATTCTTTGAGCATGCGCTGAATGACTTCCCTCGTCCCAAATGTGAGATTGGCCAGTTCCTGATGGGTGAGCGGCAAATCAATGAGAATACCTTCATCCGTCATGATGCCATGGCTGTTGCATAGGCGGATGAGGATGGAATAAAGGCCGCCCTTTTTTCCATTCATGATCAGGTCCTGGCATTTCATCTGGGCTTTTAGATAACGGGTGCTAAGCCAGGTTGCCAGTGAGTTCAAAGCAAATGGTTCGCTTTGGACGAAATCCTCGAATACTTCTCTTCTGATCATAATCAATTCACAGTCTGTCAGGGCCTTCGCCGAAAAATAATATCTCGGTGAATGCTTGAAAAGTTCATACTCAATGACCATCTCTTCACCGCTTAACATTTTCATGATGAATTCTTTGCCTTTTACATGGACCCGTCCAACTGAAAGAGTGCCGCTGAGGAGCAAGTAGATATACTGGACAGAGTCCTCCTCCTGAAAGAGAATGGTACCTGCTTTTATGCGCTGCATTGATTCCTTATCGATGAAATGCTGCAGAACTAAACTATATAATGAGATGTTTTTTTGCATGAGGATCTACTCCTTAATACAGCCTTTACACCTTTGATTTAAAAGAATTGTAGCTACTATGTCAATGGTGTTTTGGTAAAAAATGGTACCGTTTTAAGGCTAATGCGACAAAAATCGTTGACAAACCAATGGTTTTACAATAATGACAAATTTCCGAAATGTCATATGGAGGCACTAACTTGTATATGGCTAAGGAAAAAGGGCTATCCTAAACGGGGTTGTCAAGAAAGCATTTTATTTGAATTGATTACCGTTCTTTGGTAATCTAAATCTGGGTCCTTTAGAACGATTCTAATATCTGAAAATTGGCTGGAAACGTTCTTGGGAAATATGATACATAGGAGGATGTTAAATATGGCTTTTGAATTACCGCAATTACCTTACGCTTACGATGCACTTGAACCACACATCGACAAGGAAACAATGAATATCCACCACACTAAGCATCACAACACATATGTAACAAACCTGAACAATGCTTTGGAAGGAAATGAAGAGCTTCTTTCCAAAACAGTGGAAGAAGTAATTTCCAACCTGGATGCTGTTCCGGAAAGCGCTCGTACAGCAGTGCGCAATAACGGCGGCGGACATGCCAACCATACTTTGTTCTGGCAAGTCATTTCCCCGAATGGCGGCGGTGAGCCAACAGGCGAACTTGCTGAAGCAATCAGCCAAAAGTTCGGCAGCTTCGAAGGCTTCAAGGAAGAGTTCACTAAAGCTGCTACAACCCGTTTTGGATCCGGCTGGGCATGGCTTGTTGTCAACAACGGCCAGCTTGAAGTTACAAGCACTCCAAATCAGGATTCTCCATTGATGGAAGGAAAGACTCCAGTTCTGGGCCTTGACGTTTGGGAGCATGCTTACTATCTTAACTACCAGAACAGAAGACCGGAATACATTGGTGCATTCTGGAACGTTGTAAACTGGGAAGAAGTGAACAAGCGTTTTAACGAAGCAAAATAATCAGGTTTTACAGGGACAGGCGGTTTTYCGCCTGTCTTTTTTTATCCTCTCAATAAGTGAATAAGTGAGTGTTGATTGTTAGAAACTACCCGAGAAGAAAAAAGGGGAGTTTCTTAATGAGCAAATTTCAAAAACTGATTGGAGATGTAGAACTTACGAGGGATTTAACACTTTTATTGGTGATCGGGGGCCTGTATTCGTTAAGCATCGCCTTGTCCAATACCTTCGTAAATATTTATTTATGGAAACAGTCGGGAAATTTCACGGACCTTGGGCTGTACAATCTTGCCGTCGTCATCATGCAGCCGATTACGTTTATCCTTGCTGGGAGGTGGGCCAAGAAAGTCGACAGGGTCATTGTACTAAGAATAGGTGTGACTTTTTTAGCCATCTTTTACATGGCTGTGCTATTTTTTGGCACCAGGGCCTCCGAATACCTGCTTTTGCTTGGGGGGCTCCTTGGGATAGGCTATGGTTTTTACTGGCTGGCTTTTAATGTGCTGACCTTTGAAATTACCGAACCGGAAACAAGGGATTTTTTCAACGGGTTTCTTGGAATCCTTTCATCGGCAGGGGGGATGATTGGGCCAATCGCAGCCGGTTTGATTATCTCAAAACTGGAGAAATTTACAGGATACACGGTTATTTTCGGTATTTCACTTGTGCTGTTTTCAGCAGCCGTGTTCATGAGCTTTTTTCTGAAGCGCCGGCCGGCAGAAGGGAAATACTGGTTCGTACGAATTTGGCGGGAGAGGCAAAATAGCAGGAATTGGCGGATGGTTACAAATGCGCACATCCTTCAGGGGTTAAGGGAAGGCACATTTGTTTTTATTATTTCCGTTTTTGTGTTTATCGCCACCGGAAGCGAAATGGCGCTGGGTACATACGGGCTAATCAACTCGGGCATTTCCTTTATAGCCTACTTTTTCGTTTCACGCTTGCTGAAGAAGGAGTACCGAAAGAAGGCCATTCTATCGGGGGGCATATTGCTGTTTCTTTCTATGTTTTTAATCGTATTCGACCTGAGCTATTCCCGCCTCCTCATATATGCCTCAGTCATTGCAGTGGCTTACCCGCTGCTTCTGGTTCCCTACATGTCCCTTACGTATGATGTGATTGGAAGAGGATGGATGGCGGCTGAAATGCGGATTGAATATATTGTCGTCAAAGAAGTGTTTTTAAATATCGGAAGAGTAGTTTCCATCCTCCTTTTCCTGGCAACCATCACTTTTTTTGATCAGGAAAAGGCTCTGCCGTATTTGCTGCTCATAATTGGTAGCGGGCATTTCTTTATCTACTTTTTTGTAAGGCATATCAAGTTTTCTTCGGCATAGCTCTTGGGTGGAAAGAAACACCAGCGGACTTGGTAATAGAAATATCCTCGTTTTTCCTTTAGAATAAAGGATGGTGCATTTTACATGGACCACCTTTGTAAAGGAAAGGTGAGGGGAAGACCGTGGGTAAGAAAAAGAAAAAGCAAGTACCGTTCAGGCTGAATATGCTGTTCTTCGTTGTATTTGTTCTGTTCTCCATGCTTGTTTTGCGGCTGGGAATTGTACAGATTGTCTATGGGGAAGACTTTAAACGCGAAATTGAACGCACGGAGGATGTAACGGTAAACAATCCGGTTCCGCGTGGGAAAATGTATGACCGGAACATTCAAACCATTGTTGATAATACTCCCAGCAATGCGATAACGTATACCAAAAGCCAAGGGACGAGTACGGAAGAAATGCTTGAAGTAGCAGACCGCCTTGCGAAAATGATCGAAAAGGATACGGAATCTGTCCGTGACCGGGATAAAAAGGATTTTTGGATCCTGAAAAATCCTGAACGCGCCAAGGAAAAAATCACTGAAGAAGAATGGGATTTATATGAAGAAAAGGAACTGGATGATAAGAAAATTTATGACCTCCAGCTTGAACGGATTACCGAAGAGGACCTAAAAGAGTTCACAGACCATGACCTTGAAGTTCTCGCCATCTTCAGGGAATTTAACAGCGGTTATGCGCTGTCGCCGCAGATCGTGAAAAAAGAAGTGACAGAAAAAGAATATGCTGCTGTCAGTGAAAACCTGGAACAGCTTCCCGGGGTTGATACGACAACCGATTGGGACCGCAAATATCCTTTCGGAGGCACACTGCAAACCGTGCTTGGGAAAGTGACGGATGCTTCCGAGGGCTTGCCCCGTGAGCAGCTCGATTATTATCTCTCCCGGGATTACAGCAGGAATGACCGGGTTGGGAAAAGCTATATCGAAATGCAATATGAAGATATTCTTCGCGGCCAAAAAGCCAAGGTGAAAAATGTTACTGATAAAGCAGGTAATGTTCTGGATACCGAAGTGATTACCGAAGGGCAAAGAGGAAAAGATCTCGTGCTGACGATTGATATGGATCTCCAGCTGGCCGTTGAAGAAATTATTGAGGAAGAATTGCTCAAAACCAAGCAAAAGGCAGGAACGAGGCTGCTTGACCGTGCTTTCGTCGTCATGATGGATCCTCATACGGGGGAAGTGCTGACGATGGCTGGAAAGCAAATCACCAGGGATGATAACGGAAAGACTAGTGTTAATGATTTTGCACTGGGTAATATTACCACCTCCTATGCTGTTGGTTCGACTGTTAAAGGAGCAACCGTCCTGACAGGATTGCAGCGGGGAGCCATTACACCTTCAACGACTTTCCTGGATACACCTGTCAAGATTAAAGATACTCAGCCAAAAAGATCCTGGAGAGCCGGACTCGGTGTTTTGAATTACAAGGATGCGCTTAAGGTTTCGTCCAATGTCTACATGTTCCGGACGGCGATAAATGTAGGTGAAGGAAATTACAGGTATGACCAGCCATTATCGCTGAGGCCGGATACCTTTGAAATTTTCCGCAACTCCTTTGCCCAGTTTGGGTTAGGGGTCAGGACCGGTATTGACCTTCCTAATGAAATGGTTGGATTCAAGGGGCCTGAACGTGGTCCCGGAAAATTGCTTGACTATTCAATCGGCCAGTACGATACGTATACGACAATGCAACTCGCACAGTATGTATCGACGATTGCCAATGGCGGCAACAGGATACAGCCTCGCATCGTAAAGGAAATTCGCGAACCGGTCATGAATAACAATGAAGTAGGCCCTGTCATCAAATCGATGGATCCAGTGGTGCTCAACCGTGTCGATGCTGATTCGAGCTGGATTGAAGGCGTCCAGGAAGGATTCCGCCGCGTCATGCAGGAACCAAACGGGACGGCTCGCGGAGCATTTGCCGGTGCGGCGTACAAACCAGCAGGTAAGACGGGGACCGCCCAGGCATTTTATGATGGTCCTGAACGAAAGAGATTTGATAAAACTCCTGAAGTCATGAACCTGAGCCTTGTGGCCTATGCGCCGCACAAAAATCCTGAAGTTGCGATTGCGGTCATGGTTCCATGGGCTTATGAAGGCGGCACTGGCCACTATGCCAATAACGACATCGGCCGCCGGGTGCTTGATACGTACTTTGATTTAAAGAAAAAACGACAGGAACAAAACCTGACTCCCGAGGAACCTGTACAGGAAATCAATGATGAAGTAACCACAGA
This sequence comes from Bacillus sp. FJAT-27251, assembly GCF_001273925.1. Taxonomy (GTDB): domain Bacteria; phylum Bacillota; class Bacilli; order Bacillales; family Cytobacillaceae; genus Mesobacillus_B. The sequence continues at coordinate 4,676,874 of NZ_LIGG01000001.1, read as the reverse complement.
ACAGCAGGATGATGCTGAAGAGCAGACAGAATAAAAACTACCCGTTTGGGTAGTTTTTTTTGTTTTGGGAAAAACTAATTTAAGAAGCAAATTCTCTATTTTCCCTGTTTATCAACAAAATTCTACATCTTTCAGACAAATTTACAAAACCTTAACATTCGGTTTAAACAGGGTTAATAGTGTGGATGTATTCTTTTACTTGTAGGACAAAACAACCATATCTCTTAGGGGGAATTACGGAATGAAGAGTCTGAAAAAGTTTAATCTGCTGGCAATGCTGCTAGCGGCAATCATCATTGCTGCAGCATGCGGCAACGGAAATGCAAATGAAAATGAAAATAATGAAGGCGGAAACGGCGATGGAGCCGCAACCGAGGAATTAGAAGGCAGTGTAGTGATTGACGGTTCAGGGACTGTTTACCCTTTCATGGCTAGAATGGCTGAAAACTATATGGGAGAGCAGGAAAATGTCTCTGTAGAGGTGAGCCGCGCTGGTACATCCGCAGGTTTCTCCAAGTTCCTTGCTGAGAATGGCACAGATTTCAACGATGCTTCCCGCCCAATTAAGGATGAAGAGAAAGCGAAGGCTGAGGAACTCGGCATCGAAGTACAAGAATTGAAAGTTGCCCTGGATGGATTGACGTTTGTTATCAACAAAGAGAACGATTGGGCTAAAGAGTTGACTGAACAGGAAATCAAGGACATCTTCCTTGCAAGTGCAGGCAAACAGAAATGGTCAGATGTTCGTTCGGACTTCCCTGATGAAGAAATTAAAACATACGGTCCTAACGAAAACCATGGAACATACGAGTTTTTCTTCGAGAATATCCTGGAAGAACAGGACCTGGTAAAAGGAATCAATTTGCAGCAGGATTACTCGACGCTTGTTGACTTGGTGTCAAAAGATAAAAACGCTATTGCGTTCTTTGGATATGGCTATTACGCCAGCAACACTGACAAGCTGTCTGCGGTCAATGTTGATTTTGGCAACGGTCCTGTAGAACCTTCAGTAGACACGATTGCAGAAGATGGCGACTATGCACCATTCACCCGCCCGGTATTCTCTTATTTGAATGTGAACAATGCGAAAGAGAAGCCTCAGGTATTGGACTACGCCATCTACACGATGGAAAATGCCAACGCCGTCGCTGAAGAAACTGGCTTTGCCCCTCTGCCTGAAGAGGAACTCAAAGCTACAGTGGATGCACTTAATAATTTGAAATAGCCGTTCGTTAACTGGCAAGATGAGAAGGGATTTCTTCTCATCTTTTGCCTGTTTTAAATTCTCATCCACCTTAATGAGGTGAAAGGAGTTCGTTACATTTGCAGAAATCAACAAGACAGGATCAGCATTCAAGGCCCGCTGTAAGCGACCTGATTGCCGAAAAGAAAAAAAACAGGACAGTTGGCAGCAGTTTAGAGAAGCTAGTGCCTGGAATTCTTTTTGGAATAGCCGCTGTATCCGTTATAACAACAGTTGGCATCCTCTTAACTCTTATTACTGAAACGGTTCTCTTCTTTCAGGAAGTTAACTTCTTTTCGTTCTTTACAGGAACTGAATTAAAGCCATTGGGCCAGAACGCTGTGTTTGGCGTCTTGCCATTGCTGACAGGAACACTTATATCAACTGCCATCGCTATGTGTGTGGCAATTCCGATTGGCCTTATGACAGCCATTTACCTTAGTGAATATGCTTCTGAAAAGGCTAGGAGAGTACTAAAGCCAATCCTGGAAATCCTTGCAGGTATTCCTACGATTGTTTATGGTTTTTTTGCCTTTACTTTTGTCACGCCTCTTCTTAGGTCATTCATACCTGGATTGGAGCCAACCAATATTTTGAGTCCAGGCCTTGTTATGGGAATTATGATTATACCAATGGTTGCCTCCCTATCCGAGGATGCCATGAGTGCCGTGCCTAACTCCATGAGGGAAGGAGCGCTTGCCCTCGGATCGACCAAACTGGAAGTTACCTGGAAAGTCGTTGTTCCGGCAGCAATCTCGGGCATTATTGCCTCCTTTGTGCTGGGCATCTCCCGTGCAGTTGGAGAAACGATGATTGTAACCATTGCGAGCGGAAGTTCAAAGAACTTTACTTTTGACGTTACGCAATCGATGCAGACAATGACGGCTTATATTGTTGAGGTATCGGGCGGTGAAGCGGCTGCAGGGACGACTTTATACCATAGCCTTTACGCGGTCGCGATGACATTGTTTGTATTTACTTTGGTTATGAACTTTATCGCGCAATATATTTCCCGCAGATTTAGGGAGGAATATTGATTATGAAGCATGTGAATGTAGAACAGGTTCAAAAGAAAATGGGCTCTCGTTTATTTGCGAATACATTAGCCAAAACATTATTTTTACTGGCAACACTATTTGGCCTGGTCGTTTTGGTTGTTCTTATATATCGAGTCATTCAAGATGGCGCAGCATGGATTAACTTTGACTTTTTAACCAATAAGCTATCTACCGACCCTGATAGGGCGGGGATTATGGGAGCCATCCTTGGCACCCTGTGGTTAATGGCTGTAGTCGCCCCTGTGACGATGATCCTGGGGGTAGGGACAGCTATCTATCTTGAGGAATATGCCAAAAAGGGCCGGATTCAGTCCCTTATCCGGACAAATATTTCAAACCTTGCAGGTGTCCCTTCMGTTGTGTTTGGACTTCTCGGTTTGACTGTTTTTGCAAGAGGCATGGAATTGGGCAACGTCGTTCTTGCGGGCGGATTAACAATGGCTCTGCTTGTTCTTCCGGTCGTTGTTGTCTCGAGCCAGGAAGCGATCAGGGCTGTGCCTCAGTTTTTGAGGGAAGCATCTTTTGGAATGGGAGCCACTAAATGGCAAACAGTTAAAAACGTTGTTTTGCCTGCCTCACTGCCGGGAATTTTAACAGGGACGATCTTGGCCTTGTCCCGTGCAATAGGGGAAACGGCGCCGCTGGTCGTCCTTGGGATACCTGCATTGCTGATTCCGCTTCCGGATAGTATTTTTGATAAATTCACTATCCTTCCTGTACAAATTTATTATTGGACGCTGGATTCTGCCCTTGTAGCCGAGTATACCAATCTTGCCGCAGCTACCATCCTGGTATTATTGATTGTCCTGTTTGTCATGAACTCAGTGGCCATCMTGATTAGAAACAAATTCCAAAAACGATATTAACCCATGGAGGGACAACAACTATGACAGTATTAACGGGTAATGCCAAAGCAAAAACGAATAACTTATCTGCTTCAACCGGCTCTGAAACGGAAAATAAAAAGATTGTATATAACACAAAAGACCTTAATCTTTGGTATGGGGAAGACCATGCATTAAAGAACATCAACCTCCCTATCCATGAAAATGAAGTGACTGCGATCATTGGTCCTTCCGGCTGTGGTAAATCCACCTATATCAAGACATTGAACCGGATGGTCGAGATGATTCCAATCGTCCGCATCTCAGGGGAGATTTTGTACCGTGAACGAAATATCTTTGATAAGAACTTTCAGGTAGAGGACTTGCGGACTCGTGTGGGAATGGTCTTCCAAAAGCCAAATCCATTTCCAAAGTCTATTTATGAGAATGTTGCTTATGGGCCGAAGATCCACGGAATCCGCGATAAGAAAATTCTCGATGAAATTGTTGAGAAAAGCTTGAAAGGCGCCGCCATCTGGAATGAAGTAAAAGACCGCCTCAATGAAAATGCCTACGGGCTCTCAGGGGGACAGCAGCAGCGTTTATGCATAGCGAGGGCTCTGGCAATAGAGCCGGATGTCATTCTTATGGATGAGCCAACCTCCGCTTTGGACCCGATATCCACTTTGAAAGTGGAGGAACTGGTCCAGGAGCTGAAAAAGGATTTCAGCATCATCATTGTTACCCATAACATGCAGCAGGCAGCCCGTATTTCCGATAAAACAGCCTTCTTCCTAAGCGGTGAAGTGATTGAATTCGCGGAGACAGACAAAATCTTTTCCACCCCTTCCGATAAGCGGACAGAAGATTATATTACCGGCCGATTTGGCTGATCAGGATATGGACAACTACAGGTGGGCCAAACAGGCTTTTGGCCTGTAATCACCAGGAATGAAGGGAGCATGAAGAATGGTAGTAAGGGAAAAGTTTGAAGAGGAATTGAGGAAACTCCAAAGCAGCCTGATCGAGCTGGGCAATTTCAGCTCTGAAGCATTGACCCGCTCGTTGGAGGCCCTTGAAAATAAAGACATAGAATTGGCCTTGAAAATAATAGAAGATGACGATAAAGCCAATATGATGGAAGAAGAGATCGATGATGCTGCCATCCTTCTGATTGCCAAACAGGCTCCGGTTGCAGTGGATCTTCGCCGGATTATTGTCGCCATCAAAATTGCGAACGAAATAGAGCGAATTGCCGACTTTGCCGTCAATATTGCCAAATCAACCATCCGTATAGGCAGTGAACCGCTGGTAAAGCCGATTGAACATATCAGGCAAATGCATAAGCTTACCCTTGAGATGCTGAACTTGTCTCTTGAAGCATTTGCAGAGGAAGACTTGTCCAAAGCCAAAAAAGTGGCAGAGATGGATGACCAGGTGGATGAGCTGTACGGCCAAACGATTGTTGACCTGCTTAGGATGAATCAGGAAAAACCTGAACAAACGGCTCAGATTACCCAGCTGTCATTTATTTGCCGGTTCCTTGAGCGTGCAGCCGATCATACGACCAATATTGCCGAAAATGTTTTCTACCTTGTAAAAGGCAAGCGGTATGATTTAAATAATTAAAAACGTACTAGCATTTCAAAAAGAAAAGTGATATTATAGAAAAGTCGTATGAACGAACTAGGTTAATGAGTTTGGAGGGAAAATCACATGCGTGTAAATATTACGTTAGCTTGCACAGAGTGCGGAGACCGTAACTATATTTCCAAAAAAAATAAGCGTAATAACCCAGACCGTCTTGAGCTTAAGAAATACTGCTCAAGAGAAAAGCGTGCCACTTTGCATCGCGAAACAAAATAAGCAGCATCGGGAACTTTCCCGGCTGCTTTTTTTTGTTGTGGCGAATTTATTGAATTTTTACACAGTAACTCTTTTTGAGGTGTGGTAAAGTCAGTTACATAACAACGATCATTTTGATTGGAGGATGTGAAATGGATAGGAAACGGCAATTTCGCGAAAAAGTTAAAAGCCAGCTTGATAGTTTGTCATTCCCAATGTATCAGGACCTTTCATTTCAGGTTGCCTGCCAGCTTTACAAGGATAAAGCCTGGAAAGATGCGAAAACAATTGGAATTACAGTCTCAAGGCAGCCGGAAGTGGATACGTTCCAGATCATCCGCAAAGCATGGGAAGAAGGGAAGGCTGTAGCCATCCCCAAATGCATTCCAGAAAATAAAGAGCTTGTTTTTAGATCATTCAATCGATTCTCCCAGCTCGAAATGGTTTACTATGGATTATATGAGCCGATACCTGCTGAAACAGCTGAAGTTCCTGCCGGGAAAATCGACCTGTTGATTGTTCCCGGCCTCGCATTTACACCTGCAGGTTACAGGCTTGGATTTGGCGGAGGCTATTATGATAGGCTGCTGGCGGATTATACCGGTGACACAGTTTCCCTCGCTTTTCAACTCCAGGTTTTTCCTGAACTGCCAATAGAGGCACATGATATTCCAATTTCCAGAGTGATAACTGAAGAAGGGCAGGTTTCCGGAGAGAATGGAGCCTAGCTTGCTGATTGGATTTGTTGCAATTGTCTCCATCCTTGCCTGGAAATTCTCATTGTTAAGCCTGTCAGGTGCAGGAGCTGCTCTTGTTTGCGGGGTATTTGTCGGGATGGGATTCGGGTACAGGGGTCTTTCTTTGCTCGGCTTGTTTTTTATTAGTTCCAGTTTGCTGTCAAATTATAAGAAGAAACGAAAAGGTTATTTGACTGAGTTCCATGAAAAAGGATCAAAACGGGATTGGCTTCAAGTGGCTGCGAACGGAGGGGTTGCCGCCGCTTTGGGTTTGGCTTATTTTTGGTGGGAAAGCCCATGGATGCTAGTGGCCTTTTGTATTTCACTTGCCAGCTCCAACAGTGACACATGGGCTTCCGAGCTGGGAACCCTCAGCAAGCATCACCCTTTCTCTGTCAGGAGCTTTAAAAGGGTGGAACCAGGAACTTCGGGTGCTGTTTCAGGAACCGGGAGCGCCGCCGGATTTTTGGGGGCCGGTACAATCGCTTTGGCTGCCTATTTTTTGTTCGGCCTGAATAGTAGGGAAGTCTTTTTAATTTTAGGTTTTGGTTTTTTAGGGATGATGATGGACACGATATTGGGAGCCTTTATCCAAGCGGGCTACAAGTGCCGTGTTTGCGGCCGTGAGGTGGAAAAAAGGCACCATTGCGGGGAAGCCTGCCATCTCACTAAAGGAAAAGGCTGGCTTCAGAATGATGGGGTCAATTTTATTTCGTGTTTGCTCGCTGTCATATTGGGAATAATTTCTTATGTATGAGGTTCGTTATTAACTCGGGGAGGGTTTGTTATGAATAACAGGGTGAATCGGGTGGTTCTGATTGGAACTGGGTTTGTGGGATCAAGCTATGCTTTTGCCATGCTGAACCAGGGGGTAGCGGAGGAATTGGTTCTGATTGACTTAAACAAGGAGAAATCAGAAGGGGATGCGATGGATTTAAATCACGGGCTGCCGTTTGCTCCGTCGCCGACAAAGATATGGTTTGGGGATTACTCGGACTGCAAGCCTGCGGATATTGTAGTCGTTTGCGCAGGAGCAAACCAGAAGCCAGGAGAAACCAGGCTTGATCTAGTCGAGAAAAATACAAAAATTTTCAAGGGAATTGTCGGCGAGGTAATGGGAAGCGGATTTGACGGGATTTTTATCATCGCAACCAATCCGGTGGATATCCTTACATATGCCGTATGGAAATTTTCGGGGCTGCCAAAAGAGAGGGTCATTGGTTCGGGCACCATCCTTGATACAGCCAGATTTCGCTTTTTGCTGGGGGATTACTTCAATATTGATACCAGAAACGTCCATGCCTATATCATTGGCGAACACGGAGATACGGAACTGCCGGTCTGGAGCCACGCGGATATTGGCGGCAAGCCAATCGAAACAATTATTAATGAAAGAAAGGAATACAGGCAGGAAGACCTTGAACAGATTTTTACCAATGTCAGGGATGCAGCCTACCATATTATTGAAAGAAAAGGTGCCACATATTATGGCATTGCCATGGGGCTGGTCCGGCTGACGAAGGCAATCCTGCAAAATGAGAATTCCATTCTAACGGTCTCCTCCTATCTTAACGGGGAATATGGCCAGGATGACCTTTACATCGGAGTACCTGCCATTGTGAACCGCCATGGAATCAGGGAAGTACTGGAGTTTACCCTGGCCGATGATGAGAAGGAGAAATTCAGCCACTCGGCAGACGTGCTCAGGAAAGTGAAGGAATCAGTCTTTCCTTCATAAAGCATCATTGACTGGCCGAAAAGTCCTTCCCTTGTCTAAAATTTCCGGAATAAAAGTATTGTTCTGCTGCAAACTAAGAGCGGAGGGATGTATATGTTAAAAAGACTGATGTCGATTCTCTTTTTTAGCGCGGCCGGGTATGTTGTCTTTCAAAACCGCTATAAAGTCATGAATATGATCCTGGGTAATGCCATGCTTCGCAGGATTGCAGTCACATCCATGATGGGAATTCCGGGGGTCAGAAGCAGAATGATGCGGACGGTATTCTCCGGCCCCTCAGAGTTTAACTAAAAGACCTTTACGAGGTCTTTTTTTGTTTTTTAAGGCTGTACTGAAATGGTAACTGGAGCATGAGGGCGGGCTGGTGCTTATTTGCTTCAGCTTGGTTTATAATGGAGGTAGCTTGGAACCCATGTTTAGAAAGTAGGGGAGAATGTGAGTGGGCTAGAAGAAAATGTGTTCTGGAAAACGGCACATTTCCTGATTGTCAGGAATGGCTATCGGATTATACAGCTATCCAAAGACCGACAAGAGCTGTGGCTTGAAAAAATGGAAAACAAGGAAGCCCAGGTGATCAGGCTCCTGCGATATGACCTTGATTGGAGCAACTGGCTGCAGCGCGATATAGAGAGTGTCGCAGCCAGGGGAGTGAGAATCGGCAGCCGTTATGCCAGAGGAAAAATGACTATTTTGAACCTGTATGTTACTTCCTACCCTCCTGTTGATGATTATCAGCACAGGATTGATGCTCCCTATGTGCCTGCGAAAGGGAAAGCACAAATAACAAGTGTGGTCGCATCCAGGAATGATGAATTCCAATCACTTAAAATATTGGAACAAGTGACAGGTACAGCTTTCAGCCTGGTGTCTGGGGAAGCTGAACTTGAGCGGGAAACCGCTGCACTAAGCACCGAGGCCCTTGCTTATGCCCAGGATAGGGCCAGGGAGGAGCAAGCGTTTTTTCAATCAGGGAAGCCATTTTTTACCTTTGTCTTCCTGGTTATCCAGGTGCTCGTCTTCCTGCTTCTGGAGCTGCGCGGAGGCAGTACAGATACATCAACCTTGATCAGGTTCGGTGCGAAATTCAATCCGCTCATCTTGGAGGGGGAATGGTGGCGCTTCTTTACACCAATGGTTTTACATATAGGCATGCTTCATCTTTTTATGAATTCCATTGCCTTATTTTACTTGGGGCCAATGGTTGAGAGGATATTCGGCAATATCCGTTTTGTATTCATTTACATATTTGCGGGATTCGCTGGCTCGCTGGCCAGCTTCCTGTTCAGCCCTAATTTGTCAGCTGGAGCGAGCGGAGCGATATTTGGATGTTTTGGTGCCCTGCTTTATTTTGGCATAATCTTCCCGGGGTTGTTTTTCAGGACCATGGGCATAAACATTTTAGCCGTTCTGGTGATCAATCTTATATTTGGCTTTACTATGCCAGGGATTGACAATGCCGGCCATATTGGCGGCCTGGCTGGCGGATTTGCCGCGGCAGGAATTGTCCACTTCCCGAAGAAGAGGAAAAGGATACTCAAGCAAACAGGGTTCCTGGCAGGTACGGCCTTGCTAACGTTTATGATGCTGCAATATGGGTTCAGCCACTCTTCAGCCATCATTGATGAACAGTCTGTCCTGATTTTGGCGCAGGATTATCTCCAAAACGATGAATATGAAAAAGCCCGGTCTCTCCTCCTGGATTATCATAGCCAGGATGAGGCTACAGCTGATACCCTATTCCTGCTCTCCTTTGCGGAGATTAAGCTGAAAAATCTCGAGGATGCTAAATACTATCTTCATCAAGTCCTTGATATAAAGCCGGCTTTCCACGAAGCTCATTATAATCTTGCTTTAGTGTACCTTCAGCAAAAAGAATACGAGGATGCCCGGATACATGCGGAAGAAGCAGTCCAGCTGCAGCCCGAAAATGAGGATTACCAAAACCTCTTCAACAGGGTCAGCGCCTTTTTGGAATCTGCTGGATAAGGAGGACAGCTTCCCGGTCGGCTGTTTCAGTCAATACGAGCAGGGAAGAGCGGTCCTTTGCGACCATGATAAGCGGGATGGTGCTTTCGATTGGACTGACGATTGCGCCATCCTGTTTTTTTATGCCGTAAAAATAGTGCTTATACAATCCTTCCCACAGCCTGCCGATAATTTCACTGGTTTCCCTTAGTGTGTACCCAGGGAAGGGCTTGTCTTTAAATTGCGTAAGCTCAGTCAGCCAAACCTTATAATAATGTTCCGGGTTGAGCCGGAGTTTATTGAGGGCATTGTTCTCGGCTTTTTCAAGCTGGCGCTCCTCGGCAGTATCGAGAAGCCGTTTCCATTCCAGGTCGTCCTGACTATGTGGAATTCGAAACGACCGCATCGGGCTGTATGGTGAATGAATGGCATACAAGAGATCCGCAGACATGTCCTGGGCACTGGTAATCCTGTCATCTTTTCCATGAATTTCCGAATGGTGAAACGTAACAGCTTGGAATTTCCCTGTATCCTTTTCCTCTAACTCCTGATTTTGGCCTAGATTATCGGTATTTTGCTTCCACTCCGCCGTCTTCCCGTGCAGCCTCCCATTTTTAAATAAGAGTCCCATATCCTGGCGCAGATAGGCTTTCTGGCCAAGAAGAGAGTAAATGTTCCATTGAATTTCATATTCCTTTTCGTTTTTGCCTGGTGCCATGGTCAGGGTAGTATTTACAGATTTATAGGCTGCTGCTTCATCTATCGGAAAGAAAATAATCGTTTCACTGGTTTCTTGAGGATGAAACAAATAGATGAGTAAAACAGCCGCCGAAAGCAAGCCAAAGCTTAATAAAATATTTCTCATAACCCGTTCCTTTCAGAGCATTCTGCACAGCATGGACACTTGCTTAACTAAACTATATTCCAGGACTTCCATGGACATGCAGCAGACAAGTATGATTTTTGAAATGAATGGCTAAGATGGGAGGAGACGCAGGAAAAAATTGGCGTAAACCGTTTACGTGTTTTGAGGTGGAATATGGAACAGAACAAAAAGCATCCCGTTCAGGAAAATCTTAAGGAGAATACCGCGTATTTACGCGAGTCACTGGGCGTGGATAAGAATTTTGATGTCATGCAGGTTGATGTTAAGTACGCAGACACCGATATGGCGCTGTATATGGTCGATGGATTTGCCAAGGACGATATTCTACATCTTTTGATGAAGTTTCTTGCAAAGCTTCAGCCGGAAGAGCTTCAGCCTGATATGTTAAGAAAGCTGGTACACACGTATATTCCCTATATTGAGGTGGAAACTTCCGATGACCTCGATGAAATAACAGACAAGGTCCTCTCCGGGCCTACGGTTCTGCTTGTGGACGGGATTGACAAAGCCATCGTCATTGATGCACGGACCTATCCTGCAAGGGGACCAGAAGAACCGGACACGGAAAGAGTGGTAAGGGGGTCAAGGGACGGCTTCGTGGAGACTATTGTTTTCAATACGGCCTTGACGAGAAGAAGGATTAGGGACCGCACACTAAGAATGGAATACATGCAGATTGGGCGAAGATCCAAAACAGATATTGTTGTCAGTTACATTGAGGATATTGCCGATCCGGACATGGTTAAAAAGTTAAAAGATTCGCTGTCAAAAATTGATACTGATGGGCTCCCTATGGCGGAAAAGACCATCGAAGAATTCATTGGAGGCAGACATTTTAACCCTTTTCCAACTGTCAGATATACAGAAAGGCCCGATACGGCTGCCGTCCATTTGTTCCAGGGACATGTCTGCATTTTTGTCGATGGGTCTCCGAGTGTGCTGATTACACCTACTACTTTCTGGCATCATTTGCAGCATGCTGAAGAATACAGGAATAAGCCCCTTGTGGGAGGCTACCTGCGCCTGGTGCGCTATGCTGCGGTGTGGGCGTCGCTATTCCTTCTGCCTTTATGGTTCCTGCTTGCCGCAAATCCTGAATTGCTGCCGGAGAAGTACTCCTATATCGGGATTAACGATCCGGGACAAATTCCGCTGATTGTACAATTCATTATCATCGAATTTGGGATTGATGCGCTGAGGATGGCAGCCATTCATACGCCAACATCACTGGCAACCGCATTGGGATTGATTGCTGCATTAATGATTGGCCAGGTCGCTGTAGAAGTGGGTCTATTGACAAACGAAGTTATTCTTTATTTTTCCGTTGCTGCCATCGGGACATTTGCAACCCCAAGCTATGAAATGAGCCTGGCAACGAGGCTGGCAAGAATCTTTTTATTGATTTCCACTGCCTTATTTCAAACCCTGGGTTTTGTTGTGGGGACACTGCTCCTCATCCTGTATCTTGCAAGAATGAAATCGTTTGGTATTCCCTATTTATGGCCATTCATTCCGTTCAATTTCACGGCTTTCCGCGATGTATTAATGAGGACGCCAATCCCGCTGAAAAAACGCCGGCCCACCGTTCTCCATCCTAAAGACCCTGACCGCTGATGCCTTGGCATCGGCGTTTTTTTATGGGAATCCCACCCCGAAACATCCTGGGACACTTGAGAAGAGGCTGGGTATACATTATACTTATCTCATGTAAACTTCTTCACAAAATGAGAGGGACTGAATTGAAAACCATTTACGATATCCAGCAATATTTAAAATCCTTTGGCACGGTCATCTACGTTGGGGACCGGCTTGCTGATTTGGAATTAATGGAAGCAGAGTTAAAAGATATGTATCGTGCACAATTAATCCAGCCTGGTGATTTTCAAACCGCCATTATGCTCCTTAGGCATGAGATTATGCTGGAAAAAGAAAAAAGACAGAAACAGGGTTAGGTGACGAGAAGATGGCAGAAAAATGGCTGATTGGTGTGGATTTGGGAGGCACTACGACAAAAATAGCGTTCATTAGCTATTATGGAGAGATTTTGCATAAATGGGAAATACCTACGGATACTTCCGATAAGGGGAAAAATATTACAATCAATATCGCAAAGGCAATTGACCGGAAACTGGAAGAAGTCGGCCGTTCCAAAAGTGAAATTTTAGGGATTGGAATGGGAGCGCCAGGTCCAGTCAACCTGGTCAACGGAGTGGTATACGAAGCGGTCAATCTGGGTTGGAAGGATGACTATCCATTAAAAGATATGCTGGAAGTGGAAACTTCCATGCCGGCGGTGGTGGATAATGATGCGAACTGTGCTGCCCTGGGAGAAATGTGGAAGGGAGCCGGAAACGGGGCGAAGGACCTTGTATGCGTTACACTGGGAACGGGTGTTGGCGGCGGGGTGATTGCCAATGGCCAGATTGTCCAGGGAATCAGCGGCGCTGCAGGCGAAATTGGACATATCACCTCCATTCCCGAAGGCGGAGCTCCTTGTAATTGCGGGAAAAGCGGCTGCCTTGAGACCATCGCCTCGGCTACCGGAATTGTAAGGCTGGCCCTTGCCGAACTTTCTGCCAATGATTCTGCCGGCAGCCTGAAGGAGATTTACAAGCGGGAGGGAACGGTTTCCGCAAAAGATGTTTTTGACTCAGCGAGAGATGGAGATAAAATGGCTCTTCATGTCATCGACCATGTTGCCAGCCATCTCGGTCTGGCACTTGCCAACATTGCGAACACCCTGAATCCTGAGAAAATTGTCCTTGGCGGCGGTGTTTCAAGAGCTGGGGATATCCTGATTACCCCTGTAAAAGAGAAGTTCCTGGCCTGCTCTTTCCCAAGAGTGGCAAAATCAACACAATTAACACTTGCCACATTGGGCAATGACGCCGGGGTAATTGGTGCTGCCTGGCTGGTTCGAAATAATCTTATTAAGCAGTAATCTGAAATAACGCAAGGAGTGCCGATTAGGGCACTCTTTTTATTGTGTTAAAATGGGCTGTATTAAAATTTTTATGTTGAAAAACTGAAACATTTTTCGCTTTTTTACGTACTGTTATATACTAGTGAAAAGGTGGGGGAGGAAGTGGGAAGAAGGTTGGACAATGCAGTAACGACCGGAAAGTTTTTGCTTTTTTTCGCATTTGTATTCCTTGCCGGGATCAGCCTTGCGGGCTGTGTCAAAGATGATTCGGCCAGGCTGCATGGGAAAGCCAGCCATGTTCCCAATAATAAAGACGAGCCTGCTCCGGGCTTATCCGGGAAAGCTCCTGTTCTGCCCGTCGATGTCGAAGGAGATTTCTTTAAAGCAATAGGATGGCTTGATGATCGCACCATACTTTACATAACGAACGTCAGCGAAGGCTCCAACCTGTACCGTTATGATATATTTGACGGCAAAAGCACATTATTGTACGAAAGTCCCCACATTGCAGTAACAGCGGAAATCAGTCCCGGAAAAAAACAGGTGCTGATCCATTCCGCGCCTTCCAGCCATGAAGCGGAACTGGCCTTCATAAATCCCGATGGGGAAGAGTTATTTAAGACAAGGCTTCCTTCGTTTGAATTGGCTTTTGAATGGAATGGGGAGGCCGAGGAGAAAGTGCTTGTTTCGGCCTTTAAGGAAGATTGGAGCTATCAGGTGTACATCCTGGATATAGGGAATGAAAATATTTCCGAGGTAGACCTGGATCCACCTTTCGCCATTTGGCCGGCGGAGGAAGAGATATATTATCTGGATTGGGATAACACTGGGCCCGCCCTCCATGCCCCGCTTAAGAAACGGATCCTGGGTACGCAGACGGAGCATACCATTCTCGGAGGCGTCCATCACCTCGAAGGTTCAGGGAATCTTGTCCTTGCTGTTCAAACGTCTGAAACCGACAGTGGCATGGCGGCTTATCACTTTATCGACAGCAGGTCAGGAGAAAGGAACAGCTTTGAGGTAATGCAGCTTTCCGCTTTTTCGGGCTGGCTCGTCCCTTTTTATGATTTTGACACAGCTAAAAGTTTTGTCTACTTTCGGCCATTGTACAGCGGGGAAGCGGATTTGTACGGGGCAGGATTTACCCTTTCCAGTTACTCTCTGGAGGAGGGAACTGAGAAGACCCTGATGGAAGGAATGGAAAATGAACCGATAAACTGTGCCCCGGACGGGAAGTATTGCTTGTATGGTTTTCAGCTGGAAAAGCTGATTAACCTGGAAGATAAGCAAATCATAGACCTGATTGATAATGAATGACAGTAAGGAGAGATTATTAATGGCCATTGCAGATGTAACAGTAATTCCGATAGGCACCGAGACACCGAGTGTAAGTGCCTATGTCGCGGAAATCCAGAAGCTCCTGGCAGATTTTGAGGAGCAGGGAAAAATTCGTTTCCAGCTGACACCAATGAATACAATCATCGAAGGAGAACTGCCGGTGCTGTTCCAAGTCATCCAGGCGATCCACGAAGCGCCGTTCTCAAAAGGAATCCAGCGTGTAGCGACCAATATCAGGATCGATGACCGCCGGGACGTTTCTCGGAAAATGGAGGATAAAGTAGCTAAAGTCCAGAGCCTTCTATAAAAAAGGCCGCCCAGTGGGCGGTCTTTTTCGCAAATTTTGCAATTACATAACTGTCCAGCTCCAGCGCCTAGCCAGTTTTCATCTTTGAATTTTCATCTTTGAATATCTTGCGAGAAGCGTAGCTTTGAGCAGCTTGAGTCATAAGCCACTCCAGAATTGAAGGCAAAGAGCGCCTTCTATTCTGGAGCGTCTTATGCTTGTCGGGGCTGAACGAGGCGCTTGCGCTTTTCGTTTAATGCGCTACTGGGTAGCCGTGGTGGATAACCGTCATAATGGTAAACCATCCGAAGACGAGCAGAGTTCCACCGCCAAATACGATGCCCAGAAGATTTTTGTTTTTTAAAGCAGAAAAAGTGCCGAATGCTGCGAACAGTGTAACCAATGCAAAGATAATCACAAGTCCCATTTTCAATCCCCCTTTTTACAGATACTGGCTGTTCAATTAATGAAGTCAACGGGCAGGGTAGCTGCCTTTATGTATTTCCATATATTCGAATACTATTTTATAGTTTTTTCAATCGTTTGTCGAGGTCTAAAAACAATGCCTTGCATCCATATGCTCGGGCAATCCCGGTCATCAGGGTGCACATCTGGCGGTCTGTGAAAAACAGCGATGAATCCGTGCCTCCTGCTGCGGCCAAATGTTCTTCAATTTGCAGCTTTGCCATCCGGGCCTCATCAGGAGCGCTGCATTCCAAGGTGAAAGCGGATACCAAGTCCTTGAATAAGTATACCCGTTCTCCGGCTTTAAAACCATAATCAGCAAAAAGTTCTCCTTCGGCAGCATTTTCGAGGCAGATCAATGGGTGTATTTCCTCAAGCAGCCCTGCTTCCCTGCAAAGGTCTGCGGCTTGCTCAGCTTCCGTTTTGTCATGGAACAAGTACATCAGTCCATGGACGCCAGCAAAGCTGTAATGCGAACAAAGCACGTCATCGAATTCGGGAATCTCGGCGATAAGAGGAGCCACTTCTACGGCATAGGCAGAATTCAAACCATTCATCCTTTCAAAACATTTAATCCCTTGCTTCAGTTAGTGTAAAATAATATAAGAGATGATTCAACTATTGCAGGAGGTGCGACATGGAATGGTTTCAAATTCCGCTGGGTCCTTTGCAGACAAACTGCTATATCCTGGCACAGGAGAACGGAAAATGTCTGATTGTTGATCCCGGAGAAGAATACAATAAGCTGATTGATTATATCAAAAACAAAAACCTGCAGCCCGAAGCGGTCGTTTTGACGCATGCCCATTTTGACCATATCGGGGCAGTTGACCAAGTCAGGGAACATTATTCCATCCCGGTTTATGTACATGAAAAAGAGGCGGACTGGCTGATTGACCCTGCCTTGAACGGATCGCAGTACTTCATGGGAGATCAGCATATCAAAGGAAAGCCTGCGGACCACTTCTTTTCTTCAGAAGGAGATATCACAATAGGCAGTTTCACATTTGCCGTTTTTGAAACTCCCGGCCACTCTCCGGGCAGTGTTTCCTTTTATTTCGAGGACCATGGTGTGGCCGTTGCTGGGGATGCTCTGTTCAAAGGCAGCATAGGAAGGACAGATTTGCCGGGCGGAGACCATCGGCAGCTGCTGGAAAGCATCCATGGGAAACTCCTGGGATTACCAGAGGAAACGGCTGTCCTGCCTGGTCATGGGCCTGTTACTACCATTGGAGATGAAATGGACGGCAATCCCTATTTAAATGGCTTCTGAACAACTCCCTGATTGGGGAAAAAAGTCCAAAGAAAAACCCTTCTCTCTGGAAGGGTTTTTCTTAAGGATGTTCTGTTTAAATCATTGGGAGGGATTCAAAACTTAGGTTTCTGTTTCTACAATATATGAACAATATCACTGTGTCAACAGTGAAAAGACAAGGAGCCAAGTATGGAAAAACACATTGAAGATCTCATTGCCAAAAGCCCATATAACATGATTTCCTATGCAGATTTTATCGCAGCCGCCCTCTATCATCCCGAGGAAGGATATTACATGAACAGCAGGGATAAAATTGGCCGGGAAGGCGATTTCTTTACCACCAGCAATATTTCTCCCATCTATGGCCGGCTGGTTGCCAAATGGTATGAATCAAAATATGGCAACCTTGGCCTGCCTGCTGCAGTTTGTGAGATTGGAGGAGGGAATGGCCGATTTGCTCAGGCTTTTTTAGAGGGGTGGCATTCCTGCACTTCCACCCCGTTAAGCTATCATTTGGTGGAAACAAGCCCTTATCATCGTCAGCTTCAGGCTGCAGCTCTTGAAGGTTTTGAGGGTGTAAGGTTTTACAGCGACATAGGGGAACTTGGCGGCTTTGAAGGACTGGTGTTTTCAAATGAGCTGTTTGATGCACTGCCAGTCCACGTCATTCAAAAAAAGCAGGGAAAGCTGTATGAAATGATGGTTGCTGTTGGGGAAGGGGGATTTTTTGAAACAAGCATCCCTCTGAAAAATGAGGCAATTGGCGAGTATCTTAGGAAACATGGGATTGAGCTAGAAGAAGGCCAGCGGCTGGAAATACCGCTTGATATGGAGAATATCGTCCGCAAATTGGCTTCAACTGTGTCGAAGGGACTAGTGGTGACCGTTGATTACGGCTATACAAAAGAGGAATGGCGTCAGCCTGCTAGAAGCGAAGGCAGTCTGAGAGGATATTATCGCCATCAAATGAAAACAAAAATCTTGGAACGTCCCGGAAGCATGGACATTACCAGCCATGTTCATTTTGACCCTCTCATCGAGCAGGGGGAGGAATATGGCCTGCGGTTTATTTCAAAAGCAAGACAGGATGAATTTCTGATCGGAATAGGCATCCTCGACGAACTTGCCGAAACCTGTGGTACTGACCCTTTCTCTGAGAAAGGAAAACGGAACAGAGCGATTAAAAGCCTCATCCTGCCTGGAGGTATCAGCAGTTCCTTTCATGTCCTCATACAAGGAAAAGGGGAGGGAGTTGAGAGCGAGGCTTTAAAATAGGAATGAAAAAAGCGGCAGGAAATCTGCCGCTTTTTTATGCGAGTCTTAACGGGGAAATCAGTGTCCTACTCCGCCTGTACCCATCATAAATGTTGTCCAGTAAGTAAATCCTGCGAAGAAAACAGTTAAGTATGCGCCGAAGATATAAATATACATGCGTTCGGACAACTTTAAGTAGCTCAAAAGCAAGAAAAACCCTGTTTGCCCAAAGAATATCAGGGAAGAAGTATACATTTCGCCGATGAAAAACATAATTGCGAAAATCCCTGTCCAAAAGCCTAAAACTCTGTACATCCGATCCAAAGCCACCCCTCCTTTTACCATACAAATCCATCACATACCAATTATAAGATAAAGAGGAGGGGAATGTAAATAAGCTTTGCTTATCCTGCCTTGACTGTCGGTAAGACCCCCGCTGAATTTATTGCGCAATCACGGCTTGATAGGAACAGGAATCGCACCCGGAAATAATGTTAGCCTTTTCAATCAGTTCGACATTCGGGAACAGGCTTTCGAACATTCCCTTTAAAAATTCAACATGCATCGTGCAGACAGCTTCCGTGTGCTCCATGGCAACTTCCTTGAAAGGGCAATTGAAAATCTGGAAATAGATTTTGGTGCCTTCGTCGTTTGTTTCAAACTCGGGATAAAAACCCGCGATGGTAGCTGCATTCCTTACGACGCTAAGTTTTTGTTCAAAGCCCCACTCCTCGGATTGCTGATGGTTTCCCGCAATTTCCTGGTCGATAAGCTCGGCGCCTAAACGCTTCCCTGTCAAATAAAGGGCTTTTTTACCTTCTTCCCCAAGCGACATCATGGTAACCAGCGCTATTCTTGAAAGGAGCTGGTAATCCCTGAATGGGAAATTCAGCTGGATGAGATCATCTGATAAACGGTAGAGCCTGCTTGGGCGCCCTCCTTTTCCGGTTTTTCTTGTTTCGGATACCAGCATGTTCACATCTTCCAGCTTTGATAGATGTAGGCGGGCAACGTTGGGATGAATATCGAAATTATCGGCAATCTCCTGTACGGTCACATCTTTGTGGCGTTTCGTAATGTACTGATAAATATAATAGCGTGTTGGGTCAGACAAAACACTTGTAATCTTTAATGTTTGTTCCACCATGCTTCACCTCGTACTGCTTAATTTTCTTCAGTATAATACAGATGTAAATTCTTTGGAATGAGGTTTACACTGTAAACACTATATGTTTAGAAAATGTTCACAACTAAATGGCGAAATGATGAACGATGCCTGATGGGGAGCTTGACTTTTTAACTGTCACAGTTTATTCACAGATTAACCGTAGGCAGGAAGGAAAGGATGGTGAATTTGAAGAATGTATAAGCCATAAACGAAAAAGGTGGTGTTTGATATTGAAAGAACTATACAGAGCATAGCAGATGGCATCCTGAAAGATGCGCTTCAAAAAGGTGCCTCCGACATCCATGTTGTGCCGCACGGCGGGAACATGCTCATCAAGCTAAGGCTCGGAAATCAGCTCCTTGAAAGGCAAGTCCTTAAGAACCCTATTTGTGAGCGGCTTATATCGCATTTCAAGTTCATTTCAGCAATGGACATTGGCGATAAACGGCGTCCGCAAAGCGGTGCCTCCTCCTACCGCCATGACGGGATGGATGTAGGCCTGCGCATCTCCACCCTTCCTGCCGGAAAAACCGAAAGCATGGTCATCCGTCTCCTTCCACAGCAAAAACAAATTCCTTTTTACCAATTAAGCCTGTTTCCTGCCACCACCCAAAAACTCATCTCTCTCATGAAGCATGCCCATGGCCTCGTCATTCTTACCGGACCGACAGGCAGCGGCAAAACGACCACCTTGTATTCCCTTCTGCATGAAGCCTCGCAAATCATCAATCGCAATGTCATCACACTGGAAGACCCCATTGAAAAGCAGAGTGAGAATGTCCTGCAGATACAAGTGAATGAAAAAGCAGGCATCTCCTATGCCGCAGGTCTGAAGGCGATCCTTCGGCACGACCCGGACATCATCATGGTCGGGGAAATCCGGGACCATGAGACCGCGCAAATTGCCGTCCGGGCTGCGCTTACGGGACATTTGGTACTCACGACGATGCATACCCGCGATGCGGAGGGAGCCATTTACCGGCTGCTCGAATTTGGTGTAAGCTGGCTTGAAATTGAACAGACGCTGATTGCCGCGACCGCCCAGCGGCTTGTCGAACTGTCCTGCCCGTTCTGCGAAGGACAATGCCCGCCTTTTTGCTATACCGCAGGAAGGAATAAGCGGGGAAGTGTGTTTGAGATCCTTACAGGCAGAGCATTGGCACAGGTGTTAAAGCATGCAAGAGGAGAAGCGGGAAAAAGCCAGTATAAAACCTTGAGGGATGCCATTGTAAAGGGCATCGCCCTGGGCTTCATCAGGGAAGGCGAGTTGAAAAGGTGGGTCATCGATGAGCAAAAAACGTAAATGGGCTGTGGAGGAGCAGGCTGTATTTCTGAAAAGGATTGGTGAACTATTGTCGAGAGGTTATCCGCTTGCTGACGCCATCGGCTCGCTGAGTTTTTACCTTGATCAGGGGAGGAAGTCGGAACTTAAAAGCTGCCATGCGCAGCTGAAAGAAGGATACCCATTTTTCCGCATCCTCGCAGGGCTGCAGTTTAACAAGGACCTTGTCAGTTATGTTTATTTTGCAGAGCAGCACGGAGGGCTTGCGCAGGCAATCGCGGAAGGAAGCGATATGGTGCTGAAGCGGAGCCAGGACCTCAGGCGAATGAAAAGCCTTGTTTCCTATCCTTTGTTCTTGCTGTTATTGACCAGTATCCTGTTCTATTTTGTCGACCAGGTGCTGCTGCCCAATTTTACCGCACTGTACCAAAACATGAATGTCAGCCAGAACATGTTTTCTAAAGTTTTAACAGCGTTCGGTACGTATATGCCGCTGCTGCTTTATATGTTGCTTTTCATCTCCCTTGCTATTGCCTGCTACTATTTTTTCCTCTTTCGCAAACATCCCGAGCTGGAACGCAGGGCAAGGCTGGTTCAAATTCCTCTTGCAGGCCGTTTCTTCAGATTGTTAAACTCCCACTTTTTTTCCGCACAGCTTAGCTATCTCCTATCCGGAGGACTGTCTGTTTCCGAAGCGTTAAGTGTTTTTGAACAAAATGTGCACGAGCCTTTTTCCAGGGAACTGGGAAGCCATATGAAGCAGGAACTGGCGGCAGGCTTCCCGTTTGACCAGGTTGTATCCTCGCACACATTTTTTGAAGAAGAGCTTTGCAGCGTTGTAAAACATGGACAGGAGAACGGAAAACTTGCGCAGGAACTGTATTTTTACAGCAGGCATTGCCTTGCCCAGCTGGAGGGGAAAACAGATAGGTGGATGAAGGCAGTCCAGCCAGCTCTATACAGCATTATCGGCATTCTGATTGTCTCGCTTTATTTGGCAATCTTACTGCCGATGTTCCAATTGATACAGGGATTCTAAAAAAACCAAAAAAGGATGGATAACATGAAAAATGAAAAAGGTTTTACTTTGATTGAGATGATGATTGTCCTGCTGGTTATTTCAATTTTATTGATCATCACTGTTCCAAATGTGACCAAGCATAATGCCACAATCAATACAAAGGGCTGCGAGGCTTTTATTAAAATGGTCGAGGGCCAGGTTCAGGCTTATAATATCGAAAAAGAAAAACTCCCTGCTAGTTTGTCAGAGCTTGTAGCTGCTGGTTATTTAAAGACGGAGGAGACGAAGTGCCCTGATGGCCGCGAAATTTCCATTTCTGCGGGAGGAGCAGTCATTGTAGGTGCCAAGCCTGCGTCATCTCAATGATGGAGTCCAGAAGGAATGGTTTCACTTTGACGGAAACCCTTATTGTCCTTTCCGTTTTCATGGCCATGTCCTCCGTGTCGATGGTCCTCGTCAAGCCAACCTACCACTTGCTTGAAAAAAACGTATTTTTTTCCCAGTTCAAGTCCGATCTGCTGTTTGCGCAGCAATACGCAATTTCCCATCAGGAAGAGGTATCCATCCATATCTTGCCGAAATTGAATACTTACTATATCCGGACAAGATTAAACGGGCCAATTCTTGTGGAGCGCGAGTATTCGAAAGGAATCCGGATTATGGAAGGAAGTTTGCCGCTCTTTTTTCAATATACCGCTAGCGGTAATATCAAAAAATTCGGCTCTCTTTATGTGGAAATAAATAAACAATTTTATCGATTTACGGTCTTAATAGGGAGCGGGCGGTTTTATGTTGTCAAGGAATGAAGGGTTCTTTCTGGCGGATGCGATGTTATCCCTGTCTTCCTGGCTGATGGCAGCTACGATCCTTCTTCCCCTGGCCATGTTCTGTATCGGGCAGACAGCTTCGCAGCGTCAGGAAACCATTGCGGCATACTTGCTTTACGACCATCTTCAGCAGCTGAAGTTGTCACCCGGCCAACAGGCCCAGGGCAGTTTCACAAGAGGCGGGACGGKGTTTACTATTGTCATGAGAGATTTCGGCCAAGGAGTGCCATCGGAGGTATGTGTCGAATATGAAGACTATTTCAGGAATAAAAAGGCTAAATGTGCGCTGGCAGAATGATAAAGGGTTCACCATGGCCGAAATGCTGGCTGCATTCACAGTATTCTGCATGATTGCTCTCTTCTTGCCGCTCGGCCTGAAAACCGTTCTGACTAATCAGCATTCGGAAATCGGTTTGCAAAGGCTTGAGTGGGAGGTTTTCGCAAGCCAGATTAAAAAAGAGGTACGGCTTTCTTCAAGCATTACTGTCCAGGGAGACAGGCTGCTGCTTGCCAAGAATAGTGAAACCGTCCAGTTTGAAAAATTTGGGACCAATATTAGAAGGAGAGTAAGTGGGACCGGCCACGAAATTGTCCTTCAAAATGTAGCATCGGCCAGATTTTTGCCTTTGCCTCAGGGGGTAATCATTCAGGTGACCGACCTTAATGGAAACCAGTATGAAGTAACCAGCAGGTCCTTCATTTCGATTGCCCAATCATGAGGAACCAGGCTGGATTTACTTATCCTTTATCCCTCTGCATGCTGGTGCTTTTTAACGTTTTTTTCCTTCTCGCCCTTGAGCAGGGATTGTCGGAGAGGCGGCTTTATAATGAAAGTGAAAAAATATTGGCTGCCGAGTATTACTTGCTGTCCTCCGTTAAAGAGGCCGAGTTGCAAATGCGGGCAGGAAAGCTATCGGCCTCAGGCAGATTTTCCTACTCAAAAGGGGTGGTTGACTACCAAATAAGGGCACTTTCTCCTGCAATGGACGAAATTACTTTAACATTGAGGCTCCATACCACTGAGCAGTGGACAGGAATTGCCCATTATGACAAGACCCAGCAAAAAATGGTGAGATGGATTGAGAAAAACTAGCTAAAGCCGGGTTTTGGCGTCGCATTTCATGGACATACTTGTAAATGGAAGAAGGCAGGTGTACTCATGAAAACGAATGATTATGTTAAGTACCTAACCCAGACAGTGGTCAAATATGCCGACCAGCCTAAGGCTGAGCGAGCCAAAAACAGGCTGGAAAGGAAAGAGGAAAAACCATCATTCCTGTTTAAGTGGTTTGGGATCCTTCCCTATGTATTTATGTCGATGATGAAACGAAGAAAGTAAATGAAAGGCTGGTCAAAGCATGGCTTTGACCAGCTTTTTTATTCTTGTTTCAATACCGGTTTTAACGTGGCGCTCGCCATTTTGGGCGCTGACAGCCCTCGTCAGTGCCCGTTTTT
>NZ_LIGG01000001.1:4533185-4652894 GCF_001273925.1 Bacillus sp. FJAT-27251 | reverse complement strand
GTCAGTGCCCGTTTTTGAGAGTAGGAGTCCATTTTGGGCACTGACAGTCCTCGTCAGTGCCTGTTTTTAAGAGTAGCTGGCCATTTCAGACTTTGACAGCCACCATCAACCCCAAATTTCGTAAGGTCCCGCAGATTTTAGTTCTTGGCGGGCAGCAATTAGCGTTTCTTCAGCTTCCGGTAGGTCTCGGCCTTCCGGATAAACAGCTTCCCACGCTTCTATATCGCCTGTTCGGTTAAGTAAAAAAGGCCGCCGTTTATAATCGAAACATGGATTTTCGGCTCGAATTGTTCTTTGAGTGCCTGTTTTTCCACCTCGTAGCTTTCTGATATCTCTTCGGCATCCTTGTAAAAGTGATCGAGGAGATCCTGGTCTTTTTTCCATCGCTGCCGCGCGTTCTCGGCCCATGAATGGTCTTCATTGCCAATTTGTGTCCTCATCATTTTTTCGATTCTCATGAATCCACTCCTGGGCATGATGAGCGGGGAAAGGGTAAAGGCATAATCCGGAATCCTTGGAGTCAGAGGCAGCTGAAGCAGGCGCTCGTGGAAACTGGTCACCATCTTCCCGTTTATTAGCTGCAGTCCGATTGACTCATATACGTCCCGCTTGCGGTCACATTGATAAGAAACTTTCATGTTAAGACAAAGCCACGGAAGCAAAGGAACCTGCACGCCTGACTGTCCCTGCCGGCTCTCGTACAGCCGGATATAACTGCCCAATTTTTTTGCAGAGGCAAAAATTTGATGCAGCCTGGGAGAGCCAAAATGGACCGGTTCCCCCTTGATTTCAGGAGGCGCCTCCTGGGGATTGGTCACCAATGTCAGTTTCATTGGGTTGGGAACACCGCCTGTCTTTTCTAGATAATGCCAGTAGAAAGGGCGGTTCATAAGCTCCTTATCCAGTTCTTCCGACAGTTGGATAGTCATATGACTGCTTGTCAATTCAGTCGGCGGACAGCTATTGGCCTGGAAGTATCTGTTTAAAAAATCATGGATTTCCTGTTGCTGCATGTGAGGTCCCTCCTTTCATTTCTTCCGCGAATTGAATCATGGAGGTGAAGTTCTCCATTTTGATTTTCATTTCACCTTCCGAAGAAGATTGTCCGAAAATATCAATCAAATGGTCTTCAATACTGCCGAAATCCAGTTTGGTCAAAATATCATCAAGGTCGCCAATCACCTTTTCAAACAGGTTGATCTTTTCATAAAGCAGTTTAAGAACATGTTCCTCGACTGTATCTTTGATTGCAAAATTATAAATCATAACGTCTTTTTCCTGCCCAAGTCGGTGGATCCTCCCAATTCTCTGTTCGAGCCTCATAGGATTCCAAGGCAAATCGAAGTTGATGATATGGTGGCAAAACTGGAGATTGATCCCCTCACCGCCCGCTTCCGTGGCAATCAGCACCTGGGCGCGCTTCTCGAACAATTCTCTCATCCAGTCTTTTTTTCCTCGTTTAAAGCCTCCGCGAAATGGGACGGATGTGATCCCATGCTGTTGCAAAAACCATTGAAGGTACAGCTGGGTCGCCCGATACTCGGTAAAGATGATCACCTTATCGTCGATTTTTTTAATCAGCTCCAACGCCTTCTCGGCTTTTGAATTTGTTGTAACGGCCTGGACTTTTTCGATGAGTGCATCAATAGTTTCCCCGTAGGCGGGTGAGGGGGTTTCCTGCCGCTGAAGCATATTCTTTAAGGTATAATATACGGCTTCCCGGCTGCTGCATGCCTCGCGTTTTAACGTCATCAATGAAAAGGCTCCAGAAGTAAAAGCGTCGTTTCCGCTTAACAGGCTGATGCTGTCATACAGTTCTTTTTCGTGCTTTGTGGTTTCGATTGAGATGGTTTCAACATGCCGCTTTGTCCATTCAATCCCCGTATCACTTCGCCTGTTTCGAATCATCACCTTATTGACGAGTTCGCGCAGATGCTCATCATCCTGAACGGAGCGGGCGTTTTTTTTATATTGTTCAAAAAAAGCCGCCTCACTTCCGAGATGGCCGGGCTTCAACAGGCTTACAAGGTTGAAAATTTCCTCAATCCGGTTCTGGATTGGAGTGGCGGTGAGCAAAAGGCAGAATTTTTTCTTCAGGTTTTGTACAAATTCATAGTTTTTAGTTTTGCTGTTTTTTAGCTTATGGGCCTCATCAATGACTACCAAGTCGTAATCTTGCTTATAGATGATATCGCGATGGGGGTTGCGTTTGGCTGTGTCAATCGAGGACACGACGATATCACATTTCTCCCATACATAACTTTTGCGCTGGGCTACGGCGGAAATGAAGAATTTTGTGTTCAGTTCCGCTTCCCACTGGGACACCAGTGAAGCTGGAACAAGAATCAGGGCCTTCTTTACGAGCCCTCTAATCATATATTCCTTAAGGATCAGGCCAGCCTCGATTGTTTTCCCCAGTCCGACTTCATCGGCCAGGATCGCCTTTCCATTCATATTTTCGACAACCTGGCGGGCAACCTCAAGCTGGTGGGGCAGGGGAGTGAGCTGCGGCAGATGCTTAGGCGCCTGCAAGCCGTCGAACTCGGGAATTATCGTATGCTTTTCAACCTCTACTGCCAGCTTGAACAGTTCCCAATTCGCCCACGGCCCGTCATTTTCCATCCTGCTTAGCAAGCCGTCCTGCCAGGTTGAGTCGAATGAAATTTCCACCGTCAATATTCTCACTCCTATATCCATAAATTAATATATTGCCCAATCCTGCTTTGTAATGGTAGGATGGGAGTAGATTTGAATGTTTTGAAATTTTTCATATTCTGAGTTGTGCAAATGCTTTTTCCTTATCGTTCAGGGTATAGCATGCCCACTCTCGAAAAAAATATTGATGCGGATGATGGCAAGGGGAGAGACTACATTTGTAGCGCCGAAGGAGCAAGCATTCATTGTGAATCTCTCAGGCAAAAGAACTCTTGTTGGACGCAGCTCTGGAGAGTGCTTCCTGGTGAAGCCACCAAAGGGGAAAGCCTTGTAAAAGGTAAACTTTCAGGTGAAAGGACAGAGACCTTCTTTATGCAAAGGGGTCATTCTGTCCTTTTTTTGCTTCAAAAGAGAAGGGAAAAGAATTACACATATAGCCTAAAAGACCAGATTTAAAGTCTAAGAAGGGGGCAGATTTGATGACTGAATTGAAGCGTACTCCATTATTTGAGGTGTACAAGGAATATGGGGGCAAGACAATCGACTTTGGCGGTTGGGAACTTCCTGTCCAGTTCTCCGGGATAAAGGAAGAACATGTGGCCGTGCGTACGAGAGCGGGGCTGTTTGATGTTTCCCATATGGGCGAGTTTGAGGTAAAGGGACCGGGAAGCCTGGATTTTCTGCAAAAAATGATGACCAATGATGTTTCCAAGCTGAAAAGCGGGGGTGCGCAATACACGGCGATGTGCTATGAAAACGGCGGCACCATCGACGATTTGCTCATCTATAAACTAGATGAGGACCACTACATACTTGTTGTCAATGCTGCCAATATTGACAAAGATTTTAAATGGCTCGAAGACCATCTTGAGGAAGAGGCAGAGCTGAAAAACCTGTCGGAGGATATGGCCCAGCTTGCACTGCAGGGACCCGCAGCCGAACGGGTGCTCCAGAAGCTTGCCGGCGACTTTGACCTTCAGTCGATTGGCTTCTTCAAGTTCCAAAACGATGTCGAACTTAATGGAAAAAAAGCCCTTGTCTCAAGAACAGGTTATACAGGGGAAGACGGCTTTGAGATTTACTGCAATCCTGAAGATGCTGCCAGTCTTTGGAAAGAGATTCTTGAGGCCGGGAATGAAGAGGGCGTCCTGCCATGCGGATTGGGAGCAAGAGATACTCTTCGCTTTGAAGCGAACCTTGTTCTGTATGGCCAGGAGCTGTCCAAGGATATTACTCCGCTCGAAGCAGGAATCGGTTTTGCCGTAAAATTGAACAAGGATTCCGATTTTATTGGAAAAGCAGCTCTGAAGGAACAGAAAGAAAACTCTACCGGCCGGAAATTGGCGGGCATTGAGATGCTCGACCGCGGCATTCCGCGGCATGGCTACCCTGTGTACAGGGATGGAAACAAAATTGGTGAAGTGACGACAGGCACGCAGTCGCCTACGCTGAAACGAAACATCGGGCTTGCCCTGTTGGAAGCACAGCATACCGCACTTGGGACAGAAATCGAAGTTGAAATTCGCGGTAAAAGACTGAAAGCGACGATTGCAGAAACACCTTTTTATAAGCGTGAAAAATAGAGCCAGAAAGAGGGGGAAATTATGAAGCACCGTTATCTGCCGCTTACTGAAAGCGATAAAACCGCCATGCTGGATGCGATTGGCGTATCTTCTGTTGATGAATTATTCAGCGATATTCCGGAAAGTGTCCGTTTTAAAGGTGAATACAAAATCAAGCCTGCCAAGTCAGAACCTGCACTAATGAAGGAACTGGCAAGGATGGCTGGCAAAAATGCCGATCTAAAAACCAATACATCCTTTCTCGGGGCAGGAGTATATGACCACTATATGCCTGTGATTGTGGACCATGTTATTTCCCGTTCCGAATTCTATACTGCCTATACTCCTTACCAGCCGGAAATTTCTCAAGGAGAGCTGCAGGCCATCTTTGAATTCCAGACGATGATTTGCGAGCTGACCGGCATGGATGTGGCAAACTCGTCGATGTATGACGGAGGAACAGCCCTGGCTGAAGCAGCCATGCTCAGTGCGGCCCAAACGAAAAGGAAGAAGGTCCTTATTTCAGCGGCTGTCCACCCAGAGGCAAAAGACGTAGTCAAAACATACGCCAAGGGCCAATACATTGAAGTGGTGGAGGTACCGTTCAAGGACGGAATCACTGACCTTGAAGCACTTGAGGAAATGGCAGACGAAAATACAGCGGCCGTCATTGTCCAGTATCCAAACTTCTTCGGGCGCATTGAAAACATGAATGAACTTGAAAAGATTGCCCATACCAAAAAATCCCTGTTTGTCGTTTCAAGCAACCCGCTTGCACTGGGAGCCTTGACTCCTCCTGGCAAATTTGGTGCTGATATCGTCGTCGGGGATGCCCAGCCATTTGGAATCCCTGCTGCATTTGGCGGGCCGCACTGCGGATATTTTGCGGTTACCTCAAAGTTAATGAGAAAGATACCGGGACGCCTTGTCGGCCAGTCCAAGGATGAAGAAGGACGCCGGGGATTCGTGCTGACCCTGCAGGCAAGGGAGCAGCATATCCGCCGAGACAAGGCAACGTCGAATATATGTTCCAATCAGGCTTTGAATGCTCTTGCTGCTTCCGTAGCGATGACAGCACTCGGCAAAAAAGGCGTAAAGGAAATGGCGATTGCGAATATCCAAAAGGCCAATTATGCGCGTAACGCTTTTAAGAAAGCCGGATTCGAAATTGTCTTTGAAGGACCATCCTTCAATGAATTTGTCATCAAGACGAACAGGCCGGTCAAAGCCATCAATGAAGAGCTTTTGGCAAAAGGAATCATTGGCGGATATGACCTTGGCAGGGATTATCCTGAATTGAAGGAGCATATGCTGATTGCGGTCACGGAACTCAGGACCAAGGAAGAAATCGATACCTTTGTGGAAGAATTGGGGGATAGCCATGCATAAGGAAGATCAGCACCTCATTTTTGAACTAAGCAGCCCGGGGCGAGTAGGATACAGCCTGCCTGAAATGGATGTGCCGGAAGCGGATTTATCCGAACTGCTGCCGGAAGGCTATCTTCGTGAAGAAGAAGCGGAACTGCCGGAAGTTTCCGAGCTGGATATTATGCGCCACTATACGGCTCTTTCCAAACGGAACCATGGGGTCGATTCCGGCTTTTATCCTTTAGGATCCTGCACAATGAAATACAATCCAAAGATCAATGAAAATGTTGCCCGTTACAATGGCTTTGCCCATGTGCATCCTCTGCAGGATGAGAGCTCTGTCCAGGGTGCCCTTGAATTGATGTATGACCTTCAGCAGCATTTGATCGAGATCACCGGAATGGATGAAGTTACTTTGCAGCCTGCTGCTGGCGCTCACGGTGAGTGGACAGGGTTGATGATGATCCGCGCTTTCCACGAGAGCAACGGTGACCTGGAAAGAACAAAGGTCATTGTCCCGGATTCTGCTCATGGAACAAATCCGGCATCCGCAACTGTGGCAGGTTTTGAAACGGTTACGGTAAAATCAAATGAAGACGGACTGGTTGACCTTGAAGATTTGAAAAAGGTCGTAGGGCCAGATACTGCCGCCCTCATGCTGACGAATCCGAATACACTAGGATTGTTTGAAGAGCATATTGTCGAAATGGCCGAAATTGTCCACGGTGCCGGCGGCAAGCTCTATTATGACGGAGCGAACCTTAACGCGGTGCTCTCAAAAGCCCGTCCAGGAGATATGGGATTCGATGTTGTACACTTGAATCTCCATAAGACATTTACCGGTCCTCACGGCGGAGGCGGCCCGGGTTCAGGTCCGGTAGGAGTAAAATCAGATTTGATTCCATACCTGCCAAAGCCGATTCTTACCAAGCAGGATGACCAGTATGTCTTCGACTATGACCGTCCGCAGTCCATTGGCCGTGTAAAGCCATTCTACGGCAACTTCGGCATCAACGTCCGTGCCTATACCTATATCCGCAGTATGGGGCCTGATGGCTTGAAGGCCGTAACAGAATACGCGGTTCTAAATGCCAACTATATGATGAGAAGACTCGCTGAACATTATGATTTGCCGTATGATAAGCACTGCAAGCACGAATTTGTATTAAGCGGAAGACGCCAGAAGAAGCTGGGAGTCAGAACGCTTGATATAGCGAAGAGGCTGCTCGATTTTGGCTATCATCCGCCAACCATCTACTTCCCTCTGAACGTGGAAGAGTGCATCATGATTGAGCCTACTGAAACAGAGTCGAAGGAAACGCTTGATGCCTTCATTGACGCCATGATCCAGATAGCCAGGGAGGCAGAGGAGAATCCTGAAATCGTCCAGGAAGCTCCGCACAGCACGGTGATCGGAAGGCTCGATGAGGCTACCGCGGCGAGAAAACCAGTTTTGCGCTATCAAAAAAGCTAAATAAATGCAGAGCATAAAAACCCCCCTCTGATCAAACCAGAGGGGGGTTATCCATTGGATTATTTTGTTTTGATCTTGCCTCCCCATTTTTTGAAGCCGCCCTGCAGGTGGGATAAATCCTTATAGCCTTTCCTGTGGAGCATTTGGGCTGCACGGCCGCTGCGGGCTCCGCTTTGGCAATATAGGTAAACAGGCTTGTCCGGGCGAATTTCCTTCATGCGCATGCGCAGCTGGGAAACCGGGATGTTCCTTGCCCCGAGGATGTGGCCGGCCTGGTATTCATTTGGTTCACGGACATCAATAAGCTGGGCCTTGCGATATCCTGCTTTGAACTCATCTTCCGTCAAGGTTTTTACGATACGACGCTGATAGAAATACATGAAGGCAGAGTAAGCGACGATTACTCCAAGTAGAATTAAAATGAAATAAAGTGTTTCCAATATTTTTTCTCCTTTCGAACTGACTGCCACCTTATATTATATAAGTGATTGTGTACGAGAGCAAAGGGAATTAGTTGAAATATTATCTTTTTCGACAAAGCGGCTCGAATACGGCTTGCTTTGAATTTGCCATTTAATTTGTTAGACTATGATAGACTTAAAAGCTATTAGGATAAGTGGGGTTGCATCATGAAAGAAGTTTGGAGATATATTGATTCGGGCGATGGTTCGCCATCCTTCAACATGGCGCTTGACGAAGCGCTGCTTGATTGGCACAGCGAAGGGAAAATCCCGCCTGTTATCCGATTCTACGGCTGGAATCCAGCGACTCTGTCCATCGGTTATTTTCAAAAAATCGAGAAGGAGATCAACATGGAGGCCGTGAAACAGCATCGCCTTGGTTTTGTGCGCCGTCCTACAGGCGGACGCGGGGTCCTTCATGAGCATGAACTTACATACAGTGTCATTGTCTCCGAAGACCATCCCGATATGCCCAAGACAGTCACAGAGGCGTACAGGGTTATTTCGGAAGGGATTTTAAAAGGGTTCCAAAGGCTGGGCCTGGATGCGTATTTTGCAGTCCCTAAAAGTGATGATGAGAAAAGTGCCCTCAAAAATCCGCGGTCGGCTGTTTGTTTTGATGCACCAAGCTGGTATGAACTGGTGGTAGAAGGCAGGAAAGTGGCCGGAAGTGCACAGACCCGCCAAAAGGGTGTCATCCTCCAGCACGGCGCCATATTGCTCGATTTGGATGAAGACAAGCTGTTCAGTCTGTTTAAATACCCAAACGAACGGGTTAAAGAGCGGATGCAGAATGCTTTTAAAACCAAGGCGGTGGCAATCAATGAAATCAGCCCGCGGAGAATTGGCATTGATGAAGCCAAGCAGGCATTCAGGGAGGGCTTTGAGGAAGCTTTGGATATCGGCCTGGAACCCTACACTCTGAGTCCTGAAGAAATGGACTATGTCAAACAGCTGGCAAAGACAAAATACGAATCTGAAGAGTGGACCTTCAAAAGATAAAGAGGGCGGCCAAGGACCGCTTTTTTTTTTTGCTCCTTTTCTGACAAGGTCTTTTCCGGCAGTGGGAAAATGCAAGCTGTGAAATTTGTTGAAATTTATCGTTTTATGGCAGATAACTGCCTTTCTCTCTTATTCTCTCTTTTTTCTTATGGATTTCTTGTTTGACAAATTTGAATAGAGTTGACCTAAAATCAACATGTTGTGTTGTCGAAAATTAAAAATACACTATATATTGATTTATGGTGTTTTGATATGATAACGTAAGGGTAATTCGAAAGTACATCCAGAATGAGCAGAGATTTCCTCTAAACCTTTTAAACTGGACGGTATTTCTGAATTTTACTAGAAGGAGATGTGATTATGTCTGTTGAGCTAGGCCGAAAAATGAATATTAATATTGAGAACCTGAACAAGGATATTAGCCTGTTTCCTCAGGTCCATCCCATTACACCTGACATGAAGACGACCCACAAAGGGGTATCCCGTCTTGTCATGCTGGATCGGTATACATTCAAGGATACGGAGAAAGTAACCTTGTCGGAGGGCGACTTTGTCGTTCTTACCATCAAAGAAGATCCAAAGTTTCCGGCACGCGGACTCGGATTTATACTGGATATAGACTGGGAATCAAAATATGCAACCGTCCAGGTTGATGAGGAATTCCGTGGTGTATTGGATGATCCGGAGGAAGCAAGGACAGGCATCATCAGAAAGTCTCTTGACGTAATTGAGAAGCCGCTTGAAGTTTTTTATGAACAGATTGCAAAACGCAATGCAACGGGTCTTGCTTCGGTCGAAAAAACGGAGGAGAAACGGAAAGAGTGGTTCGAAAAGTTTTATCAGGAACTGTCGAATCTTAACTTCATTCCGGCAGGCCGTGTGCTGTACGGTGCTGGTGCTGATACGGACGTTACATACTTTAACTGCTATGTAATGCCGTTTGTCCAGGACTCCCGCGAAGGAATCTCCGAGCACCGCAAGCAGGTAATGGAGATCATGAGCCGCGGAGGCGGCGTAGGCACGAACGGTTCGACTCTCCGTCCGCGCAACACGCTTGCCAAAGGCGTAAACGGCAAATCCTCAGGATCGGTATCCTGGCTGGATGATATTGCAAAATTGACGCATTTGGTTGAGCAGGGTGGATCCAGAAGGGGCGCCCAGATGATTATGCTGGCGGATTAAATAATGACATTATTCATTATTTTTGGTAAGATATAGACAGAACGAGTGTTCGTGATTAGAGGAGGGCTAATCATGCTATCTCTTACCAAGGATTTTCTTTACCAAAAGTATATAATTGAAAATCAAACCTTACAGGCAATAGCAAGAGAAAACGGGGTATCTAAAACAGTAATTAAAAATCGTCTTAGAAGGCTTGGAATTAGGAAATCCCCATTGAAGTTGGGAGATCAGCTATTTGACGAAAAAAATTGGTTATTTAATCAATATATAGTACAAAGAAAAGGATACACAGTAATAGCGAACGAGTTAGGAGTAAGTTATACAACTATCCTGGATCGAATCTTGTACTTTGGCTGGGAAGTTAGGGGTCACCAAGAAATTGATAAAGGTGCTCCTAGAAGAGGAAAGAAACATTCTAAAACTTCCATTCAAAAGATAAAAGATACTAGGGTTAAAAACCGAGTAGAGATCAAATGTTTAAATTGTGAAATAAAGATAGAAAAGGTCTATTCTTCCATCCAAAGAAGCCAGAGAAATTATTGCAGTTACGACTGTTATAAGGATTATCTAAGGAAGAATAGGGTTGAAACTATTGATATAACTGACTCTGCTGAGTATAAATCATGGCGAAAAAGAGTCTATATCCGGGATGGATACAGATGCAAAATGCCTGAATGCTCTTCTAATTCGAGACAAATTGCTGCTCATCATATATACCCTAAAAAGCTATATCCTGAAAAACAGTTTGATATTACAAATGGCATTACTCTCTGTAAAAAGTGCCATGAAAAGACTTATGGTAAAGAAGAAATATTTATTGATGCATTAGTCCGCATCGTTCAGACAATGAACGGTTAGAAAATCGGGTGAATTGCAGGGAAGTCCTTAGAGGCAGGCAAGCCACAACGTGACTGGAAACGGTGAGCGTGAAGGCTATAAAAATTGCTTTGCATTGGATAATCTGCAGCCAAGCGTCATTGGGCACAGGTGATGGCGAAGGTTCAACGACTAGAGAGTGAGTCCCAACAATAAACTCTCACAAGCGCCCGGCCCCTAACAGGTTATGCTGAGGGTGATGATATAGTCTAGTCCGGCTGCAAATGCAGCGAAATATTCCGAAAGGAACGGTATGTACGTGGCATCCTGATATCATTGAATTCATCATTTCAAAAATGCAAAACCCTCGCATCCTGCGTTTCCTTATTGAAAACACCGAGGATGAAACGATTAAAAAGCATGCGAAAGAAAAATTAAAGTTCACTCCGCTGACCTTGCAGGAAGAAGCGATGTACCAGGGAATCGTGAACTATAAAAATATTCCGGGATACGGCGGCTTCAGCGCGGAAATCATCCAGGCGGCTGAAGAAAAGCTTCAGACAGGCGGAAACTATACTGTTCACAATCCGGAATTCCTGACAGGGGCAAACATTTCTGTCACATTGACAAAAGAATTCATGGAAGCAGTCGAGAATGACGGCGATTTTGCATTGCGCTTCCCTGATGTAGAGTCTTATGATCCAGAAACGATGGAGACCTACAATGAAGAGTGGCATAAAGTCGGCGATGTCCGCGAATGGGAAAAGCTCGGCTATAAAGTGCGCACGTATAAAAAGATCAAGGCGAAAGAACTCTGGAACCTGATCAACATTTGTGCCACCTACTCCGCTGAGCCAGGCATCTTCTTCATCGACAATGCCAATGACGAGACAAACGCCCAAGCTTATGGGCAAAAAGTTGTTGCGACGAACCCGTGTGGGGAACAACCCCTCGCACCATACAGCGTTTGTAACCTTGCAGCTGTCAACCTTGCCGAAATGGCTGATAAGGAAACAAAGACAGTTAACTTTGAAAAATTAAAGCGCACAGTAGAAGTGGGCGTAAGGATGCAAGACAACGTCATTGATGCAACGCCTTACTTCCTTGAAGAAAATAAAAAGCAGGCTCTTGGCGAACGCCGTGTCGGCCTTGGAGTAATGGGCCTTCACGATTTGCTGATCTACTGCGAAACAGAATACGGTTCAGAGAAAGGCAATGAACTGGTAGATAAAGTATTCGAAACCATTGCTACCACTGCATACCGCGCATCAGTAGAACTCGCTAAAGAAAAGGGCAGCTTCCCATTCCTGAATGGTGAAACTGCAGAAGAAACGAATACTTTAAGGAATGCGTTCATCAACACAGGCTTTATGAAAAAAATGCCTGAAGATGTACGCGAGGCTATCCTCGAAAATGGCATTCGCAATTCGCATTTACTGACTGTGGCTCCGACGGGTAAATTGCTTGCCCCCTATATTCGCAAGAATGTAGTGTAAACTTGGCTATATGCGGGAAACTCTGGCGTATCTCTTGTTACCTGAGCCTTGCCAGCTATTCATATTAGGTAAAAACACAAGAGTGTTGGAAAACCTACCAGACAATCCGCAGGGAAGTCGTGGCTGACCCCTCAACGACTACATGCCGAGCAACCATAGATGTTCAAAGCAATATCATTTGGTTGATGATATAGTCTGACCCATATGGCGACATATGGAGCGGGTAATAATAATCCCGCCTCCTATAAAAAATAGGAAGTAACAAATGTGAGCACCGGAACCATGGTTGGCGTCTCTACAGGACTTGAACCATATTTCTCTTTCTCTTACTTCAGAAGCGGCCGTCTTGGCAAATTCATTGAAGTAAAAGCGGATATCGTTGAGGAATACCTGCAGCAAAACCCGGAAGCAGATCCAGAAAACCTGCCAAACTGGTTTGTTACAGCAATGGAGCTTGCGCCAGAAGCGCATGCGGATGTACAGTGCGTCATCCAGCGCTGGATCGACAGCTCCATAAGCAAGACCGTTAACGCGCCTAAGGGATACAGCGTTGAACAGGTGGAAGCCGTGTACGAGCGTCTTTATAAAGGCGGCGCAAAAGGCGGCACCGTTTATGTTGACGGCTCCCGTGATACACAGGTCCTGACCCTGAAGGCGGAAGAAAACAGCTTTGAAGAAGAAGACAATACAGCAAAGAAAGAAAAAGCAAAACAGCATGTCGTATTAGTGGACACCATCCATGAACTTCGTTCGACGAACGTAACCATCGGTTCAGAAGTTGGCAACACCTGCCCGGTTTGCCGTAAAGGCGAAGTCAAGGAAATTGGCGGCTGCAATACATGTACAAACTGTAACGCACAGCTTAAGTGCGGACTGTAAATAAAGCGAATGGAGCAGGACTATTAGAGTCCTGCTTCTTTTTTATTCACTGGAAAAATTTCTATAACCTCTTTTCTACCTTCAGGCTCATACTAACAAATAAGAAATCATGGAAGAAATGAGGTTGAAGGATGAAACCATTTACACCCCAGCTCGTCTATATTGAACCGCAAGCATTGGAATATCCCCTCGGCCGTGAGCTAAAGGAAAAATTTGAAGGCATGGGCCTTGAAATCAGGGAAACCACTTCCCATAACCAAGTCAGGAACATTCCCGGAGACAATGAACTCCAGCAATACCGCAATGCCAAGTCCACTCTTGTGGTTGGAGTGAGGAGGACACTAAAATTTGATACGTCCAAGCCCTCCGCCGAGTACGCCATCCCTTTGGCAACGGGCTGTATGGGCCATTGCCATTACTGCTACTTGCAGACGACACTCGGAAGCAAACCCTATATCCGCACCTACGTCAATCTGGAGGAAATCTTTGAACAAACCGAAAAGTATATCGAGGAAAGGAAACCGGAAATCACCMGGTTTGAAGCAGCCTGTACCTCTGATATCGTCGGCATTGATCACCTGACGCATGCATTGAAAAAGACAATCGAATTCATTGGGCAGACCGAATATGGAAGGCTGAGGTTTGTTACAAAATACCATCATGTTGACCATCTGCTTGATGCAAAACATAATGGAAAGACCCGTTTCCGCTTCAGTGTCAATTCGCGGTTTGTGATAAAAAATTTTGAACCGGGAACTTCGTCCTTCGATGAACGGCTTGAAGCGGCCAGGAAAGTGGCTGGCGCAGGCTATCCCCTGGGATTCATTGTCGCACCGATCTACCGCCATGAAGGATGGGAAGAAGGATATCGTGAATTATTCGAGCGGCTGCACCACTCGCTTGAGGGTATACAACTGGGAGACCTGACCTTTGAACTGATCCAGCACCGCTTTACAAAACCAGCCAAGAAAGTCATCATGAAGCGCTATCCTAAGACAAAGCTTGAAATGAATGAAGAAGAACGCAAATATAAATGGGGGCGTTACGGCATTGGCAAATATGTCTATCAGCCCGAACAGGCCAATGAACTTGAAACCACGATTCGCGAGTACATCAAATCTTATTTCCCGGAGGCTGAAGTACAATATTTTACTTGATTCCATAAATTTTCGCCTTGTACGACGTACTATTTTACAGGGAAGCCGCTTAAAGATGTAACAAGCAAGTTACTGACAGGGGTGGACTTGTATGTATATAGACGGCGTGTTTTCAGGCGGAGGGATCAAAGGATTCGCCCTTATTGGAGCTTATGCAGCTGTTGAAGAAAAAGGGTTTGCCTTCAAGAGGGTAGCAGGCACCAGTGCCGGCTCAATCGTTGCTGCCCTCATCACTGCAGGGTATACAAGCGGAGAAATTATCCGGCTTGTCGATGAAATGGATTTAAAAAGTTTCATGGACTCACGGAATAATCTTATTCCTTCCGCTTTGGCAAAATGGCTGTTCATTTATTGGCGGCTGGGCCTGTATAAGGGCAAAGAGCTGGAAATGTGGCTGACTGAAAAGCTTGCTGACAAAGGTTTAAGAACTTTTGGCGATCTCCCGCCAGATGCTTTGAGAATAGTTGCTTCAGACCTTACCAATGGAAGGCTGTTCATTCTTCCTGATGACTTGCCAAGATACGGAATAGACCCCCGTTCCTTTCCGATTGCCAAAGCTGTCAGGATGAGCTGCAGCCTTCCATATTTTTTTGAGCCTGTCAAATTGAAGGAAAATGGCGGAGGGACCAGCGTCATTGTCGATGGCGGGGTCCTTAGCAATTTTCCAATGTGGCTGTTTGATAAGGAAAATGTAAAAAAGACCCGTCCGGTCCTGGGCATCAAACTGAGCCATAATCTTGCCGAACATCCCCGCCATGAAATCAAAAATGCCATCAGGATGTTCGAAGCGCTGTTCGAAACGATGAAAGACGCTCATGATTCGAGATACATTTCACGGAAGCATGAAAAAAATATCATATTCATTCCAACTGAGGGAGTATTGGCTACGGAGTTCCAATTGACCTCCGGCAAAAAAAAGGACCTTATCCAGCTTGGGTATAAATGTGCCATGGATTTTTTCAGGAAGTGGGGCTATTAGCAAAAAAAAAATCGGGCTCAAAAGGAGGCCCGATTTTTCTTTTTCCCTTTCCTTCCTTCAATCACAGTCAGGTGGGATGCATCTTTCTTCTTTTTTCTTGCTGCGGACAGCGACCCGATTGGCGTGCGTTTGCCAGATGTATGGCTTTCTTTATGCTGGAATCGTTTTTTTGATTGTTTTGCTGCTTTATTGAATGCTCGCTGCTCATGTTTTTGAGGGCCAGCTTTGGAAAAACGATTAATGAGGAAAAAGATTACGGCAACAATCAACACCATTATGGCGATTGAACGGAAAAAACCGGCCGGATTATTAACCAGCTGTGAAATAATACCTATTATTGCAAGAGAAATCAATCCTGCAACAATATAAAATGACGTCCGATTTTTCAAAAAAGCCACCTCCCTATGAGCATCATGAGCAATTTTTTTTGTTTTTAAACCAGGAATGAAATTATTTATACAATTTCTCCAAGAGCAGAGGTTTTTCCTTCCCGTTTTCCAATAAAACCAAAGCCCCATAATTCTATACTTACCTATATCTTACTAAAAAAAACATCAAACCTCTAGGTTATCGCTTCGTTTCCCGAAAAATAAGCGTGAACCAGCAAATGGATTTTATGCAATAGATTAAAGGGCGATGGACATAATAAGAAAAGGAGGTGCTGTATGATGGGAGAAGATAATGGAAAAAAGCTCGAACAGAACCAGCATGAAAAACCCATGTCCTTTATCAGCATGGTCATCATAACCGGACTGGTAGGCGGCATATTATGGAGTTCGCTCGCTTTACTGGCATATGTTTTTAATTTTACGGAAATAAGGCCAAATGTAATTTTGGAGCCATGGGCACTGGGAGATTGGAAAAAGGGATGGATTGGCACGGTCTTTTCGATTCTGTCCATCGGTCTCATATCAATTGGTGCAGCTTTTGTATACTATGCATTTTTGAGAAAATTTGATAGTCTCTGGGTGGGGGCTCTTTATGGAGTAGCCCTATTCCTGCTCGTATTTTATGTGTTGAATCCGATTTTTCCAGGAATAAAGCCTTTTTTGGAACTTTCCAGGAACACCTTGATTACTTCAGCGTGCTTTTATGTTCTGTTTGGGGTATTTATCGGGTATTCCATCTCCTTTGAAGAAACAGAGCGCAGCGGGAAAAGGAATCAGAGGGAAGAGGCCCCGGCCTGATGTTTCTTGTCCTGTCTTCTTTGTTCTTGAAAGTAGTACGCAAGATTTCAGTTATGTTAGAATGTTCTTATTGAACATTCTTTTTTTCACGAGTTAGGAGAGGGTCCATATGGAAAAAATCCAAAAATTGCAGGAGCGGCTGGAAAGCCTTGGTCTTGATGCCATGCTCATAACAAGCAGCTACAACAGAAGGTATATGACTGGTTTTACTGGATCAGCCGGCGCAGTGCTGATTTCTGCAGGAAAAGCACAATTTATTACCGATTTCCGCTATACGGAGCAGGCTGCGGCACAATGCCAGGGATATGAAATCATCCAGCACAAGGGGACGATTGCCAATGAAGTGGCTTCGCAGGTTAAAAAACTGGGTATAAGCAAACTGGGCTTTGAGGAAGAGCATGTTACATTTGCAGCTTTCAAGGTGTTTGAGAAGGAAATCGGCGCCGAACTTGTCCCTGTTTCCGGAGAAATTGAAAAGTTACGCTTGATAAAGACAAAGGCAGAGATTAAGATATTAAAGGAAGCAGCGGATATTGCCGATGCTGCATTTACACATATCCTTGATTACATTCGCCCCGGTTTAACAGAGCTTCAGGTTTCCAACGAATTGGAATTCCATATGAGGTCTCTGGGAGCGGCTTCCTCTTCATTTGATATCATTGTTGCTTCCGGACATCGTTCGGCCCTGCCGCATGGCGTTGCCAGTGACAAGGTGATCGAATCCGGCGACTTTGTAACTCTCGATTTTGGAGCGTACTATAAAGGATACGTTTCGGACATTACGAGAACAGTAGCAGCAGGCGAACCTTCCGATCGGCTAAAGGAAATTTATCAGATTGTACTGGATGCCCAAATGCGAGGAGTTGCTGGAATCAAGCCGGGATTGACCGGGAAGCAGGCAGACGCTTTAACAAGGGATTATATCACTGAACAAGGATATGGAGAATATTTCGGACATTCGACAGGCCATGGTATCGGCCTTGAGGTCCATGAAGGCCCCGGGCTTTCGTTCAAATCCGATGTGGTTCTTGAAACCGGGATGGTTGTCACCGTCGAACCGGGAATTTACATACCTGGCCTTGGCGGAGTCAGGATCGAGGATGATATTGTCATTACAGCAGACCATAATGAGCGGCTTACACATTCAACTAAAGAGCTGATCATTCTTTAAGAAAAGCTAGGAGGACTAACATGATTTCAGTTAACGATTTTAAAACAGGCTTGACCATCGAAGTGGATAATGGCATTTGGCGTGTCATGGATTTTCAGCATGTGAAACCAGGAAAAGGAGCCGCTTTTGTCCGTTCCAAACTGCGTAACCTGCGTACTGGCGCTGTACAGGAAAAGACGTTCCGCGCAGGCGAAAAGGTTGGGAAGGCACAGATTGACAACCGCAAAATGCAATATCTATATGCAAACGGCGATCAGCATGTCTTCATGGACAATGAATCCTACGAGCAAATTGAACTGCCGGCTGCCTCCATTGAGTATGAGTTGAAATTCCTTAAGGAAAATATGGAAGTATCCATTATGATGTATCAAGGTGAGACTCTCGGAGTGGAGCTTCCGAATACAGTTGAACTTGAAGTGACGGAAACCGAGCCAGGAATTAAAGGTGATACTGCTTCAGGCGGATCCAAGCCTGCAACTCTTGAAACAGGCCTTACAGTTCAAGTTCCATTCTTTATTAACCAGGGAGATCGCCTGATTATCAATACTACTGAAAGCTCTTATGTTTCCCGCGCATAATGCAAAACCTGCTTGCCCTTGCAAGCAGGTTTTTTTTATCAGGATAAGAAAGTATAAAGTTTCTGCACTTAGATAACTGTCTAGCTCCAGCGCCTAGCCCCTCGAGTCGCTTCGGTCCATCTGTTGAAGTCAAAGAACGACTTCATCAGCTGGCCCTCCAGCGCTTGTCGGGGCTGAGCAAGGCGCTTGCGCTTTTCTTGTCACCAATTAGTAATAATTTTTCACTATTTATATAGTTGGTTTCTGATAAAATAACCCTGAAATCATCTTAACTTAAGTGGGTGACATTATTGAAAAGATTGAGTGCTTTAATTGTAGCCGGGTTACTGACAATAGGGCTTGCTTCTGGATGCAGTTCAGGGGCTGAAACCCAGGAGCTTGTTCTTGAAACCAAGCATGCCGCTATGCCGGATTATGTTCTGAACTCGTCCCCGGTTGTCCAGGAG
This sequence comes from Bacillus sp. FJAT-27251, assembly GCF_001273925.1. Classification (GTDB taxonomy): domain Bacteria; phylum Bacillota; class Bacilli; order Bacillales; family Cytobacillaceae; genus Mesobacillus_B. Next base: position 4,634,481 of record NZ_LIGG01000001.1, on the reverse strand, counting down.
ACATATTTAATGGCAGCAAATTATCCGGAGGTCCTCGCTTCTGTTCCTTGTTATTGTAATTGTAATGCAAGCGCAGGCCATATGAACAATCTGGATTGCTTCGTTAAGGACATGGGGCCGGATCATGCTGTGAACGAATGGGATCCCCATGGCATAGCCTGAGACATTTGTGTAGATATCGCCCGGGAGGCGGTAGAAATGGAACAGGATGGAAAAGACATTAAGGAAATTTACCGATTAATCACGAAAAAGTACGAGAAGTATGGAAATCCGACACCAACATCCGCTCCACAATAGGAGGGAAAAATGCGGAAAATAATATTTTGGCTGTTTGCAGCAGGGATTATTTTGTCCGTTGCAGTAACAGCTTATATTTCCCAAGGGCCTAGCCAGGAAGAAAGGGTTTATATCAAACAGGGCGAAAAGCTGTATAACCAGCTTTGCCTTGCCTGCCATGGGGAAAATGGCAAAGGTGAGGGTACGCTGGCCGGTACCGCTCTCAATAATCAGTATTACCTCAGCGTCTATACCAATGAAGATATTTCAAAGCATATTGAAGATGGCAGGCCGGAGGCGATGATGCCGGAGTATGGGTCGATCTTGGAGAAGGAGCAAATTGGCCAGCTGGTTTCCTACATTAGGAGCTGGCAAACAAAACCTGTGAAAATGGAGGCTCCGACAGCATTCGATGGCGATCCGTTAAACGGGGGAAAACTCTATGACCTATATTGTGCCAATTGTCATGGCATGACTGGCAGCGGATTGAAAGGAACAGCTACAGCTCTTACCCATCCCAACCGATTGGAGCAGACAACGGATGAACAAATGTGGCTGTCAGCCGCCTATGGCCGGGAAAATACGCGGATGGGTCCGTCCCTCAAGGGGCTGGAGGGTGTCAGACAGCTGGAAGAGCAGCAAATCAGCGATATTATCAGCTATATTCGCCAGGATTTAGTGAAAAAATATGACCCTCGGGAATCGCAGCATCATCCGTCTGAAAATGCGCAATCAAACACAACAGATGAAAAAAAGCCTTCCACAAATCAATGATGGAAGTCTTTTCTTTTTTTTGAAAGACGGCTCAATAAGGCCGCTCCACTTCTCCTGTCCAATCGTTCATCCCGCCGCTCATGTTGAAAATATTCAGGAAACCATTCCCCGCAAGGATTGAACTCGCTTCGGCGGAACGATTTCCGCTTCGGCAGACAATAACGTATTCCTTCTCTTTGTCCAATTCTGAAATCGCTGCTTTCAGGCTTTGCAGGGGCACCAACTTTGAGCCCCTTATATGGCCCGCCGAATATTCCTCAGGCGTCCGTACATCGATGACCTCCACGTTTCCGCTCTCCATCATCGTTTCTGCTTCTGATACAGAAATCGTTTTATATGAACCTGCACTGCATCCAGCAAAAAACAAAAAGCTAAACATCAAAGCCGTTAATTTGCTCATGTCATTCCTCCCGGTATAAAGATATAGGTATTTTAACTGAAAAGGCCTGCATTTGGTATGGAGATTCAATGACACTTCCATATGGGTTTTTATTTCACTATTAAGAACGTGGTTAAAGTGTTAATACTCATTTTGGGGAATTCGTGAATACTTTTTGTGGATTTTTTGACAGAATCCTAAAGTTTTTCGCGGGGTAACAAAATGTTCAAATCTCCCTGAGCGATTTCAGGGAAAGCCTACTATAGTTAAAATTAGCAAGACATTAAATATGATAGAAATGACCCGAAATAAAGGAGGATCTGCATGTTAAAAAAATGGCTGTCCATTATCATGGCCTTTTTCATTTCCGCATCTTTTGTTCTAAACAGCGCACAAGCGCAAGAAGGCTTTGTAGCCGAGGATTTTCCCTATAAAGAAATGACGATTCAGGTTATGCCGGAATTCGACTACCCCGACGATTGGAAGGGAGACAAACCGAGCCTGCTCAGTGCCTTTTACGGAACAATCACGAACGAGAGCGGGCAGGATTTTAAAGGTGAACTTGAATTCCCGGTCCCTGCGGAAGATGGGAATTTCAGCGTGTATCTTGTTGCCGAGTTCCCTGCAGACGATAAGCCGGAAATCCAGCGTCCCTACAAGGTCGATAAAGAAAAGGGAGTGTTGACATGGCAGCCTGCCGAGGGCATAAAAAAGGGACAAAACTACCAGTTTGTCATTGAATATTATTCAAGTCCGTTCAAGGTTTCCGGAGCAGAAAAGGAGTTTGAATTCAGCTACAACCCTCCTGCCGGAATTGACCAGTTGAACATCATCGTTTTCAATCCTGTCAAGGCGGAAGCATTCAAGCTTAATCAGCAGGCGGATAATATATCCAAGAGCGATTACGGCCAAGAACTTCATCATTTCCAGTATTCGAATGTCAAGAAGGACAAGCCTGTTTCATATACGGCATCCTACATAAAAGATGGCCACGAATCGACGCTTTCCCTGATCAGCAAGCAGACCCCACCAAATGATGAAAACCATAATGGGTCAAATGAAGGGGAGCCGGCGCTTCAAAACAGTTCGGGAACGCCTGCAACCTCTCCAATCATCGGAACAGCCGGAGCTATTATTATCGGAATATCCGTCATCATTGCCGGGGCCTTCATCTATTTTGGCCTTAGGGGCAAGGCACCGAACACGAAAGCGCAAAATAACCGCAGCAAAACTGCTGCCAGAAAAGCAGGTTATGCTGCTCCTAAAGCCAGGGACATTGCCGAAGAGAAGAAACAGCTGCGGAACAAGCTCTTGACTGGAAAAATTGACGAAAAAACATATGAAGAAAAAATGAGAAAACTAATTTAAAGGAGTGAGAGTAATGAAAAAGAACACTCTTGTCATGATTGGCGGATTTGCAATCGCCGGGGCCATTCTATTATTGCTTCTGGCGGCAACCCCGGCATCCAGCGGAGTGGAACTGAAATTGAAGGAGCTAGTGGAGAATGGCGAGAAGTACAAAGAGAACTATATTACAGTTGAAGGCTTGCTTATCGAGGAGTCGATCAAATGGAACGCGGATGAAATTCTTCTGGAATTTGATGTTCAGGACGAGGAAGGAAACAGGCTGAGGGTAGCCCACAAAGGTGTAAAGCCTGACAATTTCTCTGAAGGTGTCATTGCGATTCTCCAAGGCTTCATTAAAGAAGACGGGACGTTTGAGGCTGAAACTGTAAAAACAAGATGTCCTTCGAAATATGAAGGCGAAGATATGGAAAATTATGACCCTGAATTCCATAAAGACAAACTGGACAAGTCCCCGGAAGAGGGAACAGACCGAGACTAGAAGAAGGTGGACAATATGTATTTACTGGGTAACACAGCAATCTATTTAGGGCTGGCCCTGGCTGTTTATTCCCTGGTCATCCTTATGGCAGGCATTAAAACCAAACAGCAGCGGCTTGTCAACAGCGGAAAAGGCGGTGTGCTGGCTGTCTTTATTTGTACAGCAGTCGCAGCGGCTGTATTGCTCTATTTTTTGGGAACCTCCCAATTTGTCTATGAATATGTCAATAATTACACGAGCAGTGAACTTCCAATGGGGTATAAGCTGGCTGCCCTGTGGGCGGGGAATTCAGGCTCCCTGTTGTTATGGACATTCTTTTTAACCATGTATACCGCCATGATTGCCTACTCCAGAAAAATGAAAGGCAATCCAATGGTTCCATATATTTCTGCCATCTTGCTTGTCAATACGATTTTCTTTTTCATTGTGCTTGGCTTTGTGGCCCAGCCATTCACCATGCTTGATTATGTGCCTGCTGAAGGCAGGGGACTGAATCCGATGCTTCAGAATCCGGGCATGATTGTACATCCTGTCACGCTTTACCTTGGATACGTGGGATTAGCCGTGCCGTTTGCTTTTGCCATGGCTGCCTTGATCTTGAAAAATATGGACGACTTCTGGATAAAAATGACCAGACGGTGGACCATCATTGCGTGGCTATTCCTGACTCTTGGCAACATCCTGGGCGGACAATGGGCTTATGTGGAACTGGGGTGGGGAGGATACTGGGCATGGGACCCGGTTGAAAATGCATCCTTTATGCCATGGCTGACCGCAACAGCCTTCCTTCATTCCGTCATGATCCAGGAACGGAAAAATATGCTGAAGGTTTGGAACATCTCGTTAATCATCCTGTCTTACGCTTTGACTTTATTTGGAACCTTCCTTGTCAGGAGCGGAGTGCTGACCTCTGTACATGCCTTTGCTGATTCAAACCTTGGCATGTACTTCCTGATATTCATGGGCATCGCAGTAGTGGGAGCCCTTTATGTATTAATGAGCAGATATCATCTATTGAAAAGAAGTGCCGGGGAGTTCACATCATTTGTATCAAAAGAGAGCAGCTTTTTAATCAATAACCTGCTCCTTGTGGGATCGGCCTTTGCTGTCTTTTGGGGCACGATCTTCCCGCTTGTATCCGAGGCCGTCCGCGGCACGAAGGTTACGGTCGGGATCCCTTTTTTCAACACCGTACAGGCACCGATCCTCCTTGGAATGATGTTTGTAATGGCCGTGTGCCCGCTGCTGGCCTGGCAGCGCTCATCAGCAAAGAATTTAAAAAAGAACTTCTTGCTTCCTTCCATCCTGAGCCTTGCCGGCATGACATTGATGGTTACGCTGGGAATCCAGAAAGCATGGGCGGTAATCGGGTATGGAGTCATCATTTTCCTGTTCATCACCCATTATTTCGAGTTCTACAGAGGGGTAAAAGCCAGGAGAAAGATGACAAAGGAGGGTATCCTGACTGCGCTCTACAAGCTCATGACAAAAAACAGGCGGCGCTATGGCGGCTATATTGTCCATATTGGGATTGCGTTTATCGCCATGGGCATTATTGGCTCGCAAAATTACGATGTTGAAACAATGAAGACGTTAAAGCTTGGAGAGTCTGTTGATATCGAGGATTACCGAATCACATACGAACGCCTTGACCAGCGGTCGGAAGGGATCAACGATATTGTGTACGCGGATTTGACCGTTTTTAAGAACGGGGAAAGGCTGGGAGTCTTCCAGCCGGAAAAAATATTCTACGGCAACTGGGATCAGCCTTCTTCCGAAGTGGCCCTGCATACGTCCATTGCAGAGGATTTGTACATGGTGTTAAGCACCTGGGAAGAAAATGGAACGGCTACCTTCATCATTAAGATAAACCCAATGATCAGCTGGCTCTGGATTGGCTCCACCATGGTCGTAATCGGTTCCCTCTTTGCCATCTGGAATGGAAGGTACCAGAATATCACGCCAAAATATACTGGTGTAATGAAAGAGGTGGCATAAAGTGAAGAGGAAATTCGCATTCTCTTTCCTGCTTCTGCTGTTCGGACTGCAATCCTTCCTGCTGCAAACCCATGCAACGGAGGCCAATAGTGAATACGACTACAAGTCTCCGGAGTTCAAGGCCGTAGCTTCCCAGTTCATGTGCACCTGCGGCTGCGGTCAGGACCATTATGCCTGTGATATGGCCGGCTGTGCAAACACGGATGCATTTAAGGCGGATTTGATCTCGATGATGAAAAAAGGAATGGATAAGGACGAGATACGTGAGTATTACGTCGGGATGCTGGGGGAAGAAATTCTTACTGCTCCGGAAAAGAAGGGGTTCAGTTTGACGGCATGGGTGCTTCCATTTGCCGCCATAGGGGGTGCAGGGACAGGGATATTCCTTCTCCTTCGCAGATGGGTGAACAGCCGGGGGAAAGAAAGCACCCCGGAGGAAGACCTGGCAATAGAGGATGAAGTAGAGGAAGAAATTATTTCTTCCATCATTGATGAGGAACGCAAAAAGTACCTTTAGGATGTGAACAAAAATGCCAGAGATTACAATTATCCCGATGGTTCTGACGGCAGCTCTTGTGCTTGTCTCGCTCTTTCTGACGGCATCCCCTTATTTTACTTGGGATGTGTATGCAACCAAGCAATCCAACCCAATAAACGAGAACCATTCCAAGGAGGAATTGTTAACCACCTTAAACGAATTGGAATTTGATCATAAAATGGGGAAACTGTCAGATACTGATTATTTTCATTTAAAAAAACAATATGAAATCCAGGTTGCCAAGATGATTAGGGCAAATGAGCAAAAAACGTCCCATGAACCTGATAACAGCTTGAAGGCGGAAGTGGAGCGGGAAATAGAGGAAACGATAAAAACATACAAACTGAACAAGCGAGATGGAATGAAATGAAGAGAATTGCCATCCTGTTCCTATCTCTCATGTTCATACCCTTAATACAGGCTGAAGCCATTGCAGAGCAAATTCGGGTTGATATGCATTATCTTGTTGTCGATCCTAAGGAAGACGGCAACATCATCGTTAAGCACATGGTCACCTATTCCAATATTGGCAGTGAGGTATACAATGGCGAAGGAGCAGAAGGAGTCCTGACAATCCTGCTTCCTCCCGGCGCCATAAACCTGCAGGTACAGGAAGATGCTGCAGGGGTAATCAAGCGCAATGACTCTTTTTCGACTTCCAAGCCGATCCAGCCAAACGAATCACAAGTTCTTTCCTACAGCTATGAAATTCCAGCGGGTGTCCCTGTGGTGCTGCAGCCGGACTATTCCCTCGAAGCCATGCAGATCCTTATAGGGGAAGATATAGGAAGTTTGATGTTTGCCGATGCAAACATAGGCGCACCACAGACGATGCAAATTGACGGAACGTCCTATTGGCTCTACAATGTGGCTAATATTGAGGCGGGCAGGGAAATCAAGTTTTCCTATTCGAAAGATGTTCAGCCTGCCGCTGCTTCAACAGAGGCTCCCCAGAATGCCCAGCCTTTGAAGGAGTCTGGGCAAACGGGCAGCACTGTCACGAAAACTTCTCCGGAATTCCATAACCCGGGGCATATCAGAATGTGGGATCAGTCGCCATTGAAAAGGTTTAACCCTCATATCCTTATGATTGTCTTGGGAGTCATTGCAATTGCAGGGATTGGCTATTATTCGTATTTTAGATGGAAGAGCCAGCTTGAAGGAAAAAAGCTTGGTGAAGACCATGATGAGTCCGAGTTCCGGCAGCTTCTGGCCAGACAGAATGCGATCATGGATAGGATTGCGGAGCTTGAAGAAAGAAATTCCCACGGAAAAATAGGCGCCGGGGAATACCAGGCCAAACTTGAGGCCTACAAGGACCACTTAATTACTGTGAAGCAAAATCTCCGTCAATTTGTGGAGTAGGGAGGCAGACGATGAAGAATAAATTAGCCCGAATATTGGTCCTGCTTATGATCATCAGTGCCTTTGCCTATTTTGCAATAAACCTTGATAAAGGAAATAGCGCTTCGGGGCTTGGCGAAATAGCGGCCGACTTCCAGCTTGAGGATATGGAAGGGGAGATGAGAAGCCTGTCCGAGTTCAAAGGGAAGGTCGTGGTGCTCAATTTCTTCGCCACCTGGTGCGGTCCTTGCGTGGACGAGGCTCCTGAACTGGAGAAGTTCGAGCAGGAATACGGGGAAGAAATCCAACTCCTTATCATTGATTTGGGAGAGACGAGGGACCGGGTAAAGAAATTTACTGAAAAGCACAAAACCACCTCTACCTATCTGTTTGATTACAAGATGGATGTCAAAGACCAGTTCGCGGTAACTGGCCAGCCGGAAACCTTCGTAATTGACAAAGATGGCGTGATTCGGGAACATTATAAAGGGCCCATAACGAAAGAGGGGCTATTAGATCTGGTAAGCGCATATCGATAAGGAAGGCCCGGGACTTCAGGTTCCGGGCTTTTTTCGGGCTCAAAAATCGTTCTGGCCATAGGTATGGCCGCCTTGGCTTTGTTTTGTTGTCTATTCCCTGCCTGTGGCACCTGGTGATATATCGGTATTATTTCCGTTGTTATATTCAGGGTCGGACTGGCGTGGGGTTTGATTGTCGCGTGCTCCTCCGATATACCGGTTTTTTAGGTCCCTCTGCTTTTTCTGAAAAGTCTTATGATCATTTACCATGGACAACCCTCCTTCCCCTTTATTATTTTCTGTTTCTTCCTATATATGTGCTGCCTCAACCTTTAACCCTTTGCTGAAAGCTGAATTTGTCTCATTCAACACTTGGCGCGAAGTCATAATGTGTCCAAGCGTGCATACATTTTAAGTAATGGGAGGGATTAGTCAGGAGGAATAGATATGCAGGAGATTATGTCTTTTTTGCCTAAACGAATTTGTGACGTCCTCAGTGAGGTTCCCTTATTTCATGAGCAGGGACCGGAAGAGATCCGTGTGAGGATCCAAAGGCCGCTGGAATTGACGGCTCGCGGAAAACCTGTCTTTTTGCCGTACATCGTGACTCCCGAAGATGGTGTTCAGCTGCTTAATAAGCTCGGGAATTTTTCCATGTATACCCTTGAAGAGGAATTGAAGCGAGGCTATATCACCATTGCAGGCGGGCACAGGGTCGGCTTAGCCGGAAAAGTAATATTGGAAGAAGGCAGAGTGAAAGCGATTAGAAATGTTTCGTCCTTTAATATAAGGATTGCCCGGGAGAAAATTGGGATTGCTGAACAAATTGCCCCGCAAATTTTCGACCAGGGATGGCTTCACACCATGATTATCGGGCCTCCCCAAACTGGAAAAACGACTTTATTGCGGGACATAGCCAGACTGATTTCGACCGGCTGCCCAAGGCTGCGTGTTCCATCCATGAAAGTGGGAATCGTGGATGAGCGATCCGAGATTGCCGGCTGTGTGAATGGCATTCCGCAGCTTACTTTTGGTCCAAGAGTCGATATCCTTGATTCCTGTCCCAAAGCGGAAGGAATGATGATGATGATCCGTTCCATGAGCCCTGATGTGCTGATTGTGGATGAAATCGGCAGAGAGGAAGATGCGGCTGCCATCATGGAGGCTGTCAATGCCGGCATAAAGCTAGTCATGACCACGCACGGAAATAAACTTGAGGACATCGAAAGGCGCCCAACCTTGAGGCCGATTATACAGCAGGGCATTTTTCAGCGTTTCATTGAACTGTCAAGAACAACAGGACCAGGTACGGTTGCTTCAATCAAGGATGGAAATAAACAAGAGTTCTATCTTAAAGCGAAGGTGACCTAAAATGATCAAATTATTTGGTGCAGCATTGATTATTGCTGCTACCACTTGGACGGGCATAGAGGCATCAAGGCATTTGAGTGAACGGCCCAGGCAGCTGAGGCAGCTGAAATCGGCCCTACAGGCGCTTGAAGCAGAAATCATGTTTGGCCATGCACCTCTCCATGAAGCTTCCAGAAAAATCGGAACCCAGCTTACAAAGCCTGTTTCCTCCATTTTTTCCACCTTTGCCACCAAGCTGGAAAATGCCGAAACAACAGCCGGCGCTGCCTGGGAGGAGAGCCTGAAACTCACCTGGAAGGACACTGCGCTAAGGCGGGGGGAATTTGAAATACTCAAGCAATTTGGGGAAACATTGGGACGCCATGATCGCTACTCCCAGCAAAAACAAATCAACCTGACAATGACACATCTGGAGAGGGAGGAAGCGGATGCATGCGATCGCCAGTTTAAATATGAAAAAATGGTCAAGAGTCTAGGGTTTTTGTCCGGATTGTTACTAATCATCTTATTGATGTAGTTAATAGGAGGAAGACAAGATGGGGTTGGAAGTCGATATCATTTTTAAAATTGCGGGTGTCGGTATTGTTGTCGCGTTTTTGCATACGATTTTAGACCAGGTGGGCAAGAAGGAGTATGCCCAGTGGGTTACACTGTTTGGTTTCATCTATATTCTCTTTATGGTGGCCTCAATCGTTGACGACCTGTTTGATAAAATAAAATCTGTTTTCCTATTCCAGTGATAAGGGAGGGTCTTGCGATTGAAATCTTGCAAATAACAGGAGCGGCACTTGTGGCCACCTTCCTGGCTCTCATCTTAAAAGAACAAAAGCCTAATTTCGCCTTTTTGCTGATTGTATTTACCGGCTGCGCCATCTTCCTGTTCCTCGTCGACCAAATCTACCTGATCATCAACATGATTGAGAGACTGGCTTCAGATGCAAAAGTGAACCTTATCTACGTGGAGACCATTTTAAAGATTATTGGCATCGCCTATATCGCGGAATTTGCGGCCCAGATTACGAAAGATGCCGGACAAGGGGCAATTGCTTCCAAAATTGAATTGGGAGGAAAGATCCTTATTCTTGCCATGGCCATCCCTATCCTAACTGTTATGATTGAGACTATTCTCCGGTTGATTCCAGGATGAACACGATCAGGGGTGAAAATATGAAGTATGTACTGGGTGCTTTATTCGGCATCGTACTGCTGGTCTTGTTCTTCCCTGCACCTGGTGTACAAGCTGCAGTTGGACAGGTGCCGCCCGCCACGGCAGAGGCCATGGCGGATGAACAGCTTGATGCGCTCCAAATCGATGAACTTCAGCAGTTTTGGAGTGATATTCTCACTGAATATGGAGGCTTCCTTCCTGAGAGCCAGAAAGGAAGCCTGGATGACTTTATCAAAGGCGAGAAAGAGTTCAGCCTGAAAGATTGGCTGACAGGCATTGTCAAATTCATGTTTCATGAATTTGTCGCAAATGGGAAGCTGCTTGGCTCGCTTGTGCTCCTTACCATCTTCAGCATCTTTTTGCAGACTTTGCAGAATTCCTTTGAAAAGAGCACGGTCAGCAAGGTTGCCTATGCGATTGTGTTCATGGTGCTGATTATCATTGCACTTAATAGTTTTCATGTTGTCATGGACTACACCAATAAGGCGATAGAAACGATGATTCAATTCATCCTTGCGTTGATTCCCCTGCTTCTTGCCCTTATTGCAGCTTCCGGCGGGCTGGTGTCAGCATCGTTTTTCCATCCGGTTATTTTATTTTTAATGAATACAAGCGGGATGTTCATTCAGTACGTGGTGCTTCCGCTCCTGCTGCTGTCCGCAATCCTTAGCATCGTCAGCATCCTGACAGAGCATTATAAGGTCACCCAGCTGGCGGGACTGCTCCGTAATTGGAGCATCGGCCTTCTCGGGCTGTTCTTGACAGTGTTTCTTGGAGTGATTTCCGTTCAGGGGGCTGCCACAGCTGTATCGGATGGAATTGCGATAAAGACGGCCAAGTTTATCACTGGCAATTTTATTCCGGTGATTGGGAGGGTCTTTACTGATGCAGCTGACACTGTTATCAGCGCATCCGTGCTGCTGAAGAATACGGTTGGACTTGCAGGTGTGGTCATCCTGCTGTTTATTGCGGCGTTTCCTGCAGTCAAAATTCTGCTTATTTCCTTTATTTATAAATTCGCTGCCGCTATCCTTCAGCCTTTGGGCGGCGGCCCGGTCATCGCCTGCCTGGATGTGATCAGCAAAGCGATTCTCTATGTTTTCGCAGCGCTGGCAATCGTCTCCCTGATGTTTTTCCTTAGCATCACAGTCATTGTGGCAGCCGGTAATCTGACAATGATGGTTCGATAGGAGGGGCGAGATGGAATTTCTTAAAGAGTGGATTACCAATATCATCCTGTTCATTCTGCTGGCAACGGTTATCGACATGCTGCTGCCGAACTCCAGTTTGCAAAAATATGTGAAAGTGGTTATCGGTCTCCTTTTGATCTCCATCATTTTGTCACCCATCATGAAAATTTTCTCCAGTGATTTTGAAGCCTCCCTGTCCTCGCTCTCAAATTACCAAAATCCGGTCCAAACAAAAAAGATGGAAAATTTAATAGAATCAAAGAAAAAAGAAATACAAGCCTCCCAACATGCATATATTTTAGAACAAACAGCTGTCCAACTGAAACTGGACGCAGAGGAGGAGTTGATGGCAAGGCACGGCATGAAAATTGCAGGAATCGAGGTAACAGCTGATGAAGCAGAAGAGAATCTGTCCCCTCAAAATCTCCAGTCGATCATGGTGGAGGTTGTCAGCGACGGGGATGGGGATGCGGCAGTGGCCGTTGTAAAAGAAGTAGAAATTGATACAGCCCAACCCCTTCAAGCAGACCAGAACACTAGATTAAATGAAGAGATTTCCTCTCTTCTGGCAGAAAAATGGAATGTTCCGCAATCATCTATACAAATTGTCGTAAAAGGGGGGGCATAGAACAGGGATGAGCAATGATAAAGGGCCGATTACCTGGTTGAAGAAACAGCTGTTCAATCAGGAGTCATCAGAAAAGAAAACGGGCAAATATCCATATCTTCTGATTGTGATCGTGTTTGGAATAGCAGTTATGCTTTTGGGTAACATGTTTGGAAATCAAAAGGGGCCAGAGAATGATATGGCGGTCTTCAGCCAGCATGGGGCAGGGGAGGATGCACCGGCATTCGGCCAGAAAAACAACTCGGAAACGAGCATAATAAAGGTATACGAGGAAGCTTACGAAAACCAGCTAAAGGAAGCGTTGGAAGGAATCATGGGCGTCGAGGACGTCACAGTCGTTGTCAATGTTGACGCTACCGAAAAAAAGGTGCTTGAGAAAAACTCGGTGACCCAATCCCAGAAGACAGATGAGATTGACCGCGAGGGCGGGAAACGTGGAGTGGAGGACCTTTCAAAAGATGAGCAGCTTGTCATCGTCAGAAAGGGAGAAAATGAAACACCCATTGTCCTTGAGACGAAAAAACCAGCTATCCGCGGTGTCCTCATCGTCGCCAAGGGAGCTGAAAATGTCCAGGTGAAAAAATGGATTATCGAAGCAGTTACCAGGGTACTCGATGTTCCCAGTCATCGGGTCGCGGTTATGCCTAAAAAAACCAAGGGGGATTAAAGAATGCTATTAAAAAAACAAACAGTCTGGCTGTTGACCATGTTGAGTCTTGTCGTTGTCCTAAGTGTCTATTATATCACTTCGCCTGAACCAAACCGCTCAAACCTTGCAAATGTAGAGGAACAGAAAGAGAATGTTAGTGAAGAAACGGCGAAGGAAGACGGAAAGTCGGTGAAAACGAGCGATGAGGACGCCGTGATTTCCGGAATCGCCAGCGATGAGCAGTTCGAGGCCTTAAGGCTTGACCTTGAGGATCAGCGAAGCCAAAGAAAGGCTGAATTGCAGGCTATTGTGGCATCCACTGACCTTCCAGTCGAACAGCGGAATAAGGCGTATGATGAAATGAAGGATCTGGACACCATCTCAAAGAAAGAAAATGTACTTGAAACACTGATTAAGACCATGGGGTATGAAGATGCCCTGGTACGCGCTGATGGCGAAAAGGTTCGGATTACCGTAAAGGCCCAGGACCATACACCAGCAGAAGCAAATGAAATCATCCAGATGGTAAGAAGCGAGCTTGGTGCCTATCAGGCGGTGGCTGTAACCTTCCAGCCGGAAAAATAATCGAAAAAGAAAGGCCGGGGAAAAATTTACCCCGGCCTGCTTTATTTATTTTTCAGTAAAAATGTCTCAAATGCCCTGTCGAAGGCAATAATTCCAATAACTTTATTTTATTTTGAGATTCATTTCCCATTTTATTCAGAAAATATTAAAATAGAGGTAATAAACAGACTTTATGGTTTATAGTAACATATTGAATAAAGGCATGGTATTATCGTATAGTGTTAGTATCTAGTCTTAATCTTACATAAAATGGACAAGGGGTGCCAGAAATGTTAAAAGTACAAGAAATAAGAGAATTGATCAAGCTTATCGACCAATCCAGCATTGACGAATTTTCGTATGAGCTTGACGGAGCCAAAATCAAGATGAAAAAGAAGGGTGAAGTCAAGCAGGTACTCGTTGAGCAGGCACAGACTGCATTAGCTGTTCCAGCAGCCCCTGCTCCAGCTGTCCAGGCGGCTCCGCCAGCACAGGCAGCGCCACCTGTACAAAAAGAGGAACCAAAGCAGGAAGTTCTTAAAGAAGCAGTCCAGGAAAGTGAAAATTTACATAAAATCACTTCGCCGATGGTCGGAACGTTCTATCAATCACCTTCACCGGACACCGACCCATACGTCAGGCCGGGTGCAAAAGTAAGCAAGGATTCCATCGTATGCATCGTGGAAGCAATGAAGCTATTTAACGAAATTGAAGCGGAAATTAACGGGGAAATTGTGGAAGTGCTCGCAAAAGACGGCCAGCTTGTGGAATATGGCCAGCCTTTATTCCTGGTTAAACCTGAATAAGGAGCGTGAATGCCATGATAAAAAAAGTATTGATTGCCAACAGGGGAGAAATCGCTGTCCGGATTATCCGTGCCTGCCGCGAGCTTGGGGTCGAATCGGTAGCGGTCTACTCTGAGGCTGATAAGGAATCCCTGCATGTCCAGCTCGCTGATGAAGCGTATTGCATTGGACCTAAATCATCAAAGGACAGTTACCTGAATTTCACGAACATTGTCAGCGTCGCTAAACTCACAGGCTGTGATGCCATCCATCCCGGGTACGGGTTCCTGGCGGAAAACGCCGACTTTGCCGAACTTTGCCGTGAATGCAATATCATTTTCATCGGACCGACCCCGGAGGCAATCCAGAAAATGGGGACAAAAGACGTTGCCAGGGAAACGATGCGGGAAGCAAATGTTCCGATTGTACCAGGATCAAAAGGAATCATCAAAAACACCGACGAGGCAGTTGAATTAGCCGGGGAAATTGGCTATCCTGTGATTATCAAGGCCACAGCCGGCGGCGGCGGTAAAGGGATCCGGGTAGCCCGGACGGAGGAGGACCTCATCAAGGGGATCAATATCACCCAGCAGGAAGCAAACACAGCTTTTGGAAATCCCGGGGTTTATATTGAAAAATATATTGAAGATTTCCGCCATGTGGAAATCCAGGTCATGGCCGACAATTACGGCAATACCATCCACCTTGGTGAACGGGACTGCTCGATTCAGCGCCGTCTTCAAAAGCTTTTAGAAGAGACTCCATCCCCTGCGCTTGATGGCGAAATCCGTGAGGAAATGGGGACAGCTGCGGTAAAAGCAGCAAAAGCAGTTGCTTATACAGGCGCTGGCACGGTAGAATTTATATATGATTACCGCAATCGCAAGTTTTATTTTATGGAAATGAATACCCGAATCCAGGTGGAGCATCCTGTTACCGAAATGGTTACTGGAGTAGACTTGATCAAGGAGCAAATCCGGGTGGCTTCTGGCGAAAAACTCAGCCTGAAACAGGATGAGGTCGTTTTCAATGGCTGGGCAATTGAGTGCAGGATCAATGCGGAAAACCCTGCCAAGAACTTCATGCCATCAGCGGGGAAAATCAAAATGTACCTGCCGCCAGGAGGCCTTGGTGTGAGGGTGGACTCTGCCGCTTATCCGGGCTATACAATCCCTCCTTATTATGATTCGATGATTGCGAAGGTAATTGCATACGGCAGCACCCGCGAGGAAGCGATCAGCCGTATGAAGAGAGCTCTGGCCGAATTCGTGATTGAAGGAATTCACACCACGATTCCGTTCCATTTAAAATTGCTCAGCCACGAGCAGTTTGTGGATGGCCAGTTCAATACAAAGTTTCTGGAGCTGTATGATGTGATGTCTGAAGAATAAGCAGGAGGTGCAAGCAATGAGTGAACAGCGGGTACTAGAAATGAACCAGGGTGAAAACAGTCTTGGCAAGGTGGAAATCGCTCCGGAAGTCATCGAAGTGATTGCCGGAATCGCTGCTTCAGAGGTGGAGGGCGTTTCACAAATGCGCGGCGGATTTGCTGCTGGCGTGGTTGAAAGGCTGGGCAAAAAGAATCACGGTAAGGGAGTCAGAGTGGAACTTTCCGATGAAGGCATCAAGGTGGATGTTTATTGCATGATGAAGTTTGGCATTTCAATCCCTGTGGTTGCCCAAAAAATCCAGGATAATATCCGCCAGGCTCTTCTCAATATGACAGCCCTCGAAGCAGCTGAAGTCAATATCCATGTCGTAGGGATTCAATTTGAAACCCAAAAGCCTGAAAACGATTACGAACAGGAAATGTAAACAAAAAAGCCAAGGACGCCATGTCTTTGGCTTTTTTGCGGATTCCTGCAGCTGGATGAAAGTCTGCCGATACTCTGCAAAGGGTGCTGCTTGAAATATTTTTACGGCTTTTGCCTGATGGACTTGATAAAGTTTCCCGGAAAAGTAAAAATAAATAGGGAGCCATTCGCATCAAGCGGATGGTATGCTATTATCTAGTTAGAAAGGGACAGGCAACTGCCCGTAAAGGAGTTATGAAAATGAAAAGAAGAACAGCCCGGGAAAAGGCCTTGCAAGCCTTGTTTCAGATTGATATAAGCGAAGCGGAAATCAACGATGCGATTGAGCATGTGCTGGAGGAAGAGAAGAAGGATGCCTATCTGACCCAACTGGTCGAAGGTACTGTAAGCCATAAGGATGAAATTGACAGTGCCATTAAAAGGCAATTGGAAAACTGGACAATCGACCGCCTTGCCCATGTGGACAGAAGCTTGCTGCGCCTTGCGGTCTATGAATTGATGTATTGCAAAGAGCAAGTGCCGGCCAATGTGGTTATGGATGAAGCAATTGAAATAGCAAAAATTTATGGGGATGACCAATCCAGTAAATTTATTAATGGGGTACTCTCAAAAGTAAAACAGAATCTGTGAGGAACCGCTCCAATAATGCCTGCTGGGTCCTTCCTCTTCGAATAATAAAGGGGGATATGACATGACTGCAACGATCATTGATGGCAAAGAAGTTGCCAGGAAGAAAAAACTTGAAATTTCAAAGGAAGTTGAAGAGCTGAAGCAAGCAGGAATCACCCCGGGATTGGCAGTAATCCTGGCAGGGGATAACCAGGCATCGAGAACCTATGTCAAATCCAAGCAAAAAACTTGCAAGGAACTTGGGATGCACTCGGTTATGATTGAATACCCCGACAGCGTCAATGAAGAGGAGCTTCTCGGGAAAATTGCGCAGTTGAATGAAGATGATTCCATTCATGGAATCCTCGTCCAGCTTCCGCTGCCGCCCCATATCAGTGAAACGAAGGTAATCGAAGCCATATCGCCCGAAAAGGATGTCGATGGTTTCCATCCAGTCAATGTGGGCCGAATGATGACCGGACAGGATGCTTTCATTTCCTGCACACCCTATGGAATCATGGTTATGTTAAAAGAAGCCGGAATCAGCATCGAAGGGAAGCATGCTGTCGTGGTAGGCAGGAGCAATATTGTCGGGAAGCCTGTAGGGCAGCTTTTGCTGAATGAGAATGCAACGGTTACCTACTGCCACTCCAGGACAACAGACCTTGCTTACCACACAAACCAGGCTGACATCCTGATTGCGGCAGTCGGCAAGGCCGACTTCATAAAAGCCGGCCATGTAAAACCTGGTGCAGTCGTCATTGATGTAGGGATCAACCGCAATAGTGAGGGGAAACTATGCGGGGATGTCGCTTTTGCGGAAGTGAAGGAAAAGGCAGGCTATATCACTCCAGTACCTGGAGGAGTAGGGCCAATGACGATTACCATGCTGATGTACAATACACTGAAATCCGCAAAAAACCACCTTTCCAGACTTCAGGCTTTGAGTAAGTGAGAAAAATCCCAACGCTGCGCACCCATATGATCCAACCCTGGAGCGCAGTGGGTTCAATAAAATAGCAGCTGCCCCATCCTGGCAGGTTTTGAGTCCACTCCTTCTCCAAAGTGACGAATGATGGATCTAAACCTATAATAGGTATGGGCGGCTTTTTTTGCTATAGATTTGCTTTCTGCTGTTTATCAAGGATTTTCAGGCTGGCCAATGGCTGGTCAAAAAGGCAGGGATGAAAAATGGATGAACACCGTTATTTGACTGTACACGCATTAACGAAATATATTAAACGTAAATTCGATGCCGATCCGCATCTTCAGGATATTTTGGTTAAAGGAGAAATCTCCAACTTTAAACAGCATTCAAGCGGGCATATGTATTTCACCCTTAAGGATGAAAAAGCCCGCATCCTGGGAGTTATGTTCTCAAGCTTTAACAAAGGTATGAAATTCCGTCCGGAGAATGGGATGAAGATACTTATAAGGGGAGAAATCACTGTTTACGAACCGAGCGGCCAATACCAGGTTTATGTTAAAGAAATGCAGCCTGATGGGGTGGGGGATTTATTCCTTGCTTATGAACAATTAAAGGCACGCCTTGAAAAAGAGGGTTTATTTTTGCCAGGATACAAAAAGCCCCTCCCTAAATACCCGCAAAAGGTCGGTGTGATTACTTCGCCCACAGGTGCAGCCATTCGGGATGTGTTAACGACACTTAAACGCAGATACCCGATAACGGATATTCTGATATTCCCGGCGCTGGTCCAAGGGAGCCAGGGAGCTTCCTCCATTGTCAGGGCGATTGAGACAGCCAACAGGAGAAGCGATATTGACGTGCTTATCGTTGGACGCGGGGGAGGTTCCATAGAGGAGCTGTGGTCCTTTAATGAGGAAGCTGTGGCCAGGGCCATTTTTGCTTCAAGAATCCCTGTCATTTCAGCAGTAGGGCACGAAACAGATTTTACGATTGCCGATTTCGTTGCTGATATGCGTGCACCTACTCCTACTGCAGCCGCGGAACTGGCAGTGCCGCATATAGATGATTTAATGGAAAAGGTATTGAACAGGCAGTCCAGATTGATCAGGGCGATGAAGGAAAAAGTCAATTTTGAACAAGGCAGATATGGGAGGCTGAGAAAATCATACGCGTTCCGTTTTCCCAGAAGGCTGTATGAACAAAAGCTTGAACAAGTGGACCGGTTGACCGAGACTTTGGTCAGAGGTGCCGGAAAACTTGCGGAATCAAAAGCCGAAAGCCTCATGCAGCTAACAAGGCGTCTGGAGCGGAATCATCCCGAGGAGCTGCTAAAGCATTCCAGTGAAGCGCATCAGCGCCAGGAAAGGGAACTGAAGCGGGCCATGGCCGCTATCCTGTCTGAAAAGCAACGGGAGTTTGCAGGTCTGGTATCCACTCTTGAAGCGTTGAATCCGCTGAAAATCATGGAAAGGGGGTACAGCCTCGCCTATACGGAAGAGGGCAGGCTGATCAAGCACCCTTCCCAGGTTAAAGCTAATGATCCCCTGACGGTTAAGCTTCCTGATGGACAGATCAGCTGTATTGTGAAAAATGTCGAGGAGAGTGAGCAAAATGGCAGAGGATAAAGTGTTGACTTTTGAAGAAGCGATGGAAAAACTTGAACAGATAGTGGAGAAG
The DNA here is from genome assembly GCF_001273925.1 of Bacillus sp. FJAT-27251. Classification (GTDB taxonomy): domain Bacteria; phylum Bacillota; class Bacilli; order Bacillales; family Cytobacillaceae; genus Mesobacillus_B. Next base: position 4,615,425 of record NZ_LIGG01000001.1, on the reverse strand, counting down.
CTTGAAGAAGGAGATGTTCCTTTGGAAGAGGCGATTTCCTTTTATAAAGAGGGGATGGAGCTGTCCAAGCTTTGCCATAACAAATTAAAACATGTGGAAGAACAGCTGACGCAAGTTCTGACAGACGATGGACAGGCTGCCGATTTTTCCATCTCCGAGGAGGAATAGCCGTGCAAAAAGAAACTCTTGAACAATTTTCACAGCAATACAAGACCCTGCTGGAAAACCGTCTAAGCGAGGCTGTGAACAAGCTGGATGCTCCGGGAACGTTAAAGGAAGCCATGCTTTATTCACTTGAAGCCGGCGGGAAAAGGATCAGGCCCCTTTTATTGTTCGCCACGCTCAAGGCATTCGGATGCAAGCCTGAAAAGGGGCTTGATGCAGCCGCAGCAATTGAGATGGTCCATACATATTCCCTTATCCATGATGATTTGCCAAGCATGGATAATGATGATTTAAGGCGGGGGAAACCGACAAACCACAAGGTATTTGGCGAAGCAGCCGCCATACTCGCCGGGGATGCCCTGCTTACCCTGAGCTTTAAGCTTCTTGCCCAGCTTCCGGCAGAAGTTGCGGATGGGGAAACAAAGCTGTCTTTGGTTGCCGGGCTTTCGGATGCAGCTGGTGCAGGGGGAATGGTCGGCGGGCAGATTGCCGATATGGAGGGCGAAGGCAGGCAGCTAACGCTTAAGGAACTGGAGTATATCCATATCAACAAAACGGGCAGGCTGCTCATGTACAGTGTCATAGCAGGAGCTGAAATCGCAGATGCTTCCGCCGAAGTAAAACGTAAGCTTGAGACTTTTGCCCATCATATAGGCTTGGCATTCCAAATCAGGGATGACATCCTTGACCTTGTTGGAACTGAGGCTGAGATTGGCAAGCGGGTTGGGAGCGATGCACTGAACGAAAAAAGCACATATCCCGCCTTGCTAAGCCTCGATGGGGCAAAGGAAGCATTGGATGTACATATTGGACAGGCAAAGGAATTATTGGCTCAGACAGGGCTTGATACCGATATGCTTGAACAAATTACGAATTTAATCGGTCTTAGAAAGTCCTGAAACTACCAAACCATTGAGACTCATGGCTGTTTTATGCTATAATCCAACCTGATTACCAAAAAGTACGTAACAAGTCAGAAATGAAAGTGAGTGGTCCGGTATGGATCTTTTATCGATAAAAGACCCTTCATTCCTAAAAGACCTGTCCATGAAAGAACTGGAATCGCTGGGCGAAGACATCAGAAAATTCCTAATCGAGAAGCTATCGAAAACAGGAGGTCATATCGGCCCAAACCTCGGGGTTGTCGAACTTACGATTGCATTGCATAAATGTTTCAACAGCCCTCAAGACAAGATTATCTGGGATGTTGGACATCAGTCGTATGTGCATAAGATATTGACAGGCCGTGCCTGTCAATTTGATACATTAAGGCAATATAAAGGACTATGCGGTTTTCCGAAAATGTCGGAGAGCGAGCATGATGTCTGGGAGACAGGGCACAGCTCAACCTCGCTGTCAGCAGCGATGGGCATGGCCGTGGCGCGCAATATCAAGGGTGAGAATACCCACGTTGTCCCAGTGATTGGCGACGGTGCCCTTACTGGGGGAATGGCCCTCGAGGCACTTAACCACATTGGCCATGAAAAAGAAAAAGTGATCGTCATCCTGAATGACAATGAAATGTCTATCGCCCCGAACGTAGGTGCTATCCATAATGTGCTTGGCAGGCTGAGGACTGCGGGAAAATATAACTGGGTCAAAGATGAACTTGAAGTGCTTTTAAAGAAGGTTCCGGCGGTTGGAAACCAGCTTGCTGGCACTGCGGAAAGAATCAAGGACAGCCTTAAGTACATGTTTGTTCCTGGTATGTTTTTTGAAGAACTTGGTTTTACCTATCTTGGTCCTATTGACGGCCACAACTATGAGGATCTTTTTGAAAACATCGCGTATGCGAAAAAATGTGATGGCCCTGTGCTTCTTCATGTCATCACGAAGAAAGGGAAAGGGTATCAGCCTGCGGAGGCTGACAAGGTTGGTACATGGCATGGGACAGGCCCTTATAAAACGGAGACTGGTGCTTTCGTCAAGCCTAAAAGCAGCCCCCCTGCATGGAGCGCGCTTGTGAGTGAGACCGTCCGAAAAGTGGCAAGGGAAGATAAACGCATCGTTGCCATTACCCCTGCGATGCCTGTCGGCTCCAAACTTGAAGGATTCGCAAGTGAATTCCCGGATCGGATGTTTGATGTGGGAATTGCCGAACAGCATGCAGCCACCTTTGCCGCTGGGCTGGCTACTCAAAACATGAAGCCATTCCTTGCCATCTATTCAACTTTCCTTCAGCGTGCCTACGACCAGGTAGTCCATGATATTTGCCGGCAAAACCTGAATGTCTTCATTGGCATCGACCGTGCCGGCCTGGTTGGCGCAGATGGTGAGACGCATCAGGGTGTCTTTGATATTGCCTTTTTGCGGCACCTCCCCAATCTGGTCCTGATGATGCCAAAGGATGAAAATGAGGGCCAGCACCTTGTCTACACAGCACTGAAGTATGATGATGGACCGATCGCACTCCGTTTCCCAAGAGGGAATGGGCTTGGAGTCGAGATGGAAGAGTCGCTAAGGGAGATTCCTATCGGAACCTGGGAGGTTCTAAGGGAAGGGGATGACGCAGCCATCCTGACATTTGGAACGACCATTCCGATGGCACTCGCTGCTGCGGACCAACTTGAGAAGCAAGGAGTGTCTGTCAAGGTAGTTAACTGCCGATTCCTGAAGCCTCTGGATGTCCCGATGCTGTCAGGAATCCTTGAAGACAACATGCCAATCCTTACGATTGAAGAAGCTGTCCTTCAGGGAGGGTTCGGAAGCTTCATTCTCGAAACCGCCAATGAGCTTGGATTCGGTGGAGCTAAAATTGACCGCCTTGGAATACCGGACAAGTTTATTGAACATGGCAATGTGGATGAACTGCTAAATGAAATAGAATTAACTTCCGATGCAGCAGTTGAAAGAATCAAGAGATGGGCAAGGCAAAAGGAAAAAAGGGCGTAATAATGAAGATTAAAAAAGAACGTTTAGATGTGCTTCTAGTTGAGAGAGGACTTGCCGAAACACGGGAAAAGGCCAAGCGTGCGGTCATGGCCGGGCTCGTCTATTCCAAAGAGGAGCGGCTCGATAAGCCGGGGGAAAAAGTGGCAGCGGACATTCCCTTGGCCATTAAAGGCAATCTCCTGCCTTATGTAAGCAGGGGCGGATTGAAGCTGGAAAAGGCACTTAAAAGCTTCGACCTGGATATTCACGGCAAAATCCTCCTTGATATCGGTGCATCCACGGGCGGATTCACAGATTGTGCCCTGCAGCATGGCGCGAAAATGTCCTATGCCCTCGATGTAGGCTATAACCAGCTGGCATGGAAACTGAGGCAGGATGAGCGTGTAGTAGTGATGGAGAGGACTAATTTCCGTTATGTAACACCAGCGGACCTTGCAAAAGGGATGCCTGAATTTGCCTCAATCGATGTAAGCTTTATTTCTTTAAAGCTGATACTCCCGGTCTTGAAAACATTGCTTGTTCCCGGAAGTGATGTGGTCGCCCTCATCAAACCCCAGTTTGAGGCTGGGCGGGAGCAGGTTGGCAAGAAAGGGATTGTCAGGGACCCTAAAGTACATCTGTCTGTCATTGAGACAATGATTGAATTCTCGGCCGGTCTAGGATTTGATGTTAAAAACCTTTCCTATTCCCCCATTACAGGAGGAGATGGGAACATTGAGTTTTTGCTTCATCTTCAATGGAATGCTCCGGAGGACCGCGGTGTCATCGATCGATCGGTCTCTCCTTTCCAGGTCGTACAATCGGCACATGGTGACCTGAAAACAAAAAAAACAGAGGAGCAGGCTTAAAAGCCTGCTCTTTTTTCGAGAATCCTGGCGAATCGCCCCGAAATATTGTGGAAACCTCGAAAATCAGCTAACATAGGGATGGGTATATTTATTTGTGTTTAAAGAGCTCACAGAGGTGATAGAGTGAATAAAGGTCAGCGTCACATAAAGATTCGCGAATTAATCGCAAATGATGAAATTGAAACACAGGATGAACTTGTGGACAGGCTTAAAGAGGCAGGATTCAATGTCACGCAGGCAACGGTGTCCCGTGATATCAAGGAATTGCATCTCGTAAAGGTCCCGCTCCTGGACGGAAGGTATAAATATTCCCTCCCGGCAGACCAAAGGTTCAATCCTCTGCAGAAATTGAAGCGCTCCCTGATGGATGCCTTTATCCGAATCGACCACGCAGGACATCTGCTCGTGATGAAAACGATGCCGGGAAATGCCAATGCGATTGGAGCGCTTATTGATAATCTCGATTGGGATGACATCCTTGGAACGATCTGTGGGGATGATACGATCCTGATCATTTGCCGTACACAGGAAGATACAGACAAGGTCGCAAACCGGTTTCTAGATATGCTTTAAATGAGGTGGATGCTTCTTGCTAAGTGAATTGTCAATCAGGAATTTTGCCATTATTGAAGCCCTGACAGTGTCTTTACAAAAAGGATTAACCGTTTTGACAGGAGAGACCGGAGCGGGGAAGTCCATCATCATTGACGCCATCCATCTTTTGGTTGGCGGCAGAGGTTCTGCCGAGTATGTCCGCCATGGCGAACAAAGGGCTGAGCTTGAGGGATTGTTTTTTATCGATGGAGAGCACCATCCTGTTAAAGCAAAATTGAAGGATTTTGGCATTGACCATGAAGACGGCATGGTTGTACTCCGCAGGGATATTTCAAGCAATGGGAAAAGTGTATGCCGAGTGAATGGCAAACTGGTCACCATTGCAATTTTAAGGGAAATCGGGTCCAGCCTGATTGATATTCATGGCCAGCATGAACATCAGGAGCTGATGGATGAAAGCAGGCATATTGACCTGCTGGATACATTTGGGGCGGAAGAGATCCAGCCTGCCATTGCCGAATACCAGCATGTGTTTAAGATGTATAATCAAACTCTGAAAAAGCTTAAAAGCCTTAGCGAGAATGAACAGCAAATGGCACATCGCCTCGACTTGCTGCAGTTTCAGCACGAGGAAATCCATTCCGCCCAGCTTAGGCTCCGCGAAGATGAACAGCTTGTCGAAGAAAGGCAGAAACTGAACAATTTTGAAAAGGTGTATGAGGCCATACAAACGAGCTATTCTGCCTTGACAACAGACCAGCGGGGGCTTGATTGGGTAGGCATGGCAATGGACCATCTCGAAGGTGCAGCCGACCTTGATCCGGCTTATAAGGAATTGCATGAATCCGTGGCAAACAGCTTTTATATCCTCGAAGACGCAGCCCGTTCGCTAAGGAACGAAATGGACATGCTTGAGTATGATCCCCAGCGCTTAAATGAAATTGAAGATAGACTGAATGAAATCAACCAGCTTAAAAGAAAATATGGAAAGACCATCGTTGAAATTCTCGAATATGCCGCAAGCATTGAAGAGGAGATTGAAACATTGCAAAACAAGGAAGTCCACATCGGTCAGCTGGATAAGGAATTGTCTTCCTTCAAAGAGGATTTGCGGATAGAAAGCAGGAATCTGGGAAAAGCAAGACGAAAATGGGCAAAAAAATTAACTGGTCTTATCCATCGCGAATTAAAAGACCTTTATATGGAAAAGACTGTATTTGAAGTCAAGTTTGAAAGTGCCGAAGATAATTTCATGAAAAACGGCGGTGACCTGGTGGAATTCTATATATCCACAAACCCGGGGGAGCCTTTAAAGCCTCTTTCTAAAATTGCTTCAGGCGGTGAGCTTTCAAGGATCATGCTGGCGTTAAAAAGTATATTTTCGAGGCACCAGGGTGTTACCTCCATTATTTTTGATGAAGTGGATACAGGTGTCAGCGGAAGGGTCGCACAGGCCATTGCCGAAAAAATATTTAAAGTGGCCAAGGATTCCCAAGTCTTGTGCATTTCGCATCTTCCCCAGGTTGCTGCCATGGCTGATACACATTTATATATCAGTAAGAGCATCAAAGCCGGGAGAACCAAAACGGCCGTTACTCCCCTCTCCGAAAGAGATAAGGTACGGGAAATTGGCCGGATGATCTCCGGGGTGGAAATGACGGAATTGACCAGGCAGCATGCGGAAGAACTGCTGCAAATGGCCCAGGTCATGAAAACAGCTACCTAAAAGCTATCCTTTCAGGGATGGCTTTTTTTCATACCTATGCGTCAGAACTGTTTTCTTAATTCTTCCGGTTATAAATGCAACGGGGGAAGGCAAAATTATAGATGTAGCCATTAAGTGTGTGGACTAGAAGCGAGGAGAGTGAAAAGATTGCATAAAGAATTTCTCAGAAAATTTATTGGTGGAATTCTCCTTGTTTCATTAATTGCACTCGGGTTTACAAAACCTGTTCAGGAATACATGTCGTTCCCAAAGCAAATAACACTTTTTGAAGGACAGCAGTTAGATTTTTCAGATACTGTATCCGTTTTGGCGAATGTAGATGAAAATGCTACAGTAGCCTTGGAACGGCAAACAAGCGATGTTGCCTTGGTTGCAAAAAGGCAGGGCAAAGAGGAAATGGTCCTTGAACTTGCCGGCATCCCGATAAAAAAAGTTGATGTAAATGTTCTGAAGGATTTTAAAGTGTTCCCTGGAGGGCAGTCAATCGGTGTTAAGCTTAACACAGTAGGTGTGCTTGTTGTTGGGCATCATCAAATAGATACCCTTGAGGGGAAATTTTCTCCGGGAGAAACTTCCGACATTAAGGTGGGAGATATCATAACGGAGATTAACGGGCAGCATATTGAAAAAATGTCCGATGTCGGGCCCTTTGTACAGAAAGCAGGGGAAAGCGGAAAACCGATGAATATTCTCTTGAAGCGGGAAAATGAAAAAATCAGTACAACGCTTGAACCTAAAAAAGATAAACATGAAAACACGTACAAACTTGGGCTTTACATCCGTGACTCAGCTGCTGGAATAGGAACGATGACTTTTTACCATGCAGGGACAAAAAAGTATGGAGCCCTAGGGCACGTCATATCGGATATGGATACCAAAAAACCGATTGTGGTCGAAGATKGGCAAATCGTCCGGTCGACCGTAACATCGATTGAAAAAGGAGCAAACGGGGACCCTGGTGAAAAATTGGCCAGGTTCTCGTCAGACCGCGAAGTGATAGGGAACATCGAACGGAATAGTCCCTATGGCATCTTTGGAAAGCTGAACAACGGCATCCAAAACGGAATTCTTGACAAGCCAATGCCAATCGCCCTTTCCCATCAGGTCAAGGAAGGTCCCGCAAAGATATTGACAGTCGTTGAAGAAGATAAAGTAAATCTGTTCGATATAGAAATTGTAAGCACAATCCCGCAGAAGTTCCCCGCTACAAAGGGTATGGTCATCAAGGTGACCGATCCCAAGCTGCTGGAAAAGACAGGCGGCATTGTCCAAGGGATGAGCGGAAGCCCAATCATCCAGGATGGAAAACTGATTGGGGCAGTCACCCATGTATTTGTCAACGACCCTACCAGCGGATATGGAGTCCATATTGAATGGATGCTGAATGAGGCCGGGATTAACATTTATGAGAAACCAGGGCAAAAAGCCAGTTAACAATAGGAGCGTCCTGTCCCTGGGCAGGACGCTTCATACATAAAGGTTATTCGACAAAATTCCCTGATGAATTTTGTCAACTATCGAAATTGGTCGAAAAAGGGAGGGAAACGAAGGATAAAATAGAATAAGTCACTTTTATAAGAAAAAATAAAAAATAAAAGGATTTCCTGTTGCATTGTCGAATTAGTCATTTAGAATAGATAACAGAGATGACTGGACTAGAGACCTTATATGTACAGAGGAGGAACCTTAGTGAATAAGATAAAGGTTTGTATAGTGGATGACAATAGAGAGTTGGTAGGGCTGCTTGAAGAGTACGTCTCTTCACAGGAAGATATGGAAGTGGCCGGAGTAGCCTATAATGGCCAGGACTGTCTCGAGATGCTTAAGGATACCGATCCGGATGTCCTGCTTTTAGATATCATCATGCCTCATCTGGATGGTCTTGCAGTTCTGGAAAAGCTAAGGGAACTGGATAAAAATGTGCTCCCAAACGTGATCATGCTAACGGCTTTCGGGCAGGAGGATGTTACAAAGAATGCAGTGGAGCTTGGGGCGTCCTACTTTATCCTGAAGCCATTTGATATGCATAATTTGGGCAGCCATATCCGCCAGGTCAGCGGCAAATCAAGGGCAGCGGTCCGCAAGTCTTCCTCTCCGGGTTATCGTGTGTCGGGCGAGCAGAAACCGAAAAACCTTGATGCGAGCATTACGAGCATTATTCACGAAATTGGTGTGCCTGCACATATTAAGGGATACCTTTATCTAAGGGAAGCCATTTCCATGGTATACAATGATATTGAACTGCTTGGGTCGATTACCAAGGTTTTGTATCCCGATATCGCAAAGAAATACAATACAACGGCAAGCAGAGTGGAACGGGCGATCCGCCACGCAATTGAAGTAGCCTGGAGCCGCGGCAATATTGATTCCATATCCTCCTTGTTCGGCTACACTGTCAGCATGTCAAAGGCTAAGCCGACAAACTCCGAGTTCATCGCCATGGTGGCTGACAAGCTGCGCCTGGAGCATAAGGCTTCTTGAAAGGGTAAAAATTAATCCGAATTTTTTGCAGCATTTATATTCCTTTTAATATAATAAAGAAACATCCTTCCTATGAGCGGCGTGCATATCAGGAAGGATGTTTCTTTATTATTTTTTTCAGATCAGAAAAATACCTCTCTGTTAGGATGTGGTTTTGATGACTCTTATTTTTGCACACCGCGGCTACTCTGCCAATTTTCCCGAGAATACCATGCTTGCCTTCATGGAAGGAGCCAAGGCAGGTGCCGAGGGACTGGAACTTGATGTCCAAATGACCAAAGATGGTGAGGTTGTTGTGATCCATGATGAAAAGGTCGACAGGACAACGGACGGAAAAGGGTTTGTAAAAGATTTTTCGGCTTCCGACATCAGGAATCTGGATGCTGGCGCATTGCATAAATCTCCCGGGAGAAAAGAGCGCATTCCATTTCTGGAGGAAGTGTTTGCATGGCTGTCGGGAAATTCACTGATCTGCAATGTTGAGCTGAAAACAGGAGTCTTTCGGTACAAGGGCATAGAAGAAAAAGTCATCGGGCTGATAAGGCAATATGGACTTCAGGACCGGATCATTCTTTCCTCCTTTAACCATTACAGCATTGTGCATGCTGTCAGCATCGCGCCAGAAATAGAAACCGCCCCGATATTGGCTGAAGGGCTTTATATGCCATGGATTTATGCAAGTTCCATCAAGGCGGGAGGTTTTCATCCCCATTATCGTGCCGCCCATGAGGAGATTATCAGGCAGTCCCTTCAACAGAACATTGCCGTACGCCCATATACAGTAAATAAAGAGTCGGAAATGAAAAGGCTTATGCATGCAGGCTGCACCGCTATTATTACTGATCAGCCGGCGAAGGCTGCCGAGCTAAGGAAAGCGATGTATAAAAGACCGTGAACGGGTTTCACGGTCTTTTATGATTCCTCTTTGTCTTGCAGCCGGAATCGCGCTTGTACCTTATTCCGTTTCCGGTCGCGATGGAGAATGAAACCTGCGATAAAGGCAAGTCCTGCTAAAAATAAAATCAACCCGGCGATAAACTGTAGCCAGAGAATGGTAAAGGGAGGCTGGTAAATGCCGAACACCATGTCACGCATAAGCTTTACGCCGTACGCAGCCAATGCCCCAGGAATAAGAAGGATGATGAGTGCGATTATTCTTGTCATGTAAAATCCCTTCAGTATAGATGTCTTTAATCGTATCATAAGTCAATGCTGGGATTTGTCAAGGCAGGGGAAAGAAGTTAAAATATAAGTGTGAAATAGATTGCAGGCTTGAATGGATCATCCATGAACTTTTTTTCTTAATGGGAGCGATACTCTATGCAAAGGGTTTTGATTGTAGGAGCAGGAAAGGGCGGGACCGCCATCCTGGGCATGCTCCGGGAAACGGCCATTATTGTAGGGGTTGTCGATACAAATGAGCAGGCACCAGGAATGGTTCTTGCCAGGAAAGCCGGGATACCTGTAGGTACACATTGGCTGCCATTTCTAAATGATGAACTCGATTTGGTCATAGAGGTCACCGGCAGCAATGAGGTGTTTAAAAGAATTGTCCAGGCTCGCTCTCCCCGCACAATTGTGGTTCCAGGCAGTGTTGCCTATATGTTGTCAACACTCGTCGAAGAAAGGGAGGAATTGATTGGCCGGCTCAGGAATGAAACGTACAAGCATGATTTGATTTTTAATTCCACCGGGGACGCCATGATTGTTGTCGACGCACGTGGTGTCATAACCCTCTTTAACTCAACAGCGGAGAAAATAACCGGCTTATCGGGAGCGGAGGTTACGGGACGTTCGATTCATGAGGCCATTCCTTCTAGCCGCTTGCCTTATGTCATGGAAACCAGGAGGATTGAAAACAATCAGGAATTCCTGCTGGAAAACGGCACCAAGATCATAACTACCCGGATTCCAATGATAGATGAACATGACCAGGTGATCGGGGCTTTTGCTGTTTTCAAAGAATTTACCGAGATGGTTCGTCTCGCGGGCGAAATTACGAAGCTGAAGGAAATCCAAACCATGCTTGAAGCCATTATCCAATCAAGCGATGAAGCCATTTCCGTAGTGGACGAGAACGGCAGCGGACTATTGATCAATCGGGCTTACAGCCGCATTACCGGCCTTAAGGAAGAGGAGGTCATCGGAAAACCGGCTACCGCCGATATTTCCGAGGGAGAAAGCATGCATATGAAAGTCCTGGAGACAAGGAGGCCGGTGCGCGGGGTTGCAATGAGAGTCGGGCCAAATAAAAAAGAAGTAGTAGTCAATGTGGCTCCTATCATTGTCGATGGAAAGCTGAAGGGCAGCGTAGGCGTCATCCACGATATGTCTGAAATCCAGAGTCTTAATAGGGAATTGAACAGGGCCAGGCAAATTATCAGAACATTGGAAGCCAAGTACACATTTGTAGATATCATTGGAAAGTCGGAGGAAATGAACATTGCGGTCGAACAGGCGCGCCTTGGTGCAAAAACGCCGGCAACCGTCCTGCTTAGAGGAGAATCCGGTACAGGCAAGGAGTTATTTGCCCATGCGATACATAATGAAAGCGACAGGAAGTTTAATAAGTTTATCAGGGTGAACTGCGCTGCCATTACCGAGTCCCTACTGGAAAGTGAATTGTTTGGCTACGAGGAAGGCGCGTTTTCGGGAGCGAAAAGAGGCGGAAAACGGGGGTTCTTTGAGGAAGCCAACAATGGCAGCATTTTTCTCGATGAAATCGGCGAATTGCCTCCCAATACCCAGGCCAAGCTTCTCCGGGTGCTCCAGGAAAAGGAAATAGTCAGGGTCGGCGGTACAAAAGCAATCCCGATCAATGTAAGGGTAATTGCGGCTACCAATATTAATCTTGAAAAAGCGATCGCGGATGGTTCATTCAGGGAAGACTTGTACTACAGACTGAATCGGATGCCCATCCATATCCCTCCCTTAAGGATGAGGAAGGAGGATATCCCTCTCCTTTGCGAACGATTGATCCACAAGATTAACCAGGATTATGGCCGCACAGTGGAAGGGGTATCCCCAAGTGCAATCCGCAAGCTTATGCAGTATGATTGGCCGGGCAATGTCAGGGAGCTTGAAAATGTCCTTGGGAGAGCGATTATCTTCATGAATTATCACGAACTACAAGTGGAGGACTTCCATTTGCCCGAATTTGTTGTCGGCTCCGCAAGACCTAGCATTAAGCAGCAGAATGATTCCCGAATGGAAACTCTTTCTGCCCAGCTTAACAGACATGAAGCCAACATTATCAGGGACACGCTTGCCAGATTCAATGGAAATAAAACACTGACAGCTAAATCACTTGGGATTTCAGTAAGGGCTCTCTATTATAAACTAGAAAAACTCGGCCTTGAAACAAATGGCATGCAATAAATTTCGCGATGTGAAAAAAATTGCATATTAAAATTCAGATAAATAAAGCGGTTACAATGTTTTTGGTTGGCACGCTTCTTGCATAATTGGGAATGAGACTTTGGATTTTTTGAAAGGGTTGAAACAGCTTCATGAATTTCGATTTACTGATCAATCATGCAACCCCGCTTGGCAAGCGAAAAATAGCCGTCGCTGCGGCTGATGATGCGGAAGTATTGGCTGCCGTTTCGGCTGCTGCTGATTTTGGCCTTGCCGAATTCCTGCTTATGGGAAACAGGCAGGAAATAACCCGGCTGATGCGAGAAGGGTTTCCAGGCCTGCTTGAGGGCGGCACAGTCACCATTATCGACTGCGAAACCAGGGAGAGTGCAGCAGAGCATGCTGTCAAAGCGGTTCAAACAAAGGAAGCCGGGGTGCTGATGAAGGGGAATATCCCAACAGCGCTGTTCCTAAAAGCAGTATTGAATAAAGAGTACGGCTTAAGAACCGGAAAAGTCCTTTCCCATGTGGCTGCCTTTGAGGTTCCCCGCTATAATAGGCTGATTTTTGTCACCGATGCGGCTATGAATATCACCCCCACACTGGATGAAAAGGCTCAGATTATCTCCAATGCGGTGGGTGTTGCAAGGTCCCTGGGAATAGAAGTCCCAAGAGTTGCTCCGCTGGCAGCAGTTGAAACCGTCAACCCCGCCATGCAGGCTACTCTTGATGCAGCAGCCTTGACCCAGATGAATCGCAGGGGCCAGTTTAAGAATTGTGTGGTGGATGGCCCGCTGGCTTTGGATAATGCCGTCTCGGCACTTGCCGCAGAACATAAGGGAATCGGGGGCGAAGTGGCGGGAGAAGCTGATATTCTCCTTGTGCCGAACATTGAAGCAGGAAATATACTTTATAAATCACTTGTCTATTTCGCCGGCGCAAAGGTTGGGGCAGTGATAGCCGGAGCCGCTGCGCCTATTGTTCTCACATCAAGGGCAGATTCCGCGGAAAGCAAACTGTATTCCCTTGCCCTGGCGCTTTCGGCATCAAAATAATTAGGGAAACAACATAATTTAGGGAGGAAAACACAAAATGGAAATCTTTGCTTACCTTGAAAAATATGACTATGAACAGCTCGTTTTTTGCCAGGATAAACAATCCGGCCTGAAGGCAATTATCGCGATTCATGATACGACACTCGGCCCTGCACTTGGTGGTACAAGGATGTGGACCTACTCCTCGGAAGCAGATGCGATTGAAGATGCACTCCGCCTCGCAAAGGGAATGACTTATAAAAATGCAGCCGCAGGCTTAAACCTTGGCGGAGGCAAAACGGTCATCATTGGCGACCCCCGCAAGGATAAAAATGAAGAAATGTTCAGGGCCTTCGGCCGCTATATCCAGGGATTGAACGGAAGGTACATTACAGCGGAGGATGTTGGTACGACTGTCGCTGACATGGATTTGATTCATGAGGAAACAGATTATGTTACCGGTATCTCCCCAGCTTTTGGATCTTCCGGAAACCCATCTCCGGTGACGGCCTATGGGGTTTACCGCGGGATGAAAGCCGCTGCAAAAGAGGCATTCGGCACCGATTCGCTTGAAGGCAAAGTGATTGCCGTGCAGGGCGTAGGCAATGTTGCTTACACTCTGTGCCGCCATCTCCACGAAGAGGGGGCCCAGTTGATTGTTACAGATATTAATAAAGAAGCGGTTCAAAAGGCAGTTGAAGAATTCGGAGCCAAGGCTGTGGACCCGGACGAGATCTATAGTGTGGACTGCGATATTTATGCTCCATGTGCCCTTGGCGCCGTAATCAACGACGAAACTATTCCGCAATTTAAGGCAAAGGTGATTGCAGGGTCAGCGAATAATCAGCTTAAGGACTCAAAGCATGGCGATACCATCCATGAAATGGGCATAGTTTATGCTCCTGATTATGTCATCAATGCCGGCGKGGTGATCAATGTAGCGGATGAGCTTTACGGATATAATCAGGAGCGGGCTCTGAAGAAGGTGGAAGCTATTTACACCAACATCGAAAAAGTCATTCAAATAGCCAAAAGGGACGGAATCCCAACTTACAAAGCGGCAGACCGTCTGGCTGAGGAACGGATTGAAAGAATGCGTAATTCCCGCAGCCAATTTTTACAGAACGGCCATCATATCTTAAGCCGCAGATAAGGAGCCAGAGCGATGGAAAGGCGCCTGAATGGACCATTCGGCGCCTCCATTTTTCTTGGCTTAAAAAGAGTTTGTTACCAACTGGAGGTATAGAATTTGCAGCATTCGGAATATCGGACTCTTGCTATCAATCCCGGTTCAACATCTACCAAAATTGGCGTGTTTGACAATGAAATCCCCGTTTTGGAAAAGACAATCAGGCACGATGCCGATACCATTGCGTTATTTGAAAATATTATCAATCAATATGAATTCCGCAAAAAAACGATATTGGAAACCCTTGATACAGAAGGCATCAATATTTCCAAATTGGATGCGGTCTGCGGCCGGGGAGGATTGCTTCGTCCGATTGAGGGCGGAACCTATAAAGTGAACAGCCTGATGCTTGAGGATCTCCGTTCCGGTTATTCAGGGCAGCATGCCTCGAATCTTGGGGGCATCCTTGCCTATGAAATTGCCAGCGGCCTGAATATCCCGGCATTTATTGTCGACCCAGTAGTCGTTGACGAGTTGGCTCCAATTGCCCGCATTTCCGGTTTTCCGCTGATTGAGCGCAAGAGCATCTTTCATGCTTTGAATCAAAAGGCGGTTGCGCGCAGGGTTGCTAGAGAACTGGGAAAGAAATATGAGGAATTGAATTTGATCATAACCCATCTAGGAGGCGGAATTACGATAGGTGCCCATAAAGCGGGAAAAGTCGTCGATGTCAATAACGGCCTCCATGGAGATGGCCCTTTCAGCCCGGAGCGCGCCGGAACGGTTCCGGTGGGGGATTTGGTTGCCTTGTGTTATTCCGGCGAATACTATCGTGAGGAAATCATGAAGAAGCTTGTTGGCCAGGGCGGCCTTGTAGGCTACCTGGGAACAAATGATGCGGTCCAGGTAGAGAAAATGATTGAAAAAGGCAATGAAAACGCCAGGCTTGTTTATGCCGCCATGGCTTACCAGGTTGCAAAGGAAATCGGCTCGGCCAGTACGGTTCTCCATGGAAAGGTCGATGCGATTGTTCTTACAGGCGGGCTTGCTTTTGGGAAGGGCTTTGTCGAGGAAATAACGGAACGGGTCAATTGGATTGCCGATGTGCTGGTGCACCCGGGAGAAAACGAACTGCAGGCCCTTGCAGAGGGTGCTCTCCGCGTTTTACGGGGAGAGGAAGAAGCAAAAGACTATCCAAGGCAGGAGCAATGATAGGAGGAAAATAGAATGGCCGAAGAATATGATTTGGTGATATTGGGAGGCGGCACGGGCGGATATGTCGCGGCTATCAGGGCAGCACAGCTGGGACTGAAAACGGCAGTGGTTGAGAAAAGCAGCCTGGGAGGCACCTGTCTGCATAAGGGCTGCATTCCAAGCAAAGCGCTTCTGCGAAGTGCTGAAGTGTTTGCAACGGCAAAGCGGAGCGATGAATTTGGCGTAACAACCGGAGAAGTAAAGATTGACTTTGCCAAAGTACAGGAAAGAAAAAGCAAAATCGTTGACCAGCTTCATAAAGGTGTCCAGCATCTCATGAAGCAAGGGAAAATTGATGTATACGAAGGAACAGGCAGAATCCTCGGACCTTCCATTTTTTCACCAATGCCGGGAACGATTTCTGTTGAAATGAAGGATGGCAGCGAAAATGAAATGCTGATTCCCAAAAATGTCATCATCGCGACTGGTTCCAGACCAAGAACCCTTCCAGGACTTGAGGTGGATGGCCATAAAGTTGTCTCATCCGATGAAGCATTGGAGCTGGAACAGCTTCCAGGCTCCATCCTTATAGTTGGCGGAGGAGTCATTGGCATCGAATGGGCATCGATGATGTCCGATTTCGGTGTCGACGTCACGGTGATTGAATACGCAGACCGGATCATTCCCACCGAAGACCGGGAAATCAGCCGGGAAATGCAGCGATTGATGAAGAAAAAAGGAATTAAAATTGTGACAGGTGCGAAAGTACTGCCGGAGACCTTGGAAACAGGCAGCGAGGTCGTCATTTCAGCCGAGGTAAAAGGAAGCCAAAAAGAGTTCAGGGCAGAAAAGCTGCTCGTTTCTGTCGGGCGCCAGGCAAATGTCGAAGGAATTGGCCTGGAAAATACCGAAATCAGGGTAGAAAAAGGATTTATTGATGTTAACGAGTTTTACCAGACAAAAGAATCACATATCTATGCGATTGGCGACTGCATTGGAGGCTTGCAGCTGGCACATGTGGCTTCACATGAAGGCCTTTGCGCGGTCGAGCATATAGCGGGACAAAACCCTGACCCTATAGATTACAACCTCATCTCCAAATGCATCTACAGTTCACCGGAAGCGGCAAGTGTGGGGCTGACAGAAGATGAGGCCAAAGAAAAGGGCTTCAATGTCAAGACGGGCAAATTCTCTTTCAGGGCGATAGGGAAGGCTCTTGTTTTCGGAGAGTCTGACGGCTTCGTCAAAATCGTAGGTGATAAAGATACAGATGATATCCTTGGTGTACATATGATTGGCCCGCACGTTACTGACATGATTTCGGAAGCAGGGCTGGCCATGGTGCTTGATGCGGCTTCGTGGGAAGTTGCCCGCACCATCCATCCGCACCCAACCTTGTCCGAGGCCATCGGCGAAGCCGCCCTGGCTGTGGACGGCAAAGCAATCCATTCATGATCAGCCTGTCGGAGAGTACTGTGGCAATGACCAAATTTCAATATTGGGAGGTAAAAACATGGCTGAAAATCGCCACCATAAACTTGGCTTAAGTGATGATCAAGTGCTGGAAATGTATGAAACGATGCTTCTCGCGAGGCGGATTGACGAGCGCATGTGGCTGTTGAACCGCGCCGGGAAGATTCCTTTCGTCATTTCCTGCCAGGGGCAGGAAGCGGCTCAGGTGGGGGCGGCATTCGCCCTTGACCGTGAAAAGGACTATGTCCTTCCTTATTACAGGGACATGGGCGTTGTCCTTACCTTCGGGATGACGGCGCGGGATTTGATGCTTTCCGGATTCGCCAAAGCAGAAGACCCTAATTCAGGAGGGCGGCAAATGCCGGGCCACTTTGGGCAAAAGAAGAATCGAATCGTCACCGGTTCCTCGCCGGTTACAACCCAGGTTCCCCATGCTGTTGGCGTGGCTCTGGCGGGCAGAATGGAAGGGAAGGACCTGGTGACCTTTGTTACATTCGGAGAAGGGTCCTCCAACCAGGGAGACTTCCATGAAGGAGCCAATTTCGCAGGCGTGCATAAACTTCCTGTCATTTTCATGTGTGAGAATAACAAGTATGCCATCTCTGTTCCAATTGAGAAACAGCTGGCATGCGAGAAAGTTTCCGACCGGGCAATCGGTTACGGAATGCCGGGAGTAACAGTGGACGGCAATGATCCGCTGGAGGTCTACCAGGCCGTCAAGGAAGCAGCTGATCGGGGAAGAAGGGGAGAGGGACCTTCACTGATCGAGACAGTCTCCTACCGCCTGACTCCGCACTCCTCCGATGATGACGACCGCAGTTATCGTGCGCGTGACGAAGTGGCGGAAGCAAAGAACAATGACCCGATCATCACATTTGCCCTCTATTTAAAAGAAAACGGCATTATGGATGATGAAAAGGAAAAAGCCATTAATGACAAGATTATGGAAATTGTCAACGAAGCGACTGAATATGCCGAAAAAGCTCCATATGCTGACCCGGAGCAGGCATTAAAATATGTCTATGCAGAAGAGTAAGGGGGAAGGATTATGCCGGTAATTTCTTATATTGATGCTGTGACAATGGCACTCAGGGAAGAAATGGAACGCGATTCCAAGGTTTTCGTTCTCGGTGAGGATGTTGGAAAAAAGGGCGGGGTGTTTAAAGCAACCCAGGGACTGTATGAACAATTTGGCGAAGAGAGAGTGATTGATACTCCGCTTGCCGAATCGGCCATTGCCGGAGTGGGCATTGGTGCCGCAATGTATGGCATGCGTCCTATTGCCGAAATGCAATTTGCCGATTTCATCATGCCAGCTGTAAACCAAATCATATCGGAAGCGGCGAGGATCCGCTATCGGTCAAATAACGACTGGAGCTGTCCAATTGTCATACGGGCGCCATACKGGGGAGGCATCCATGGAGCCTTGTACCACTCACAGTCCGTTGAAGCCGTATTTGCCAATCAGCCTGGCTTGAAAATCGTCATGCCATCCACCCCTTATGATGTGAAGGGTTTATTGAAGGCAGCCATCCGGGACGAGGACCCGGTGCTGTTTTTTGAACATAAGCGTGCATACCGCTTAATAAAAGGGGAAGTGCCGGATGATGATTATGTCCTTCCGATTGGCAAAGCAGATGTAAAACGAAACGGAGAAGATATCACGGTCATTACATATGGGCTTTGTGTCCATTTTGCCCTGCAGGCTGCGGAACGCCTTGCAAAAGACGGGATATCCGCGCATATCCTGGACCTTAGAACCGTTTATCCTCTTGATAAGGAAGCCATTATTGAAGCGGCTTCCAAGACTGGAAAGGTATTGCTGCTGACGGAGGATAACAAAGAAGGAAGCATTATGAGCGAAGTATCAGCCATTATTGCGGAAAACTGCCTGTTTGAACTGGATGCACCAATCAAGCGCCTTGCAGGTCCGGATGTTCCGGCAATGCCATACGCGCCAACGATGGAAAAATTCTTCATGGTTAATCCGGATAAGGTAGAGCAAGCGATGAGGGAGCTTGCAGAATTTTAAAGAGAGGAGGAGCTACCATTGCCAATCGAACAAATTAAAATGCCCCAGCTCGGCGAGAGCGTTACAGAAGGGACGATCAGCAAGTGGCTGGTGTCCGCAGGGGACAAAGTAAATAAGTACGATCCTCTTGCAGAGGTTATGACGGATAAAGTAAACGCCGAAATTCCTTCTTCCTTTACCGGAACCATCAAGGAATTAATTGCCGCGGAAGGTGACACACTTTCTGTGGGCGAAGTGATTTTGACCATCGAGGCCGAAGGTGCTGGTGAAGCTGAAAAACAAACGGAGGACAGTACAGGGAGCTCTGAAGTTCCGTCATCTGCAACGGGTGGAACACCTGCTGGTACTCCGAAATCCGATACAGGCGGAAATAAAGCAAGATTCTCACCGGCGGTCCTAAAGCTGTCCCAGGAGCACGGAATTGACTTGTCACGTATCAAGGGAACTGGCGCCGGCGGACGGATTACCAGGAAAGATGTTCAAAAAGCAATTGAAAATGGGTTGCCGGAGCCTGGTGAAAAAGTATCTCCAGCTCCAGCAGCGGAAACGAAGGAAGCTGTTTCTGCAAAACAAGCCGGGGCCCAGGCTCCTGCCGCTGCTTCCCAAGCGCCAGTTCCACTGGGTACGGGTGATGTGGAGGTTCCTTTAACAGGCATCCGCAAGGCAATCGCCGCGAATATGCTCCGCAGCAAGCACGAAATCCCACATGCCTGGACAATGGTTGAAGTCGATGCCACAAGCCTTGTTGACTACCGGAATAGCCTGAAGGACCAGTTTAAAGCCAAAGAAGGATTCAATCTCACTTTCTTCGCTTTCTTTGTTAAAGCTGTTGCCCAGGCACTGAAAGAGTTCCCGCAAATCAATTCCATGTGGGCCGGTGAGACCATCGTCCAAAAGAAAGATATCAATATCTCCATTGCGGTCGCTACGGACGACGCGTTATTTGTGCCTGTCATTAAAAATGCTGACGAAAAGACGATTAAAGGCATTGCCCGTGAAATTGCCGAACTGGCAGATAAAGTGAGGGGGGGCAAACTCCGTCCCGATGATATGCAGGGCGGTACATTTACCGTGAACAATACCGGGTCCTTTGGCTCTGTCCAGTCGATGGGCATCATTAATTATCCGCAGGCGGCCATCCTGCAGGTCGAGTCGATCGTCAAGCGCCCAGTCGTCATGAACAATGGCATGATAGCGGTAAGAGACATGGTCAACCTTTGTCTATCCCTTGACCATCGGGTTCTTGATGGGCTTGTCTGCGGCCGTTTCCTTGCCAGGGTTAAAGAAATCCTTGAAAACATCTCCAAAGAGACAACACCAATATACTAAGGAACACCGGAAAAGCATTGCTTGTTCAATGCTCAGGCTGTCGAGAAACCTCGGCAGCCATTTTATTTTGTCTTTCACTTTAATAATTCACCGCGTTATCTTGTTAATTTAGTCGTGGCTTTTTAAAAAGAGTTGTTGATTTGCGCTCCAGGCGCTTCGCTTTCCGCGGGCGTGCCGGCGAGCCTCCTCGGCGCTGAGGCGCCTGCGGGGTCTCTCCTGCCCCGTACTCCCGCAGGAGTCTTCGCGCCTTCCGCTCCAATCAACCGTGCATTATGAAAGAGTCATCCACTCCCAAAGGAAACTGGAAAGAGAAATAAAAATGAACATTGCTTACCGCTGGTTTTTAGGGTTAAAGTTTCATGATTCAGTCTCGCATAATTCTACTATTTCTCGTGATTTCATGGACGTTACCTGGTGTTACAAAGTCATCCCTAATAATGTTGAACTTCATGTCAGTGTTCCTATGGTCAAGATTACAAAACATTTCCTGTTGTTGATTCAGTTCCACAATTAAATCGGTTGGGCCGTCAGGTCGAACGGTTTAGCTTTAAAGTTGAAGCTGTGGCGCAGATTCGGGCTACCTCACCTGTCCTATCTGTAAAGGTCTTTCTGATCGTCATATTTTGGGATAATTGCACATACAAGGTTTCATTCTTCCACTGGGTTTATTCCCTAAATGGAAATTTACATATGACAAAGAACGAAATTTATATATTTGCCCCAAAACCAGGAACTAACTTACAGAACAACAACCCGAGAGGGTTATAGAGGATATAAATCCGATGTAAAAAATATACAAGCTGCCCATTACTTTCCCAATGTTCACGATCAAAGAATAGGGAAAAAGTTATAACTCGACATGTATTGGGAGGAGTTTAAGGGGAAGGTAAGGGTAAATTGCCTATCCAAAATCAGGAAAAAACTTTATAGGTATAGGAAGGAAAAAAATCGAGCGAAGCTTCGTAGATTCAAAAGAGCTGCATGGGCTTCGCTGCCGGTTGCGGAGATTAAAGAATGCAAGTGAACAGGATCTCCTTGCTGCAGCCTGCAAGAATAAAAAAATTGCCACCTACTTAGCTAAGCGAGAAAGATGTGTGGCAGTACCTTAGGGTGCCTACCCTGTTGATTGGAACGGAAGGCGCGAAGACTCCTGCGGGAGTACGGGGCAGGGGAGACCCCGCAGGCGCTTTAGCGCCGAGGAGGCTCCCCGGCACGCCCGCGGAAAGCGAAGCGCCTGGAGTGGAAATCAACAGGCCTATGAGCATAAACAAAAAATTGTCGAGAAAGGTATCCTTTCTCGACAAGCTGAGCATTGCTTGTTCAATGCTTTTCTTTTTTTCAAGGAAGTACTACAATAAAAGAGGAGTAATTATTTGAAATTTTTCGTTATTTTTGCGGAATTGAAGGGAGGGAAAAGCTGTCCATGACAGGGCAGTGGTTCTTATGAAACTTGAAGAAGTCAAGAACATGGCTTTTCCGCGGGCTGCAACGGAAGATTGGAGCACAAAGGCGGAGGAATCCTTAAAGGGCCGAAACATTGAAAGCCTTTCCAAACGTACATATGAGAATATCCAGCTCAAGCCATTATACTCCAGGGAGGACATTGATGTTTCCCGGTTGTCTGGCTATCCGGGCAAATCCGATTTTAGAAGGGGGATTCATGCGTCCGGGTACCAGGGCCACAGCTGGCATGTGGCTAACAGGATAAATTATGCATCATTAGTGGACCTGGAAGAGAAAGCAAAAAAAGCCTTTTCCTCGGGACAGACAGCTTTGGCATTCGAAGCGGATGCAAAGCTGTTTGCGGATGAAGAAAGACTATCCCGCTTGATAGCAGAATACAGCAGTCAGGCACCCTTCACCATTTTCGCGAAGGGGTTCCTGGATGCGTTCATAAAGACTGCGGCAAAAGGCGCTGGCGGTGCAGAAAACATGGTTACCGGGTTCGTCGCTGCAGACCCGGTTGCCGAAGCAGCCGGTGCGGGCGGATTTCCAAAGGAGGAAAAGGATGTTTTTAAGGAGTGGGAGCAGACACTGAGAATTGCCGACACCTCTTTTCCGGAAGTGAAGACCATTCTTGTCAATACGACCCCTTACCATAACGCCGGTGCAAATGCTGTGCAGGAACTCGGAATCGCATTGGCCACCGGGGTGTTTTATATCCAAACACTTCTCGATAATGGCTGGGACCTTGAAAAGGCATTAGGCAAACTGGTTTTCCATTTTTCAATTGGCGGAAACTTTTTTATGGAAATTGCCAAATTGAGAGCAGCCCGAATGTTATGGAACAAGGTGGCAGAGGCTTATGGCGCAGGTGGGGAGTCCGGGAAAATGACCATTTCTGCTGAGACATCCTTATTTACAAAGACAGTTTTCGATCCTTATGTCAACCTGCTTCGTGCCGGAAATGAAGCTTTTGCAGCCGTGCTCGGCGGAGTTCAGTATTTAAGTGTATCGCCGCTTGACATTGCCTCTGGCCATTCAACGGCCTTTTCGGAGCGGATTGCCCGCAATACCCAGCTTATTCTAAAAGCCGAAGCCCATCTTGAAAGGGTAGCAGATCCTTCGGGAGGATCGTGGTATATTGAATCTGTCACACAGGAACTGGCAGAAAAGGCATGGGATTGTTTCCTGCAGATAGAAGAGCAGGAAGGAGTGCTGGCGGCATTAAAGTCAAACTGGCTTCAGGAGGACATTTCAAAGGTCAGGGCAGAGAGGGACAAGGATGTTTTTTTGCGCAAACAAAGCATCATTGGGACCAACGTGTATGCGAATGCAGCCGAACAGGCGAAAGCGAAACCTGTCGAGGTTGAGGAGTCTAAGACCGCTTTTAAACCCCTGCCTGCCGGGAGGCTGTCCCAGCCTTATGAAGAGCTTCGGTTTAAAGCAGCTGCTATGGAAGAGAAAACCGGATCGAAGCCTGCTGTCGGCCTGATTTGCCTCGGAAATTTAAAGCAGCATAAAGCAAGGATGGATTTTATTATAGGCTTTTTGGCTTCCGGCGGGATTGGCACGCAAAAAAGTCCGGACGTGGAGAAGGCAGAAACAGCATATGATTTCATTGAAACTTCCAATCTAAATCATTTTTGCCTTTGCGGGGACGATCAGCAGTATAGCCAGCTGGCAGTTGAACTGGCAAAGGAAATCAGCGTCCGGTATCCAGATGTTTCGGTAGCCTTGGCAGGATATCCCGGCATGGAGGATAGACAGGCACTTACGCAAGCAGGTATAAAGAATTTCTATCATATGAAGAGCAGCCAATTCGAGAGTCTATCACATCTGTTAAATGAAATGGAGGTGGCAAATCATGGGCAAAAAGCCTGATTTCAAGAAGATTTCCCCATACTCGGCCTCAAAGCAGCCATCCTATGAGGACTGGAGGCGGAAAGCGGAAGCCGAGATTGGAAGGTCCATTGACGATTTATTGTTCGAGACGAACGAGGGTATTAAGCTAAAGGCGCTTTATACGGAAACAGACATTGAAGGTATGGAACATTTGGATGACAAGCCAGGTTTGCCTCCCTTTACACGCGGGCCGTATCCGACCATGTATGTGAACAGGCCCTGGACCGTCAGGCAGTATGCCGGTTTTTCCACAGCGGAGGAAAGCAATGCTTTCTACAGGCGGAATTTGGCGATGGGGCAAAAAGGCTTGTCGGTAGCATTCGATCTGGCTACCCATAGAGGCTACGACTCCGACCATCCCCGTGTTGTCGGCGATGTCGGAAAAGCCGGGGTTGCGATTGATTCGATCCTTGACATGAAAATTCTTTTTGACGGCATTCCGCTTGACCAAATGTCCGTCTCGATGACGATGAACGGAGCTGTCCTGCCTGTCATGGCTTTTTATATCGTAACGGCCGAAGAGCAGGGTGTCAGCCAGGAAAAACTTTCGGGGACCATCCAAAATGATATTTTAAAAGAGTATATGGTTCGCAACACGTATATTTATCCGCCGGAAATGTCCATGAAAATCATTGCTGACATTTTTGAATATACGTCAAAATATATGCCGAAATTCAACTCCATCAGCATTTCGGGCTATCATATGCAGGAAGCTGGGGCTCCCGCTGATATTGAGCTGGCCTATACACTTGCTGACGGACTTGAATATGTCAGGACAGGGCTGAAAGCCGGCATCGATATTGATTCTTTCGCACCAAGGCTGTCGTTCTTCTGGGCAATCGGCATGAACTATTTCATGGAGGTAGCGAAAATGAGGGCGGCCCGGCAAATTTGGGCGAAAATGATGAAGTCCTTTGAACCTAAAAATGAAAAATCAATGGCTTTAAGAACCCACTCCCAAACATCAGGGTGGAGCCTGACGGAACAGGATCCGTACAATAACGTAATCCGCACCCTAATAGAAGCACATGCAGCCGCAATGGGGCATACCCAGTCGCTCCATACCAATGCCCTTGATGAAGCAATTGCCCTGCCGACCGATTTTTCGGCCCGAATTGCCCGCAACACCCAGCTTTACCTCCAGGAAGAATCAGGAATCACGAATGTCATCGATCCATGGGGCGGAAGCTTCTATGTGGAAGCCTTGACTAAAGAGCTGGCCGACCGCGCCTGGAAACATATTGAGGAAATTGAAAGCCTTGGAGGAATGGCGAAAGCGATTGAAACGGGCCTCCCTAAAATGAAGATTGAAGAGGCGGCCGCACGCCGGCAGGCCCAAATCGACTCGGGCAAGGAGACCATCATTGGCGTCAATCGGTTTCGCATGGATCAGGAGGACCCTCTTGAAATTTTGGATATCGATAATACAGCGGTGCGCCAGAAGCAAATCGAAAGGCTTCAGCACCTGAAATCTTCCCGTGACCAGGAAAAAGTATCTGAGGCATTGTCGGCACTTGCCTTAGCGGCGGAAACGGGTGAGGGCAACCTTCTGGAATTTGCTGTCCAGGCTGCAAGGGTAAGAGCCACACTTGGGGAAATCTCTGATGCCGTCGAGAAAGCTGCGGGACGGCATAAGGCAGTGATCCGCTCAATAAGCGGAATTTACAGTTCGGCTTACTCCAATGAGGAGGAAATGGCAGCGGTTAAGGAAATGACGGATGACTTCCTCGAACAGGAGGGAAGACGGCCAAGGATTTTAATAGCGAAGATGGGACAAGATGGACATGATCGCGGCGCGAAGGTAATTTCAACGGCTTTTGCCGATCTTGGTTTCGATGTCGACATCGGCCCTTTGTTCCAAACCCCGGGAGAAACGGCCATGCAGGCTGTCGAAAATGATGTGCACGTCATTGGCATCAGTTCTCTTGCAGCCGGCCATAAAACGCTGCTGCCTCAGCTTGTGGGAGAACTGAAAAAGCTTGACCGCGAAGACATAGTCGTCGTCGTTGGCGGAGTCATTCCTGCACAGGATTATCAATATTTGCTCGATCAGGGGGCAAGTGCCATTTTTGGACCGGGTACCGTGATTCCGGCGGCGGCCCAAAAGGTCCTTCAAACCGTGTATGAACGGTTGGGATACGAGGAAGTGTCAAGGTAGATGGAAAACGAAAAGAAACCGGAATGGTATGATCCCGAGTCTCCCGGGCAGTTTCAAAGTGTAGTCCGAAAAGGCATTTCTCCTCCTGAAAAGGGTGTAGATTCCCGCTCGGTCAAACGGAGCAGGTTTGTTAAAAAATCCGGGCTGGATATCGACGCTGAAGAACTTGCCGGGCAAATCCTGGATGGAAGCCGAACTGCACTTGCGCGCGGAATTACCCTGGTGGAAAGCAATGCGGAACATCATTTCCAAAAAGCCCAGCAGCTGCTTGAAAAGCTTTTGCCTAAAACCGGTAATGCCATCAGGATAGGCATCACGGGAGTTCCGGGAGCCGGAAAGAGCACATTCATTGAAGCTTTTGGAACATACCTTTGCAATCTTGGCCACAAGGTGGCCGTCCTGGCTGTCGATCCAACCTCCAGCCTGACGGGAGGAAGCATACTCGGGGATAAAACAAGAATGGAAACGCTCGCCAGGAATCCCCAGGCATTCATCCGCCCATCTCCTTCGGGTGGGAAATTGGGAGGAGTCCATAGAAAAACGAGGGAAACGATGCTTCTTTGTGAAAGTGCCGGGTTTGATGTCATTCTCGTGGAGACAGTAGGGGTCGGCCAGAGTGAAGTCATTGTCAGGGACATGGTGGATTTTTTCATGCTGCTTGTGCTGACGGGAGCCGGCGATGAGCTTCAGGGAATGAAAAAAGGGATCATGGAGCTGGCAGATGCCGTCATCATCAACAAAGCGGATGGAGACAATGTCACAAATGCAGATAAGACAAGGCACGAATATGGCCGGATTTTGCATTTTCTTCAGCCCGCTACAAAAGGATGGGAAACCAAGGCTCTTACTTGCTCCGCGCTTTACGGAAGAGGAATTTCCGACATATGGGGGCTTATCTCGGAATTTGAACATAGTACAAAGCAGTCGGGAGTATTTGAAGTTCGAAGGCGGCTGCAGACAAAGGAATGGATCCATTCCATGATCATGGATCAGCTTCATTTCAGCTTTTTTCATCATCCGGACGTTAAAACGCTCCTTCCCAGAGCCGAGAACGAAGTGATTTCAGGCAGCAGGCCTGTGGCTGCTGCAGTGGAAGAGCTGTTTAAGGCCTATCATGGCCGCTAAGGCAAAAAAAAAAGGGGACAGCGCAGGGAATGGCGCTGTCCTTATCTAGGGAGTTTAGGGGTATGGATCTAGCTGTATTGTTACTATTCCCCCTCCGCTGATTCATAAACACAATTCCCAAAAAAATTTCTTGTTTGAAAAGAACGTGTTTGTCTTGTTAATATATAGGTATGAAGCGAGATTATGCTTACACTAAGGAGTGATCATTTTGAGTATGGATTTTAATTTTTTTATGAATGATGTCGTCCGCCAGGCACGTGATGAAATCAGTGCTTCTGGATATAAACAATTGAAGACCCCTGAGGAAGTGGAAGAGTCTTTTGCCCAAAAAGGCACTACTCTTGTCATGATTAATTCTGTCTGCGGCTGTGCCGGCGGGATTGCCCGGCCAGCTGCTGCACACGCCCTCCATTACGACAAGCGCCCCGATCAGCTGGTTACCGTGTTTGCCGGCCAGGACAAGGAAGCCACCGAGAAAGCAAGAAGCTATTTCACCGGCTATCCGCCATCATCCCCATCCTTTGCGCTCTTGAAAGATGGAGAGATCATCACGATGATTGAGCGCCATGAAATTGAAGGACATGATCCAATGGCGGTTGTCCAAAAGCTTCAGAATACTTTTGAAGAACACTGCGAAGAGGTCTAAGGGAAGTTTTTGACTCAACAATATATCTGATAGAATAAAAAGATGATACAAGTGATCATCTTTTTATTTTTTTGGGGAGACAAGGACATGAAATTTAAAATAGGATACCGTACATTGAAAACAGCCGTAGGCACAGCGAGTTCCATCATGATTGCCCAGTATGCAGGACTGGAGCATTTCACCTCCGCAGGAATCCTCACAATCCTGTGCATCCAGGTAACGAAGAAGCGCTCTCTTCGGGCTTCGTGGGACCGGATTTTAGCCTGCCTCATTGCCATGGTGTTCTCAACTCTCTTTTTTGAAGGAATCGGCTACCACCCGGCTGTAATCGGCTTGATGCTTCTGTTTTTCATTCCGACCGTTGTCTTGGCTGGGGCAAGGGACGGCATTGTATCAAGCAGTGTGATTATCCTCCATATATTCTCGGCTGAACAGGTTACAGGAGGATTGCTGTTGAATGAGGTGGGAATCATCCTTATCGGCATTGGCGTTGCGTTGATTGCGAATCTCTACATGCCCAGTGCAGACGCCAAACTGGAAGAATACCAAAAGCGGATCGACGAAAATTTCAAAAGCATCTTTCATGAAATCGCCAATTATCTGAGGAGCGGAGACAGCAGCTGGGGCGGCAGGGAGCTTCCCGAAACATTAGAGTTGATCAATGAAGCAAAGACGCTCGCTTTTCGGGACATAGAGAACCATTTTTTACGCGAGGAGAATCTGTATTATCAATATTTTAAGATTCGCGAAAAGCAGTTTGATATTATTGAAAGAATTCTGCCCGCTGTCACGTCCATCCCCCTCCATGTAAAGCAGGCAGACATGATTGGCGACTTTGTGGAGGAGCTTTCCCGCGGGGTCCATCCCGGGAATACTGTTCTTTATTATCTCGAGAAGCTTTACAGGCTAAGAACCAAATTCGAAAAAATGGAACTCCCCAAAACTAGGGAAGAGTTTGAAGCAAGGGCCAACCTGCTTCAATTTTTAAAAGAGATGGAGAATTACCTTCTCCTTAAACGCTCCTTTAAGGGTTTGAAACATATTGATTAAACGCAATAACAAAAAGAAGGGCTCCGGATTTTCGGAGCCCCTCTTTTTTACCTTATAAGAAAGTTGCCACTCCTGCAAGAAGAGTTGAGGCAATCATGGTGAAAAGCATGATATAGATGATGATTTTCCGGGTGTTGCGCTTGCGCAAATCCATCTCCCCCTTCAGAGCCTGTAAGTTTGTCCTATGGTTATTATACTATATGGGGAAACGAGTTTCTACAATCCTAATTTTAGAAGGATTTGTGAAATTTATGTCGAATATAGAAACTATTAATTATATTCTAATATTATTTGGAGGCTTGAGGATGATTAAAAAGGTGGATCACATCGGTGTAGCTGTCAGGTCACTGGAAGAGGCATTGCCCTTTTATACAGATGTATTGAGATTGCCTTTGCTTGGCATTGAAGAGGTTGCCAGTGAGCGGGTGAAGGTAGCGTTTTTACAAGTTGGCGAAGTGAAAATTGAGCTGCTGGAGCCAACTTCGAGCGAAAGCCCGATTGCCCGTTTTATAGAAAAGCGGGGTGAGGGAATCCATCATGTGGCTCTCGGAGTGGATTCGATTCAGGAGAGGATCGATGAACTAAAGGAAAAAGGTATTGCGATGATACAGGACAAGCCGAAAAAAGGAGCCCATGATGCCCTGGTCGCATTCATGCACCCTAAGTCAACTGGAAGCGTTTTATTTGAATTGTGCGAAAAGAAGGAGAGAGAGTAATGGCTGACATCTATGAAAAAATAAATGAGTTGTATGACCGCCGCAGGGAAATCGAGCTGGGAGGCGGCGATGAAAGAATTGAAAAGCAGCATGAAAAAGGCAAACTGACAGCCAGGGAAAGGATTGACCTCCTCGTGGATCCCGGCAGCTTTGTCGAGCTCAATCCTTTTATTGAACACCGGTGTACGGATTTCGGACTTGAGAATCAAAAGGGACCCGGCGATGGGGTTGTTACGGGCTACGCCAAGGTGAATGGCCGTCCGATTTATCTGTTTTCCCAGGACTTTACTGTTTTTGGAGGGGCACTCGGGGAAATGCATGCCAATAAAATCGCCACTGTCATGGATCTGGCCGCCAAGAATGGTGCGCCATTCATTGGGCTGAATGACTCGGGCGGAGCAAGGATCCAGGAGGGTGTCGTTTCCCTCGACGGGTATGGACAGATTTTTTACCGGAATTCCATTTACTCGGGTGTGATTCCGCAAATTTCTGTCATAATGGGGCCTTGTGCAGGCGGAGCGGTATATTCTCCTGCCATTACCGATTTTGTTTTCATGGTTGAAAACACCAGTCAAATGTTCATCACTGGACCCAAGGTGATTGAAACGGTAACAGGTGAAAAGATTACGGCAGAAGACCTTGGCGGTGCCCGTGTACATAACACCATCTCCGGCAATGCCCATTTTTACGGAAGCACAGAGGCTGAAACGCTTGAAATGGTGCGTGCGCTCCTCAGCTATCTGCCTCAGAACTTTGAAGAGAAGCCTCCAAGGCTCGAAGCGGACCTTGATGATGATTACCGTCCCGACATGACGGATATTGTGCCATTCGATGCCATCCGGCCATATGATGTGCGGGCGGTCATTGCCGAAACGGTGGACAAGGATTCGTTTTTGGAGATACAGAAGGATTTTGCGAAGAATATTGTCATCGGCCTTGCCAGAGTTAAAGGAGAGGTGGTTGGACTTGTCTGCAATCAGCCAAAGTTCATGGCTGGCGGGCTTGATATTGACTCCTCGGATAAAGCTTCCCGATTCATCCGTTTCTGCGACTCTTTTAACATTCCGCTTATTACCTTTGAAGATGTCACAGGCTTCTTCCCTGGCATCAAGCAGGAGCACGGCGGCATTATCCGTCATGGAGCAAAGATCCTGTACGCCTATTCGGAAGCGACAGTGCCCAAATTGACGGTTATTCTGCGAAAAGCATACGGCGGTGCATATGTCGCCCTGAACAGCAAGTCTATTGGCGCCGACCTTGTGTTTGCATGGCCTAATGCGGAAATTGCCGTTATGGGGCCGCAAGGGGCAGCCAATATCATATTTGCAAGGGAAATCCAGAACAGTCCGAATCCGGAAGAAACTCGGCAGCAGAAGATTGACGAGTACCGTGAAAAATTCGCCAATCCATATGTAGCTGCCAGCCGCGGCATGGTGGATGATGTCATTGATCCGCGGGAAACACGGATCAAAATCATTCAGGCCCTGGAAATGCTGCGAACCAAGAAGGAGAGCAGACCAGCAAAAAAACATGGAAATATTCCCCTGTAAAGACTCTTAACTGAAAAATTTGATGGGATAAAGCTGCAGACGGTATACTAAGATAGCATTACATAAGATGGAGGTCCTTAATCAATGATTAACAATGATCGATTGCTAAATGAATTCCTCGAATTGGTGCAAATCGATTCGGAAACAAAGCATGAAGGCGAAATTGCCAAAGTCCTGAAACAAAAGTTTCTGGACCTTGGCGTCGATGTGTTTGAAGACGACACCACTGCCCAAACGGGGCACGGAGCCGGAAACCTTATTTGCACCCTGGCCGGAACCAAGGAGGGAGTGGATCCAATCTACTTCACCTCCCATATGGATACGGTTGTGCCTGCCCGCGGCGTCAAACCTTCCATCAAGGATGGATATGTTGTTACTGATGGAACGACGATCCTTGGGGCGGATGACAAGGCCGGACTTGCGGTTATGCTGGAGACAATCACTGTCCTAAAAGAACAGCAGATTCCCCATGGAACCATTCAGTTTATCATTACAGTGGGCGAGGAGTCCGGGCTTGTCGGTGCCAAAGTCCTCGATCCATCCCGCCTGACAGCCAAATACGGGTATGCTCTTGACAGTGACGGCAAAGTGGGCAATGTGGTTGTTGCCGCTCCGACACAGGCGAAGGTGCTGGCGAAGATTTATGGAAAAACGGCTCATGCCGGAGTAGCTCCAGAGAAAGGCATTTCCGCAATTACAATGGCTGCCAAGGCTGTTGCGAAAATGCCGCTTGGCCGCATTGACGAAGAAACGACAGCCAATATTGGCCGCTTCGAAGGAGGAACGCAGACAAATATCGTTTGCGATTATGTGGAAATTTTAGCGGAAGCCCGTTCCCTGGTGCCGGAAAAAATGGAAGCACAGGTTGGCAAGATGAAAGAAGCCTTTGAGAGTGTGGCTGAACAAATGGGCGGCAGAGCGGATGTCCAAATCGATGTCATGTATCCAGGCTTCAAATATGGCGAAGGCGACCAGGTAGTTGAAATCGCCCGCACCGCAGCAAAGAAAATCGGCCGCAGCTGCGAGCTTCTCAAAAGCGGAGGAGGCAGCGATGCCAATGTGATTGCCGGTTTTGGAATCCCGACGGTCAACCTTGCTGTCGGCTATGAAGAAATCCATACGACCAATGAAAGAATGCCAATCGAGGAACTCGGGAAGCTAGGAGAAATGGTCATCGCAATCATCCAGGAAGTTGCCGGACAATAAATGAGTAAAAGAGCATCCATGGTTCTCACAGCCAGGAGAGAAAGGTGTGCGGCAATTACTTAGGTTGCCTCCTTCCTGTTGATTGGAACGGAAGGCGCGAAGACTCCTGCGGGAGTACGGGGCTGGGGAGACCCCGCAGGCGCTTCAGCGCCGAGGAGGCTCCCCGGCACGCCCCGGAAAGCGAAGCGCCTGGAGTAGAACTCAACAGGTCAATGAGCATTAACCCAAAAATTGCAGAGAAAGTTACTCTTTCTTAACGAGCTGTGGGCATCCATGTGATGCTCTTTTTTTAAGAGGCTGGCTGAGCCGCTTACGCTTTTCCTTGTCCAGCTCCAGCGGCTAGGGGCTTGGGTCATAAGCCAATCCGTCAGGAAGGTTAAAAAGCAACCTTCATGCCGGCTTGTCTTATGCCTGTCGCCCCTGGGCGAGCCGCTTACGCTTTTCTTGTCACAAAACGTTACTATCTGTTTACTCTTTCACAAACTTTATTCCATTACTATTAGGGTAATGGAATATATTATTTAGGGAAAGGGATGCACACGCCTATGCCAAAGCTGCTGTATATTACCGCCAATCCAAAAAGTGATGTCCGCTTATCGAAAGGGGCGCAAATCGGGGAGGTTTTTCTCGATACCTTCCTGCAGGAACGCCCGGATGTCGAGCTTGAAAGAATGCATTTATATGATATGGAGATACCGCAGATCGACATGGATCTATTGTATGCCCGTGCCAAGCTTTCCTTTATGGGATACAGCTTTGAGCAGCTATCAGCAGGGGAGCAGGAGAAATTCACTGCCATGCACGCCCTGGCAGACCGGTTCATTGATGCTGATTACTATGTTTTTGTGACGCCTATTTGGAATTTGGGGGCACCTGCCATTCTTAAGGCATTTATGGACAATATGTTCCTCATCAACAAAACGTTCATTTCTACCCCGGAAGGGCCAAAAGGGTTGCTGACGGGAAGGAAAGCGATTCATATCCAGACACGTGGAGGCATTTATTCAACAGGTCCAATGGCCGATTTCGAAATGGGAGACCAATATATCAGAAAGGTGCTCACATTCCTTGGGATGGACGTCATGGATACCGTGGTTGCGGAGGGAATGGACCATTTCCCAAAACAGGCGCCGGAAATCATGGCTAATGCCAAGGAAAAGGCCGTGGAGTCTGCCAGGGAAATGGCAGGAAGCAAGGTTTCCATTTAAAAGCTGGTCCAGTCTAAACCCGCAGCCATGCGGGTTTTTTTATGGATTATGAGAGGAGCGGTGCCTCTGTTATTTTTACAAGGGAATGCTAAAATAGAAGCAGATTTTCTTTAGGATGTGAGGATATGAAAGAGATGTATCCAAAGAATGGACGGGTCATCCTGCATGTTGATATGAACAGTTTTTATGCCTCAGTGGAGATGGCCAGCAATCCGTCGCTAAAGGGAAAGCCGCTGGCCATTGCCGGGAATCCCGAAGAGCGGCGGGGAATCATCGTGACCTGCAGCTATGAAGCCCGCAAGTTTGGCGTCAGGACGACAATGCCGCTTTGGGAAGCCAAGAAGCTTTGTCCGCAGCTGATTGTCATGACTCCCAATTTTGACAGGTATCGGGCCGCGTCTGCCGAAATGTTTGAAATCCTGAGACAGTTCTCGTCCCTTGTAGAGCCAGTTTCGATTGATGAAGGATATATCGATATTACCGGCAGCCAAGAACTTGGCTCTCCGCTGGCGATTGCCGAGGATATCCAAAAGACAATTCTTGAGCAGCTGGACCTGCCTTGCAGCATAGGCATCGCCCCAAACAAATTTCTTGCCAAGACAGCTTCGGATATGAAAAAGCCGCTGGGCATCACGATTTTAAGAAAACGCGACATCCCCCATATTCTCTGGCCGCTGGAAGTAGGAGAAATGCATGGGGTGGGAAATAAAACATCGGAAAAACTGAAAGGTATTGGAATTGATACGATTGGGGCACTGGCAAAATCCAATGAAATCCAACTAAAAGCGTTGCTAGGGATCAATGGGCTCAGGCTTAGGGAAAGAGCAAATGGAATCGACAGAAGGCCGGTTGACCCCGAGTCTGTTTTTGATTTTAAAAGCATTGGGAATTCAACCACGCTGCCCAAGGATATTGCCAATCAGCTGGAACTGATCATGGTTCTCGAGCGGCTCTCTGGACAGGTTGCTGCAAGGATGAAGCGAAAACAGGTGCTCTCTGAAGTCATTGGCATCACCATTCGATATAAAAACAGGAAGACGATTACTAGAAGCCACAAGCTGGAGAATCCGGTTGGCCGAAAAGAAGAGATTTTAGCGGAGGCCAGGCAATTGTTCATCAAAAACTGGGATGGGAATCCAGTAAGGCTGCTTGGCATAACGGGAACAGGGCTGGTGGAGGCGGAGTCTGCCGTAAAGCAGCTGGACCTATTTTCTTATGAAAAGGATGCGGAAAAAGAACCCCTGATGAATACAATGTCCATGTTGCAGGAAAAATACGGGAACAATATCATTGGCCATGCCTCAAGCCGGCTGCGGCTGAACCAAGGGGCATCAGGGAGGAATGATACCAGCTTCAATAAGGATTTCCTGCAGCAAAGAAATCAGGAGAAACCCAAAAAAGAGTAATCAATCAGTTGGTTATTTTCCACACTGATAGTTAAAATATAAAACGAACAGTATGCTTGTTATTTGCAAACTATCGTAACTTATTGCTAAATTAGAGTGTACTCATTTTAACAACTATAGAACAGTTAGAAGGGACGTCGTAAAATGTCAAAGCAACAAATCGGAGTCATCGGCCTTGCGGTCATGGGAAAAAACCTTGCATGGAACATGGAGAGCAAGGGCTATTCAGTATCCGTCTATAACCGTTCCCGCGAAAAAACGGATGAAATGCTGGCGGAATCAAAAGGAAAAAACATTGTCGGCACTTTTTCCATCGAAGAGTTTGTCCAGTCATTGGAGAAGCCGCGTAAAATCATGCTTATGGTTAAAGCAGGCGGGCCAACCGACGCAACAATTGAGCAGCTGAAGCCGCATCTCGAAAAAGGGGACATCCTGATTGATGGCGGAAATACCCTTTATACGGATACACAGCGCCGAAACAAGGAGCTAAGCGAACTTGGCTTCCACTTTATCGGGACTGGCGTTTCCGGCGGAGAAGAAGGAGCGCTCAAAGGACCTTCCATCATGCCTGGAGGCCAGAAGGAAGCATATGACCTTGTGGCTCCTATCTTTAAGGATATTTCTGCCAAAGTAAATGGCGAGCCATGTACTACATATATTGGTCCCGATGGAGCAGGCCATTATGTAAAAATGGTACATAATGGGATTGAGTATGGAGATATGCAATTGATCTCGGAGGCGTACTTCCTGCTGAAGAATGTCCTGGGCTTGACCGCAGAGGAGCTGCATAAGGTATTTTCCGAGTGGAACAAAGGAGAGCTGGACAGCTACCTGATTGAGATTACAGCCGATATCTTTACTAAAGTCGATGACGAAACGGGCAAGCCGCTTGTTGACCTTATCCTGGACACAGCTGGCCAGAAAGGAACAGGAAAGTGGACAAGCCAAAGCGCCCTGGATCTTGGTGTGCCACTGCCGCTTATTACGGAATCCGTATTCGCCCGCTTTATTTCAGCAATGAAAGACGAGCGGGTGGCTGCCAGCAAAATTTTGCGCGGCCCTGAAGCGGCACCTTTCACCGGTGACCGCGAGGCGTTTATCGAGTCAGTCAGAAAAGCATTGTATATGAGCAAAATCTGCTCCTATGCCCAAGGATTTGCCCAAATGCGGGCGGCTTCCGAGGAGTACGGCTGGGACCTCCGCTATGGCGACATCGCCATGATTTTCCGCGGCGGCTGCATCATCCGTGCCCAGTTCCTTCAGAAGATCAAGGAAGCCTACGATCGGGACCCTGGCTTGAAAAACCTTCTTCTTGATCCATATTTCAAGGAAATCGTCGAAAGCTACCAGGGTGCATTAAGGGAAATCGTAGCCGTCTCTGCCCAAAACGGCATCCCTGTCCCTTGCTCTGCGTCTGCTTTGGCCTACTACGACAGCTACCGGACCGAAACGCTGCCTGCCAACCTGCTGCAGGCACAGCGCGACTATTTCGGTGCCCATACGTACCAGCGTGTGGATAAGGAAGGCATCTTCCATACTGAGTGGATGAAATAGGATTTTCAGTTAATAGCTTTAAAACAGCAGTCCAATTCGCAACTGAATTGGACTGCTGTTTTTTGTTGGGTTCCTGGGATGTCATTGTTGATTTTTCATATAGGCAAAGAGTTTATAAGCGGAGAAATTCCGGTTAATGTATATATTAGAGGCTTTCAAAGCAGAAATAAGCGGACTTATTCCGATTAACCTCTCAATATAGGACTAAATTTAAGGATAAAATGAATATAAGCGGAAAAACCTCCCTTATTTTTCGGGAAATGATGGTATTTCCCGATTTAAGCGGAAATTGTCCGTCTATTTTTCAAACTTGGTATTGGGAACAACTTTTGGAGCCAACCTTCATTGCGTGAGTATGAAAAAAGAGTGTTTCCAAAGGGATTTCCCCTCTGGAAACACTCTTTTCAATTTAACACGTTTCTACATCCAGATGGGTGACCGGCCACCAGAAAAATCCGTCCTTCTCCAGCAGCTCATCAGCTGCTTTTGGTCCCATTGTGCCTGATTCATAATTTGGGAAGCTCTCTTTCTCATTTTCCCAAACGGCGGAAATGTTGTCGACAAAACTCCAGGAAAGAGCTACTTCATCCCAGTGGGTGAAGTTGGTGGCATCTCCCCGCAGGCAGTCATATAGCAACTTTTCATATGCTTCAGGCGTATTCAAGCCATCTATGCCTTTGTTTGCATAGCTTAGCTTGACAGGAGTGGAATTAAGAGTCTGCCCGCTCCGCTTGGCATTGAAATAGAGGGTGATGCCTTCTTCAGGCTGAATGTGAATGACGAGAAGATTCGGATTKACTGAACCTTCCTGCTTGTTATATAAATCCATCGGGATCTCCTTGAATTGCACGACAATCTTGGTGGATTTAGCTGCCATCCGCTTTCCTGTCCGGATATAGAATGGGACTCCTGCCCAGCGGAAATTGTCAATCATCAGCTTGCCGGCCACGAATGTTTCCGTGTTCGATTCAGGGCTGACCATCTCTTCCTGATTATAGGCCGGGACTTCCAGACCCTGGATTTCCCCTTTTCCATACTGGCCGCGTACAAAGTATTGATTGACATCACTGTCCTTGATTGGACGCAATGCCCTGAATACTCTAACTTTTTCGGACCGGACTTCATCGGTTGTCAGGCGGATTGGGGGTTCCATGGCCAGCAGCGCGACCATCTGGAGCATATGGTTTTGGACCATGTCCCTTAGCGCCCCGCTCTTTTCATAATAGCGTCCGCGTTCTTCAACTCCAAGAACTTCACTGGATGTTACCTGGATGTTTGAAATGAAGCGATTGTTCCAGAGCGGCTCGAAGATGGCATTGGCAAAGCGGATGACCTCGATATTTTGGACCATTTCCTTGCCGAGGTAATGGTCTATCCTGTATATTTCATCCTCGGAGAAAGCTGTCCTGATTTGATTGTTCAATACCTTTGCCGAATCAAGATCATGCCCGAATGGCTTTTCAATCACAAGCCGTTTGAATCCTTGGGTTTCCGTAAGGCCATCCAGCTTCAGGTGTTCGGCAATTGTACCGAAGAATTCGGGAGCCATTGCCAGGTAAAAAATCCGGTTCCCTTCAAGTCCATAGTGGCTGTCCATTTCCGTTGCCAGCCGATTTAGCGCTGCATACGAATTTGAATCAGTCACATCGTGAGAGTGGTAGTAAAATCTTGAAGCAAACTCATCGATTTCGCTGTTTTCCGTACCATCGGGATTTACTGACTGCTTCACATTATTCTGAAATTCCTCGTTGGTCAGTGTCCTTCTTGCGACGCCAATTACAGCAAAGCGGCCAAGCTGCTCTTTTTTAAACAGGTTATATAGGGACGGGAACAACTTTCGTTTCGCCAGGTCTCCTGTTGCACCGAAAATCATGATTAACGCAGTGGGTTTTTCGATTTGTGCCAATGTCAAGAACCTCTCTTTATCTTTAATATATTACGTATGTAAACTACACTGTACAAGTATAAAATTTTAGCTGTTTCATCGCAAATTGGCAAATGAAAGA
This sequence comes from Bacillus sp. FJAT-27251, assembly GCF_001273925.1. Taxonomy (GTDB): domain Bacteria; phylum Bacillota; class Bacilli; order Bacillales; family Cytobacillaceae; genus Mesobacillus_B. Next base: position 4,577,240 of record NZ_LIGG01000001.1, on the reverse strand, counting down.
TGTCTATAGTTTTGTTCCGGCGCTTCCAATTTATCCTGCCAATTGTGATATAGTAGTAGCAGAATCTTTACAGCCCGCTGTCCGCGCGGCAAACGGGCTCCATAAAAGGAGATATGGAACATGGAAGTTTTTTTTCTTGGGACAGGGGCAGGCATGCCCGCCAAGCCGAGAAATGTTACCTCTGTCGCATTGAAGCTTCTGGAGGAACGGGGCTCAATCTGGCTTTTTGACTGCGGGGAGGCTACACAGCATCAAATTTTACATACAAGTATTAAACCGCGCAGGATTGAAAAAATTTTCATAACCCATTTGCATGGGGATCATATTTATGGATTGCCGGGCCTGCTTTCCAGCCGCTCGTTCCTGGGGGGAGATACCGAAGTGGCGGTATATGGCCCTGCAGGCCTTAAAGATTATATAGAGGTCAGCCTTAAGGTGAGTAAATCCTATCTGAAATACCCAATTAAAATCGTTGAAATTGAAGAAGGCGTCATCTATGAAGACGATCAATTTATCGTTGAAGCCAGGCTTCTGGAGCATGGGATTGCTTCCTATGGATACCGTGTCATCGAAAAGGACAGGCCGGGGACGCTGCTGGTGGACAAGCTGAAAGAGTCCGGAGTCCAGCCTGGGCCCATTTATAAAAAGATTAAGCAGGGGGGCTCAGTGGAGCTCGAAGACGGCCGTAAGCTCCATTCTGCAGAGTTTCTTGGCCCTGCCCAAAAGGGCCGTGTGGTGGCCATTCTTGGCGATACCAGGACATGCGAAGCTGCCCGCATTCTTGCTGCCGGTGCCGACTTGCTCATCCATGAAGCAACCTTTTCCGGGGGGCAGGAGGAGCTCGCCCGTGAGTATTTCCACTCCACTACCCTGCAGGCGGCTGAGACGGCGCTGAAAGCCCAGGCTAAACGGCTTTGCCTTACCCATATCAGCTCACGATTTGACAGGGAAGACTGGAAAATGCTCGAGCAGGAAGCAAGAAGTGTATTTCCGGACACCGTGGTTGCCGAAGACTTTATGGAAATAACGGTGCCTTTGAATTTGTCATAAGCCACCTCAGGATTGAAGCCAAAAAACGCCTTCTATTCTGATGCGTCCTATGCCTGTCGCCCCTGGGCAAGCCGCTTCCGCTTTTTTTCTTGTCCAGCTCCAGCGGCTAGGGTCTCGGGTCATAAGCCACCCCTGGATTGAAGGCAAAAAGCGCCTTCATTCCATGTGCGTCTTATGCTTGTCGGGGCTGGGCAGTCGGCTCCGCTTTTCTTCTTGTCCAGCTCCAGCGGCTAGGGTCTCGGGTCATAAGCCACCTCAGGATTGAAGGCAAAGAGCGCCTTCATTCCTGATGCGTCTTATGCCTGTCGCCCCTGAGCAAGCCGCTTCCGCTTTCCTTATTCCCACCCTCTCTTATATTGCTCCGGTGATTGTATGCTCACGCCTAGTTCTTTGGCGGCGGTGCGCGGCCAGTATGGGTCACGGAGCAGTTCCCGGGCAATGAAGACGAGATCTGCACGCTCGTTCTGGAGGATTTCTTCCGCCTGGATACCGGTGGTGATCAGGCCGACCGCTCCTGTCGCAATTTCGGCTTCCTGACGGATTCTTTCCGCTAATTTCACCTGGTATCCCGGGTAAACAGAAATCCTTGCAGGCACTACCGCACCTGAGCTGACATCGATCAGGTCAACGCCCTGTGCTTTCATCCATCCAGCCATCACGGTATAATCAGCAACGTCCAGACCGCCTTCTCTGTAGTCTTTGGCAGATATTCTTACAAATAACGGGCCATCCCACACAGATTTCACCTCATCGATGATTTCCCGGAGGAACAAGTMCCGCTTCTCCCGTGAGCCGCCATATTCATCTTCACGTTTATTGGTGAGCGGCGATAAAAACTGGTTGATTAAATAGCCGTGCGCGGCATGGAGTTCTATGACATCAAACCCAGCTTTCTTTGCTCTCTCTGCCGCTTTCTTAAAAGCTGTTATGGTTTCCAGGATGTCTTCTTTTGTCATTTCCTTCGGCTGTTTGTATTTTTCGTTGAAAGCAAGAGGGGAAGGAGCGATAATTTCTTCCGGGAGCATCGCTTTTCTTCCTGCATGGGCGATTTGAATGCCTGCTTTTGCCCCGTGGCGTTTTATGCGCCTGACGATCTCCCCGAGTCCCTCAACATGATCGTCGCTCCAGATTCCCAGATCCTGAGGGGAGATTCTTCCCTGGGGTGTAACGGCCGTGGCCTCGAGAATGACAAGTCCAGCCTGGCCGACCGCCCTGGTTTCGTAATGGGTATAATGCCAATCTGTCGCCGCCCCATCTTCCTTTTCAACGGAGTACATGCACATCGGCGCCATTACAATCCGGTTCTTCAATGTCAGTCCCCTGATTTCATAGGGAGAAAATAGTTTTCTTTCCACTTTTAAAAACCTCCTTCAATATTTCCAAGTATATCAGGAGTTTTTAAGGATGTTTACTCAGAGAGCTTGATGGGCTGTTTGCTCCTGCCCAGTTCAGAGGAGAGGGCTTCTCCCATTTTTCGGGAATGAAGGGCCGCCTCCTTGATGCAGGAGATAAATGCCTCCTGGACGCCGTGCTTTTCCAAAATGGCGATGCCAGCTTCCGTGGTTCCCCCGGGGCTGGTTACCTGTAAACGGAGCTCTTCGGGTGTTTTTTCGGATGTGGCCATCATCGCTGCGGCACCAATCAGGGTCTGGACAATCAAGTCTTTGGCAAGCTTTTGTTCAAGGCCGATTTCAACCGCACTCTTTTCCATTGCTTCAACGAGATAATAGATGTATGCCGGACCGCTGCCGGACAGCCCGGTGACAGCATCAAGCTGTTCTTCCTGGACAAAGGCTGTGAAGCCCACTGTTTCAAAAAGCTTTTGGGCAATCCTTTTTTGCGCCTCGGTCACCCTCTGGTTTACAGCGATGGCCGTTGCCGACCGGCTGACTGCTGCGGAGGTATTGGGCATGGCCCTTATGATGGCCAGCGGCTTTTCGGCCGCTTGTTCCATCGTTTCCAGTGATACCCCGGCCAGGACGGAAATTAACAGAATGTCATTCCTGAGGAAGGATTTGAACTCATTGATGGCACCGGCCGCATCCTTTGGCTTCATGGCCAGGATGACGGCATCCGCATCTGCAAACAGTTCATTGTAATCATAGGAACCATTTATTCCATAGGTTTGTTCAAGCTGGTTCAGCTTCTTTTGGTTATTTCGGTTTGTCACCCAGATTTGGCTGCCTTTCAGCAAACCATTCTCAATGATGCCGGACATTAGCGCCTCTGCCATTGAACCAGCTCCGAAAAATACGAGCTTTTTCATTTCATTGTTCCTCCAATTTTATAATGTATCGACAAAATCGATAACGGCCGATAATAAAGTGAAAAGAACCTTCCATCCTTTAAAGGATGAAAGGTTTATTTTTAATAGTGATTATGCTTTAAATGGGCATTAGCTGTCAAGGTACAGGGAAAAGTTTTTTGTCTTTTCTGAAAAATTATCCAGGGATAATGACAATACGGTCTATTTTCGGTAAACTTGATTTTGCGAGGTCTATTAAAGTTACATAGTCTTTATGGAAATATAACGTTTTTAAGGAGAAGAACATGGCTGAATGGAAAAATGGAATTGCCAAACTGACATTGCCAACACCGTTTCCGGTAGGAGATGTCCATACTTATTTAATAAAAGGAGACAGGCTCACCCTTGTCGACGCAGGGGTCAAGACAGACGAGGCATGGGAAGCATTCAGGTTCCAGCTGGCACAGCTGGGCATTTCTCCTGAAGAGATCGAGCAGGTCATTCTGACTCACCATCATCCGGACCATGTCGGGCTCCTGGATTTCCTGCCAGCTTCGCTCGAAGTCCATGCCCACCAGCTGAACGAAAGATGGGTGAACAGGACTCCCGATTTTGCTGCAGAGCATAACCGGTTTTTTACGGGATTGTATCGTGCCTTTGGCGTCCCGGAATCTTTTTATGTACCCTTTGTGCAAAGGATGGCAAAAATGCTCCGTTTTTCGTGCAACCGCCCCTTAACCGGTTATTTGCATGAAAATGACATGCCTGTTGGACTCCGTGACTGGAGAGTGCTTGAAACCCCGGGGCATGCCCAGGGCCATATTGCTCTTTGGCGTGAAAAGGATGGCGTCCTGATTGGCGGGGATCTCCTGCTTGCCCATATTTCGCCCAACCCGCTCCTTGAGCCGCCGCATCCTGGTGAATTGGAACGCCCCATGCCGCAGCTGCAATATAACGAATCTCTAAGGAAGCTCCAGGAATATCCCGTCTCCCTTGTGCACGCCGGGCATGGAGAGGACTTCGGCGATATTGTCCCCCTAATTGAAAAAAGGCTCTTGCGCCAGCATGAGCGTGCGATGAAAGTGAAAGCGATGCTGGAGGAAGGGGCCAAGTCTCCTTTTGAAATCTGCCAGCGCCTTTTCCCGGCTGTCTATCAAAAAGAGTTAAGCTTGACGATTTCAGAAACAGTGGCACAGCTTGATTACCTGCAATCGCTCGGAGAGATTACGATGAAAGAGGAAGAAGCGGCCCTGCTTTACGCCGCCAAGTGAGGTGTTCAAAGTGTCAAACAATCGTTTAAAGGATAAAAATATTATCATTACAGGGGCTTCAGGAGGAATAGGAGCCGAAATGGCCCGCCTTTGTGCCCGGGATGGCGCTAATCTTGTCCTGCTCGCCCGCAGTATGGATAAGCTTGAAGCTTTAAAAGCGGAGCTTGAAGGGAGGGGAGTGAAGGTCATTGCCAGAAGCCTGGACGTTTCCGACACGGACGCTGTCCAGAGGGTTTTCGGGGAAGTTCTAGCTGAAATCGGCCACTGCGATATTCTTGTCAATAATGCAGGTTTTGGTGTATTTCGCCATGCTCATGAGGCGGATTTCGCGGAGATCCAATCCATGTTCAATGTGAATGTGGTCGGCCTGATGGCCTGCACTTCAATGGTGCTTCCCGGCATGAGGGAGAAGCGGAGCGGCCACATTATCAATATCGCTTCCCAGGCCGGAAAAATCGCTACTCCCAAATCGAGCGTATATTCCGCAACCAAGCATGCAGTTCTGGGCTATACGAACAGCCTGCGCATGGAGGTAAGCGATTTTGGCATTTTTGTCACTTCTGTCAACCCTGGCCCGATTGCAACAAACTTCTTTAATATAGCGGATGAACAAGGTACATATGTCAAAAACATCAAGCGCTTTATGCTTCAGCCTGAGTATGTCGCCAAACAGGTGGTGGACCGGATGATGACCAGGACAAGGGAAATCAATCTGCCGCGCTGGATGAGTGCGGGGAGCACCATTTATGCGCTCTTCCCGCGAACATTTGAATTGATTGGCAAGCGTGCGTTTAACCAAAAATAATATAGGCACAGCCGTGGGGAAACAATCACAAGAGGATTGTTTCTTTTTTGTTTGCCCCAGGAAAATACAGCATTGGCTGCCATAATAACCTGTTTTTATGAACTTCCTCGTAAAATTTCCATTGAAACCGAACGCATATTCGCTTAATATAATGGGTATAATGAATTATGGAACAAATGTTCTGTTATTTTTCCAGTGTAAAGTTATGGAAATTAAATTCGGAAGGAGGATACGAAAATGATCGATTACAGCGACATGCCGCAAAACCAGATTCTATGTGTAGACATGAAGAGTTTCTACGCCAGCTGCTCTGCGGTGATGATGGGGCTTGCCCCCCTGGATTGCTATCTTGCCGTGGTCGGCAACTCGGATCGTTCTGGCAGCGTTGTGCTGGCAGCGTCTCCCCGTATGAAAAAGGAGTTTGGCATTAAAACCGGATCAAGGATGTTTGAAATTCCCAAAGATCCCCGCATTACGATTGTCGACCCGCAAATGTCCACTTATTTAAGGATCTCCACTGAAATCTCCCGGGTATTTAACCGTTATGCCCCCAAGGAAGCTATCCATACCTATAGTGTCGACGAGAGTTTTATTAAGGTGGATGGCACTTCGAAGCTTTTCGGCGGTGCCTGGACCGTTGCTGAAAAAATCCGGAGTGATATTGAACGGGAATTTCAGCTTCCGTGCGCAATAGGTATCGGGCCAAATATGCTGATGTCCAAACTCTGTCTCGATCTTGAGGCGAAAAAGCACGGGATTGCAGAGTGGACTTATGAGGATGTAGAGAAAAAGCTCTGGAAGGTATCACCGCTAAGGGAAATGTGGGGAATTGGCCGGCGCGTCGAAAAAACGCTGAACAGCATGGGGATCTTTACGGTGGGCCAGCTCGCCCGCTATGATTTGGAAAAGCTTGAGAAGAAGTTTGGAATCATGGGCAACCAGCTGTACCATCATGCCTGGGGAATTGATTTTTCGGAAATTGGCGCCCCGATCCTTGAAGGGCAGATCAGTTTTGGAAAAAGCCAAATCCTACTTCGCGATTATAAGGAAGAAAACGAAATTAAGCATGTCATCCTGGAAATATGCGAGGAAGTGGCACGCAGGGCGAGGACCCACAAAAAGGCGGGCCGGACCATCAGCTTTGGCCTTGGCTACAGCCAGGATGAATTCGGCGGCGGGTTTCATCGCTCCAGGACAATTGACCGGCCGACGAACGTGACAATGGAGCTTTACCGAGTCTGTCTCGAATTGTTTTCGGAAAACTATGCCGGAAAGACGGTGCGCAGCATCTCCATTTCACTGGGAAACCTGATTCAGGACAGCCAGTTTCAGCTTGATCTTTTTGATAAGGATGGCTGGAGAAAGCATGAAATCGGCTATACGATGGATCGAATCCGCTCCCGTTTCGGTTCGGCCTCCCTGCTCCGGGCTGTTTCCTATACGCCGGCAGGAACAGCAAGGCACAGGGCGAAGCTGGTCGGCGGCCATAAAGGCTAAAACAGAGAGAAGGGAGAGGGCGCAAAATGATTCGTGACCGCGGAAGAATAAAATGGACGTCAATGATGCTGCCTGAGCATGTCAAAATGCTGAAGGATTGGGCATCGGAAGACGAAGATGAACAAGAGAAGGAACTCGATGAGCAGCAGCTTGAACAAATGAATGAAACGATTCTTGAAGCAATGGAGTTTAATCGGCCCGTGGCGATAACCTACTATCGGCAGCGGAAGTATGAACTGGTCGTTGGTACGATTCACTATTGGGACCAAATCACGGGCAGGATGCATGTCGTTGACGCCTTTGGGGAAGTTCACCGCATCGGACTCTCAGTCATTGCCGATGTCAGGATGGCAGAAGGCCAGGAAGATCCTCGGTAAAAGAAAAAAGCAATGGCGTCATGGCCATTGCTTAAGCCTGTTCGGAGTCCTTGGCCTGGGCGCGGACCGCGGATTCAAACTTTCCTTTGTGCGTTCCATCGCAAAAAGGCTTATTGTTGCTCAGCCCACAGCGGCAAAGCGAGAAAACCGGTTTTGTTTCAAAAACATTTCCCTCGCCATCAAGCAGTTCGACATCTCCCGTAATCCTCAGTGATCCGTTATCATTGACCTTGATTTGCACTTTCGCCACCAAAAACACACCCTTCCCCAACAAATTGCATACTTCAATGCTAAAAGGGAATTCAAAAAAATGCAAGTATAAATAGTCTGACTAATTAAAAAACTGCCCGAGCAATTAGGATTGGTCCGCTGCTCCTGATTCCGGGATTCCGTAATGGCCGAGGAATTCATCGAGAGCTTTTGTGTATTCCTCCCGGTTTTCTGCCAGGGACCTTGCATGGGCGCCGTTCTCGGCAAGAAACAGCTGCTTCGGCCCCAATTTCCGGTCATAAAGCTCCTGTGTCATTCCAGGCAGGATATAATCGTCTTTCCGGCTGTGAATAAACAGAACAGGCTTTTGGATGTTCTCAACCGCTGTAAGGGGTGAGACGTCCTTCAGGGGGTAACGGTCACGAACTTTTAAAAAGAGCTGTGCCACAGGAACCATGACCTGGGGCGGCAATTTGGTGTCCTCCCTGACAACATGGGCCAGCTGTTTTCCAAAATCGGAGTAGGGGCAGTCGGCAACATAAAAGTCAGCTCCATCTTCAATCAGCCCCGCATATTGCAGCATGGTGGCCGCACCCATGGATTCACCGTGAACGCCTAAAAAAAGGTCATCCCCCTTTTGCTTCCTGAGCCAGTCGATGACAGCCTTCAAATCGAATTTCTCATAATACCCGTAGCTTGTTGTCTTCCCGCCCGACTCCCCATGACGGCGCTGGTCGTAAATGACGGCATTGAACCCTCTTTCAATAAAAAGATTCATGTACTTGACAGAGGACATTTTGTTCTCCGTTACGCCATGGCAGAATACAACATAACGATTGAGGTTATAGGGTTCCACAACAATCGCTTTTAAGGAGTAGCCGAAAGGAGATGGGATTATGACCTCTTTTTGCGGCAGCGCCTTAAAGTCCGCGAGTTTAAGGAAGCCCGCCTCCTCATCCCGCTTAATAACCTCATTTTCGGCTTTGTTTTTAATAAACATAATCCGGTTAGTGAGATAGATTCCTGCTGTGGCAGCGAGCAGCAGGAATGAGAATAAAAAACGCAGCGTTCTCCGCAAAATACAACCCCTCCGGCAGTTTCTCAAATGGTGAAGCTATAGTTAATTTTACCATCACATGAAGATGCAGACACCAAAAAACCGCTCAAATAGAGCGGTTTCAGCTTGGAAGAAGAGTTCATCCTTCGCTCCGGCTTTGCCGATTGGTTGGCTGGATGGCTTGCTCAAGGTCCTCGGCGGCAATTTTCTGTTTCACATTGTCGGCATGCGGCTTGCCTTTCTGGCTGTAGCCTTTGTCTCGTTTTCTGCTCATTATGCTGGCTCCCTCCTCTGAATGCCTTCATTTATAAGATGGCTTTGGAATGAGCGTTCATGCATGGATTTTTTCAGGAAACTTCATGCAATAAAAAGGAATATGTTGATTTCACTCGAATTATAAGAGTGAGAACAGAAGAGGGAGGATGAACAAGCAATGCAAAATGATGCAGTGATTGTCAGTGCTGTCAGAACAGCAATCGGCAGTTTCAATGGAAGTTTGAAGAATATTTCGGCGCCAGAACTTGGTGCCGTGGTCATTAAAGGGGCGCTTGAAAAAGCTGGCCTTGGACCGGACCAGGTGGACGAAGTCATCCTTGGGAATGTCCTGCAGGCAGGATTGGGACAAAACCCGGCGAGGCAGGCGGCCCTTAAAGCAGGTTTGCCGGAGACAGTGTCATCCATGACAATCAATAAAGTGTGCGGTTCCGGATTAAAGGCCGTTCATTTGGCTGTACAGGCAATTGTTGCGGGAGATGCAGAAGTTGTCGTGGCAGGCGGCATGGAAAATATGAGCCAGGCGCCTTATTTGCTGAAAAATGCGCGCGATGGATTCAAGATGGGCGACCAAAAGCTTGTCGACAGCATGATTTCCGATGGGCTGTGGTGTGCCTTCAACGACTACCATATGGGAATGACTGCAGAAAATCTTTGCGCAAAGTATGAAATCGGGCGGGAGGAGCAGGACCAATTCTCGGCATGGAGCCAGGAAAAAGCCGCAAAGGCAATCGCGGAAGGGAAATTTAAAGAAGAGATCATTCCGGTGAAGATCCCGCAGCGAAAAGGAGACCCAATCGTGTTTGATGTGGATGAGTATCCTAAAAAAGGAACGACCGCAGAAAAACTGGCGGGCCTGCGTGCAGCCTTTAAAAAGGATGGAAGCGTCACGGCAGGAAATGCGTCAGGCATCAATGACGGTGCAGCGGTGCTGGTCGTGATGAGCCGGAAAAAAGCCGAGGAACTTGGCCTGAAGCCGCTTGTCACGATCAAAGGGAATGCAAGTGCAGGGGTAGACCCAAGCATCATGGGCATCGGGCCAGTGGAAGCAGTTAAAAAGGCGCTCAATAAAGCTGGCATGACGATGGAAGAAATCGAGCTGATTGAGGCAAACGAGGCTTTCGCTGCCCAATCCCTTGCTGTAGACCGGGAACTGAATTTCAATAAAGAGATTCTGAATGTAAATGGCGGCGCCATCGCGCTTGGGCATCCAATCGGTGCGAGCGGAGCCAGGGTTCTTGTGACCCTCATTCATGAAATGCAGCGAAGAAAAGCAAAGACTGGGCTGGCAACGCTATGCATCGGCGGAGGCCAGGGTGTCGCGACCGTTGTGGAGCGGGCTTAGATAAGTTTGAAAGCGGTAACGGAAACGCCCTGTGCAAGGGCGTTTCTATTTTCATCGAAGATTGTTATAATTTTTCCGTTGCAGCCATATTATTGTGCTTATTAAACAGAAAAAGAGGGAAACTTCATGAAAAAGAAAAAACAAGTGAAACAGCAGGCTAAAAAAGAGGATAAACCGGTCACGCTTGGCGACATGCTGAATAAGGACCTTATGTCCCAGCTGAAAGCCAAACAGCAGGAATTGAAAGAAAAGGAGGAAAAGGAGAAACAGCAGCAAAAAGAGGAGGCATTACGCAAAAAACGGGAAGAGCAGCGCCTCCGTGAAAAGAATATGTCCTTTGAAGAGCTATTGGCCCAAAGCGAAATGGACTGGAAAAAATTCAAATGATTTAAGAGTACTGCTTTCTAATTGTGGAATTTGCGAAAAGTGCAGGGTTAAAAGAACAATTGGAGGAGCTGGGCGAGGTTTTATAATCAAAAATAGGCTATTTTGCTAATAACTCTTGGCGACTTGGGACTTTTTTAATAGTTTTACATTAGGAAGTTATTAGATAATGAGAGTACTAGTATTAAATGTACATTTAATACTGGTAAAGGTTGATATAATGCTGGTAAGTGGGAATATATTGCTGGTAAGTAGGGAGATAATGCTGGTAACCGCAGGGATAATGCGAGTACTAGGTTAATAGCAGCAAATTTAATACCAGTACTAGCATTAAATTACCCAGGTACCGGCGCTTAAACTTAGTACTAGCATTAAATCAGGAAACCGGTGCCTGACCCTCACTCCAGTAAAGTATTAACGCACTAACCGGTGCCTGACCCTCACTACGGTAAAGTGTCAACGCACTAAATGGTGCCTGCCCCCACTGGGCAGGCACTTTTGGTTTTGGCAAAGTTGTTCCTACCTGTGCTCGCTATACTGATTCGCCCTGGTGAGCTCCTGGATGAGCCTTACTTCCTCTGAAGAAAGCGGGCTGCTGCCCGCAGCCTGGGCATTGGCCTGAACCTGGCCGACAGAGCTTGCTCCAATGACGACCGAGGCGACAGCCGGATGTGCCAGGTTGTATTGCAAAGCCACTTCTTCAAGCGGCCTTGATGCTGCAAGCCTATCTTTCAGTTGGGGCAGCAGCGCGGCCAATTCTTCCTGGCTGTAGTCAAGGAAGCCTTTCCCCGAAGCCGTTTTTTCCGGAAACCGGTCGCTCAGCAGACCCTTTGCGACCGTTCCCCTTGTAACCACGCTGATGCCATGGTCGTGGAGCAGCGGCAGTGCTTCCTCCTCGGGACGCCGGTCAAGCATGCTGTATTGCATCATTACGGAAACCATCGAGGATTTCGTGATATATTCCCGAATCACATTCGGCCTGATGGAAGAAATCCCGTAATAACGGATCAGGCCCTCAGCCTTAAGCTCTTCAAAAGCTTCAATTGTTTCATCGATATTATCTTCGATTGTCCCGCCATGCAGCTGATAAAGGTCGATATAGTCTGTCTGCAGCCGTTTAAGGCTTCCTTTCACTGCTTCCTTGATATGTTCCTTCGAAGGATCCCAGCTCCAGCCATCTCTATTCTCGTTCCAGCGGTTCCCTGCTTTTGTGGCAATGATCACCTCGCTACGGACCGCTTTTAAAGCTTTGCCGACAATCTGTTCATTTTCGCCGAAATCATATAAATCGGCTGTGTCAAAATAATTGACGCCTGCTTCAAGTGCAGCCCCGATAATATCGCCGGCCTTCTTTTCGTCTGTCCCAAGGGACATGCAGCCGAGGCCCAGCACGCTTACATGCAAATCAGAGTTTCCCAAACGGCGTTTTTTCATTGTGTCCACTCCTTTTTCTCCATTCTATCGAATAGGAGCCGGGGACTACAACTAATCAGGACGGGGCAAGCTTTTGGAGACTGCCTCCGTCCAATCCTTGACAAGCACATATTCCTTGCTGTATTCCCGGAGCTTTTGCCTAATCTCCCATGCCTTTCCGGACATCATGAATCCATTGCGGTACACATAGACTTTCATCACCATACTCCCTTCAGACAAGTATGATAAAATGTATGAGCATTGAATTTCGGATTAGAACAGGAGTGGTAAAATGAACTCGCTCGAAGAAAAAACTTTACGTACGGAAAATATCTTTAGCGGCAAGGTCATCAGCCTTCAAGTAGAGGAAGTGGAACTCCCTAACGGAAAAACATCAAAGCGGGAAATCATCAAGCATCCTGGGGCTGTTGCCGTGATCGCCGTGAATGGTGAAGGTAAAATCGTGATGGTGGAACAGTACCGGAAAGCGCTGGAGAGAACCATTGTGGAAATCCCGGCGGGCAAGCTTGAAAAAGGAGAGCAGCCTGAGGTATGTGCCGTCCGGGAACTGGAAGAGGAAACAGGATATGTGTGCGGCAAAATCGAGTGGCTTATTTCCTTCTATACCTCTCCAGGTTTTGCAGATGAACTGGTCCATTTGTATGTAGCCACAGGACTGGAGAAAAAAGAAGATGCAGCTGAGACCGATGAAGATGAGTTCGTCAACGTAGTGGAAGTAACGGTTGAAGAAGCGCTGGACCTGGTGAGGGAACAGAAAATTTATGATGCAAAGACTGCTTACGCCGTACAGTATTTGCAGATGAAGAAGGCACTTGAGAATAAATGAACCCATACTATGCCGATCTGCATATTCACATCGGAAGGACAAATACGGGAAGAGCCGTAAAAATTACCGGTGCCAAAACGCTGACCTTATCGAATATCATTGCTCATGCCCGCGATAAAAAAGGCCTCGATATGATAGGGATCATTGACTGCCATTCCCCTGAAGTACTGGATGAAATGGAGGCGCTGCTTGAATCCGGGGAACTCGCTGAACACCCTGATGGCGGACTGATGTATGGGGGCTTAAGCATCATTCCTGGTTCCGAGCTGGAGATTAACAGTGAAGAAACTGCGGGGCCAATCCATGTTCTTTGCTTATTTCCAAATTTGGAGACAATGCGCACGTTTTCCCGCTGGCTGGCATTGCATTTGAAGAATATCCACTTAAGCTCCCAGCGTGTGTATACGAGCKGGAGAGAGCTGCAGCGGAAAACAAAAGAGCTTGGAGGCCTGTTTATCCCGGCCCATGTGTTTACCCCTTTTAAAAGCCTTTATGGAAAAGGGGTCAGCCGCTCTCTTACCGAGGTTTTTGACCCAGGGATGGTTGATGGAATCGAATTAGGTTTAAGTGCAGACACTGCCATGGCGGACCAGCTGGGAGAGCTTCATGCTTATACGTTTTTGACCAATTCAGACGCCCATTCCCTTGGGAAAATCGCAAGGGAGTATCAGAAAATCGAGATGGAGGAGCCCACTTTCAGGGAACTGGCCAAGGCCCTAAGGGGGGAGGATGGCAGGAGTGTGGCTGCCAATTACGGCCTCGACCCGCTGCTTGGAAAGTACCACCGCACCGTCTGCTCCCATTGCCTTACACCCATGGCAAGTGAACCGGGAACATGCCCGGAATGCGGCCATGCAAAAGCTATTAAAGGGGTGTCTGACCGGATTGCGGAACTAAAATCGGCGGGAATCGGCATTTCCCGGCCGCCTTATGTCCATCAAGTGCCTCTCGAGTTTATCCCTGGGCTGGGCCCAAAATTGCTCGAACGTCTGCTTGACCACTTCGGAACCGAGATGGATATATTGCATTCGGTGCCAGCGCCGGCATTGAAGGAAGCTGTCCCGGCGGACATCGCTAATAAAATCATTAAGGCACGCAGCGGCGAATTGGGAGTTCATGCGGGCGGAGGCGGCAGGTACGGGAAAATCATGAAATAAGGCTTGGGCTTAAGGTTTCTTTCTAGTAAAAACTCACGGGAAATTGCTAGTCATAGAAACAATCCTCCTGCATAGAATCTAATATCCAACTGTCGGGAGGAAAAGCCATGAAGAAACGAAAGTACCAGAACATTGCAGCCGACCATTTACGCGAATATTCCTCTATTTATTTGTTTGTTGTTGTGCTATTTTTGATGGGGGTCATCTTCGGGGCAGTAATTGTGAACAGCCTCAGCTTTACCCAAAAGGAAGATTTGTTCTACTATCTATCACAATTTTTTGGACAGGCTGCCTCAGGGGAAGCCGCAGGTGCAAAGGACTTGTTCGTCCAGAGTTTCCTTCATAACAGCAAGCTGATCGGTCTGATCTGGCTTCTTGGAATATCCATTATCGGCTTGCCGGTCATTCTTGTCCTATTATTTATCAAAGGGATGACCGTGGGCTTTACTGTGGGGTTTCTGGTCAATCAGATGCAATGGAATGGATTTCTGCTGTCATTTGTATCAATCCTGCCGCAAAACCTTGTAATCATTCCGGTTTATATTATCATGGCGGCCATGAGCCTGACCTTTTCTTTAACAATGATCCGCAATCAATTTATCAAACGGCTGAACCAGCCGGTAATGCCGATGTTTTTCCGGTATTGCTTCTCCTTTTTGGCCGCCGTTGCGGTAGTTGCCGCAGCTGCCGGGGTGGAGGCATTCATTTCCCCCGCCTTTCTAAAGGCAGTCATCCACTCAATGGGCTAAATGAAATGGTTGTTATTTGATAATGATTATCTTTTCTTTTTTGTAATTATTTTATTTTGAATCTCTTGCCTGTTCCTGCTATAATAAAGAGTGACAGTGGCGGGGGAGTGAAACAAACTAAATGGAAAGCCGAATCGAGAGAATTAAAAAGCAGCTGCATTCGTCCAGCTATAAACTAACGCCTCAGCGTGAAGCAACTGTTCGAGTTTTACTTGAAAATGAAGAAGACCATTTGAGTGCCGAAGATGTTTATCTTCTTGTAAAAGAGAAATCACCAGAAATAGGTCTTGCAACTGTATACCGGACACTTGAACTTTTAACTGAACTTAAGATCGTCGATAAAATCAACTTTGGAGATGGTGTATCGCGCTATGATCTCCGCCAGGAAGGTGCTGCCCATTTTCACCATCATCTTGTTTGCATCGAATGTGGAGCCGTTGATGAAATACAGGAAGACCTGCTTGAAGATGTTGAAGAAGTTGTCGAGAAAAACTGGAATTTTAAAATTAAGGACCACCGCCTGACCTTTCATGGCATTTGCTATCGCTGCCAGGATAAGGGCAAAGGCAGACAGGAAGACCCAACTCAAAAAGCTGAAGTTTAACGGACTCTTTCCCGCAAGCGGGAAGGAGTTTTTTAATGGGCAAAGCAGGTTCGCAGCTGGAAGTGGAACAGAGAGTGCGGAATGGTGCAGCCAAATAGGGGGGTTCTGGCTGTGAAATCGGAGTTCATGTATATAAATGGTCCAGGTTGGCATATCTTGTACTAATAAGATATTCGGAGGAATTTATATGAAAGCAGTATCATTGGTTCTGCACGCTTTTAAAGTATTTATATTGTTTACCGGATGCACAATCCTCTTTTACTATGGTATTATGTGGGTGAATCAAGAGTATCAGAATTACCATCGGTACGATGAACCGGAAGGCGCAGCGGTCAAGGTTTCTGGCAATGCTGACTCTGCCGACTCCGGCATCCTGGACCGGCTTATCCTGTTTTACCTGAATGGGGAGTAATAGAATGATAATGGAAGATTGCCTGAAGGACTTTGTCCACTTTTTGATTGTTGAAAAGGGTCTGTCCCGAAATACGATTTTGTCTTACGAACGCGATTTAAAAAGCTACCTGAAATATTTGAAGAATGTGGAAGGCTTAACGGATCTAGAGCCAGTCCAGCGCCTTCAGATTGTCCACTTCCTTGGACATCTAAAGGAACAGGGAAAGTCTTCAAAAACGATTGCAAGGCATGTCGCCTCGATTCGTGCGTTCCACCAATTCCTGCTGCGGGAAAAAACAGTAAGCCATGACCCGACTGTCCATATTGAAAGCCCCCAGCTTGAAAGGTCTCTTCCAAAAGTATTAAGCCTTCCCGAGGTGGAAGTGCTTCTGGAAGCCCCAAAGCTCGTCGATCATTATGGATACCGGGACAAGGCGATGCTTGAATTGCTCTATGCAACCGGCATCCGGGTCAGTGAGCTGATCGGACTCAATATGGGCGATGTCCACTTGACAATGGGGTTTGTCCGCTGCATTGGAAAAGGAAACAAAGAGCGAATCATCCCTGTTGGCAAAACGGCAGCAGCTACACTTGAGGAGTACCTGGAAAAAGGCAGGCCAAAATTCGCAGCCAAACAGCATAAAGATGAAGCCCTGTTCCTGAACCTCCATGGGAAACGGCTCACAAGGCAGGGATTTTGGAAAATATTAAAGCGGCTTACCCAGGAGGCGGGTATCACGAAGGAATTGACCCCGCACACACTCCGGCATTCCTTTGCCACACATCTGCTTGAGAACGGGGCGGACTTGAGGGCCGTCCAGGAAATGCTCGGCCATGCCGACATTTCCACAACGCAAATCTATACTCATGTGACCAAAACAAGACTAAAAGACGTCTATAGCCAATTTCATCCCCGTGCCTGATAGAATAATAGAACAGGACAAAAAATTGTCATAAAAGCTGCCGATTACCGGCAGTTTTTCTCTTGTTATTTTAGGGATAGAAAAGTAAAATATAGATGTCAGACTTCTGACGAATGATAGTGGTTACAAGATTAGAAATAGCGAAAAAGGGTAAAATACTGGAGAGTTTTTAGTGGAAACGCATTCAGTACAGGAGGAGATGTCATGTCGTATACATATAAGCGGGTGTTCCTGGTTGTAATGGACTCGGTTGGAATCGGGGAAGCGCCGGATGCAGCCAAGTTTGGCGATACAGGCTCAGATACACTCGGACATATAGCAGAAGAAATGGGCGGCCTGAAGATGCCGAATATGGGCAGACTGGGCCTGAGCAACATCCGCGAAATTAAAGGTGTGGAAAAAGCGGAAAAACCGCTGGCATTTTATACAAAGATGAAGGAAGCATCCAATGGGAAGGATACAATGACTGGTCACTGGGAAATTATGGGCCTTAACATTCAAACTCCCTTTCAGGTTTTTCCCGATGGATTTCCTCCTGAATTAATTTCCGAACTGGAATCCAGGACGGGCAGGAAGGTTATTGGCAACAAGCCGGCGAGCGGTACGGAGATACTGGATGAGCTGGGCGCGCAGCATATGGAAACAGGTGATTTGATTGTTTACACTTCCGCTGATTCCGTTCTTCAGATTGCTGCACATGAAGAGATTATTCCAATCGACGAGCTTTACCGTATATGCAAGATTGCCCGCGAACTCACACTTGATGAAAAGTACATGGTAGGCAGGGTCATTGCCCGTCCATTCCTTGGCGAACCAGGCGGTTTCAAGCGCACGGCCAACCGCCATGATTACGCACTGAAGCCTTTTGGCCGGACTGTCATGAATGAATTGAAGGATTCAGGCTACGATGTTCTGGCGATTGGGAAGATTTCCGATATTTATGACGGGGAAGGAGTCACTCAATCGCTGCGGACCGTTTCCAATATGGATGGAATGGATAAGCTGCTCCAGACCCTGGACATGGACTTTACCGGTTTGAGCTTTGTAAATTTAGTGGATTTTGATGCATTGTTCGGACATCGCCGTGACCCGATTGGGTATGGGAAGGCTTTGGAGGAATATGACAGCCGCTTGGCAGAGGTGCTGGATAAGCTGGCCGATAACGATCTCCTGATCATTACAGCAGATCATGGAAACGATCCGGTCCATCCTGGAACCGATCATACCCGCGAATATGTTCCTTTGCTGGTTTATTCCAAAGGCATGGCCGAAGGAAGGGAACTGCCAGTCAGGGAGACATTTGCTGATGTTGGTGCGACTGTTGCCGATAATTTTAAAGTCGGCATGCCAGAACATGGGAAAAGCTTTTTAAACGAATTGAAGTAGAGGTGGAATAATGGATAAAAACAAAATCAAAAACGCAGCATCATTTTTAAAAGAGAAGTTTGGCGGGCAGCCTCAAATTGGTTTGATTTTAGGTTCCGGCTTGGGTGTGCTTGCAGATGAAATTGAGGAACCTGTTAAAATTCCGTACAGCGAGATTCCGGACTTTCCAGTTTCGACTGTCGAAGGCCACGCCGGGCAGCTTGTTTTCGGAAAGTTAAGCGGTGTGACCGTTGCTGCCATGCAGGGACGTTTCCACTTTTATGAGGGTTACAGCATGGAAAAGGTAACTTTTCCTGTCCGGGTAATGAAAGAGCTTGGAATTGAAACATTAATCGTTACCAATGCAGCTGGCGGAGTGAATGAGAATTTTGCGCCGGGCGACCTGATGCTTATTTCCGACCATATCAATAATATGGGAACCAATCCGCTGATTGGACCGAATGATTCCGAACTGGGGCCGCGTTTCCCGGATTTAAGCGAAGCGTATTCCAGGGAACTGAGAAGCCAGGCCAGGGATATTGCCAAGTCCATCGGCATTGAAGTCAGGGAAGGCGTCTATGTCGGGAATCCTGGCCCGGTATACGAAACTCCCGCAGAAATCAAAATGCTTCGTACACTGGGAGGGGACGCAGTCGGAATGTCAACTGTCCCAGAGGTCATTGTAGCAAGGCATTCAGGAATGAAGGTGCTGGGCATTTCGTGCATTTCGAATATGGCAGCCGGAATCCTGGATCAGCCACTTTCCCATGATGAAGTTATTGAAACGACTGAAAAGGTTAAGTCAACTTTCCTTCGGTATGTAAAAGAGCTTGTCCAAGAAATAGGAAATGCCTAAATTCTTCTAAAAAAAAACCAAGTGAGCGGTGATAAAAAATGAGAATGGTTGATTTGATTGAAAAAAAACGTGATGGCCTCGAGCTGTCCACAGAAGAAATTAACTTCATTATCAAAGGGTACACAGATGGATCCATCCCGGATTATCAAGTAAGCGCATGGACAATGGCCATCTTCTTTAAGGGAATGACCGAAAGGGAACGTGCGGATTTAACGATGGCAATGGTGGAATCCGGTGACCAAATCGACCTTTCCAAGATTGAGGGAATCAAAGTTGACAAACATTCAACAGGTGGAGTTGGCGATACAACGACCCTTGTCCTCGGCCCGCTGGTTGCGGCCGTAGGTGTTCCTGTTGCCAAGATGTCCGGAAGAGGCCTTGGCCATACAGGCGGAACGGTAGACAAGCTTGAAGCTGTGAAGGGATTCCACGTAGAAATTGGGAATGAAGAGTTTATCAGCCTCGTAAACAAAAATAAGGTGGCCGTTATAGGACAAAGCGGCAATTTGACACCTGCCGATAAAAAACTGTATGCGCTCCGGGATGTAACGGCAACGGTTGACAGCATTCCGCTGATTGCCAGCTCGATCATGAGCAAGAAGATTGCCGCTGGTGCGGATGCAATTGTTCTCGATGTTAAAACCGGCGCCGGCGCGTTTATGAAAACGCTCGATGACTCCCGCGAGCTGGCAAAGGCCATGGTCAGGATTGGAAACAATGTTGGCCGAAAGACGATGGCTGTCATTTCGGATATGAGCCAGCCGCTTGGATTTGCCATCGGAAATGCCCTTGAAGTGCAGGAGGCGATTGACACCCTAAGAGGCGAAGGTCCTGAAGACCTGACAGAGCTGTGCCTGACACTTGGAAGCCATATGGTATTCCTGGCTGGCAAGGCAGGCAGCCAAAATGAAGCAAGGGAATTGCTTGAGAAAGCAATCAAGGATGGCTCTGCGCTTGAGACATTCAGGGTGTTCCTCAGCTCCCAGGGCGGAGATGCGTCTGTGATTGACGATCCGCAAAAATTGCCAAAAGCGGCGCATATTATTGAACTGGAAGCTCGGGAAGATGGATATGTATCCGAGATTGTCGCTGACGAAATCGGAACAGCAGCCATGCTGCTTGGTGCAGGAAGGGCAACAAAAGAATCGGAAATCGACCTTGCTGTCGGACTTGTCCTGCAGAAAAAGATTGGCGACAAAGTCACCAAGGGAGAATCCCTGCTGAGCATCCACAGCAACTTTGAGGATGTGAGTGAAGTCAAGGAACTTCTGTACAGCAACATCAAGATTTCAAAAGAAAAAATAAAGGCTCCTGTATTGATCCATGAGGAAATAACTCAATAAACAGATGACCGGCTAAAAAAGCCGGTCTTTTTTTATCCAATCAACTGTATAAAACTGGGTTTAGTGGAAAAAATAGACCTTATAAAGATAGGAGGTTTATGGCCATGAAACATAAACGTTTATTCAGTCTGATCATTGTTTCGATATTTTTTGTTTCAATGTTTGCGAACATTGCCTCAGCCAATGAGGATAGTGTACAGCTTGCTGATGATGCCAGTTCAGCCATTTTGATTGAGCGGGATACAGGCAAAATCCTTTATGAAAAGAACAGCAATGAACAGCTGCCGCCTGCCAGCATGACAAAAATCATGACAATGGTCTTGATAATGGAGGCTTTGGACAAGGGCACGCTGAAAATGGATGAAAAAATCCGTACAAGCGAATATGCGGCCTCAATGGGAGGATCACAAATTTTCCTTGAGCCAGGCGAAGAAATGACGGTACAAGAAATGCTCAAAGGGATTGCAATTGGTTCGGCTAACGATGCGTCCGTGGCCATGGCGGAGCGCCTGGCAGGGTCGGAGGAAGAGTTCGTAAAACGGATGAATGCAAAAGTAAAAGAGCTGGGAATAGAAAACACCCAATTTAAGAATGTGACCGGCCTGCCGACAAAAGACCACTACAGTACGGCTCATGATATGGCGATTATGGCCAAGGAGCTGCTGAAATATGAAAGCATTACAAAATTCACCGGACAGTATGAAGATTATCTTCGCGAGGATACAGATAAAAAATTCTGGCTCGTCAACACAAACCGCCTGGTCAGATTCTATCCTGGAGTTGACGGGCTTAAGACCGGCTTTACCAATGAAGCGAAATATTGTTTGACGGCAACGGCGCAAAAGGATGGAATGCGTGTTGTGGCAGTAGTATTCGGTGCGCCGACATCCAAGTCCAGAAATGCACAGGTTTCGAAGATGCTTGATTATGCATTCAGTCAGTACCAGTCCCATCCAATGTTTAAAAAAGGCCACACCCTCGGTCAGGCACCAGTAAGCAAAGGGAGCGGGAAGAAAGTAAATGTTGTGACATCCGAAAGAATCTCCGTCCTGACAAAAAAGGGGGAAAATGTCGATAATATTCAGCAGGAAATTACGCTGAAGAAAAATTTGAAAGCCCCCATTCAAAAAGGGGACCCAATCGGAACATTAAAGCTGATGCAGGATGGCAAACTGCTTGCCGAATCGAAGCTGGTCGCAAATGAAACCGTTGAAAAGGCGAATTGGTGGCAGCTGTATAAACGTGCGTTCGGAATGTTTTCAAGGGCTGGAAATTAAAAACACTTTGTCGAAAGAGCATAGGTGGCTTCTACTTTTAGCGAAAGTCCACTAGTTTTGTCCCAAGGAAGGAATCAGCATGGCGGAGGGCGAATTTGACTCCTTATACCAGATAAGGAGGCAATGGACAAGTGAGTCTTAACATTGGGATGGAAATCAGGAATGACGTCTTATGCATTCGTCTAAGCGGAGAGCTGGATCACCATGCGGCGGATTCATTGCGCGAACAGGCAACAGAGATGCTGGAAAATTCAGGCGTCCGCCATATTGTCCTTAACCTTGAAAACCTGACTTTTATGGACAGCTCGGGACTAGGTGTGATTTTGGGAAGATACAAGCATGTAAAACAGCTTCATGGAGAAATGATTGTTTGTGCCATTTCACCGCCAATCAGACGGCTATTTGATATGTCAGGCTTATTTAAAATTATCCGCCTTGAGCCGACAGAGGAATATGCTTTGGAAAGATTGGGGGTTGCATGATGATGAAAAACGAAATGAATCTTGAATTCAGTGCCCTGAGCCAGAATGAGTCATTTGCCAGGGTGACGGTGGCTGCTTTTATTGCCCAGCTCGACCCTACCATGGATGAACTGACAGAGATTAAAACAGTTGTTTCTGAAGCAGTGACGAATTCCATTATTCACGGCTACGAAAATGCTTCCGAAGGAAAAGTCTTCATTTCGGTCAGGCTGGAGGATGGAGTTGTAGAGCTTGTAATAAGGGATGAAGGAATCGGGATAAGGGATATTGAAGAAGCCCGGCAGCCTTTATATACATCCAAGCCTGAGCTGGAACGGTCAGGGATGGGCTTTACCATCATGGAAAATTTCATGGATGAAGTAGAAGTGAGATCTGAAGCGGGCTTTGGAACTGAAATCCGCCTAAAGAAGCATTTATCAAAAAGCAAAGCACTGTGTAATTAAGGAGTCCTGCTTATGGATGTTGAAGTGAAAAACGATAGCAGTCAAGCCTATTTGAAGGACCACGAAGTCAAGGAACTGATTAAGAGGAGCCATGAAGGAGACCAGGAAGCAAGGGACCTGATTGTTCAGAAGAATATGCGGCTTGTCTGGTCGGTCGTCCAGCGTTTCCTGAATCGCGGCTATGAGCCAGATGACCTGTTTCAGATAGGCAGTATCGGTCTTCTAAAATCTGTGGATAAATTTGACCTTTCTTATGATGTCAAATTTTCGACGTATGCCGTCCCAATGATCATTGGTGAAATCCAGCGTTTCATCAGGGATGACGGCACGGTGAAAGTGAGCCGTTCCCTAAAGGAAATGGCAAACAAAATCAGAAAAGCAAAGGATGAGCTATCCAAGAATTATGGGAGGGTTCCGACCGTAAATGAATTGGCGGAATATCTTCAGCTGACTCCAGAAGAAATCATCCTGGCACAGGAAGCAAGCAGGACGCCATCTTCCATCCATGAAACCGTCTATGAAAACGATGGCGACCCAATCACCCTTCTCGACCAGATTGATAATGGGGAAGAGGGCAAATGGTTTGATAAAATCGCCCTTAAGGAGGCGATCAGGGAGCTCGATGACCGGGAAAGGCTGATTGTCTATCTCCGGTATTATAAGGACCAGACCCAGTCGGAAGTAGCCGTCAGGCTGGGCATCTCCCAGGTGCAGGTTTCACGGCTTGAAAAGAAAATACTGCAGCAAATGAAAACCCGTATGGATTCTTGATCCATACGGGTTTTCATTTACAAAGAACATCCCTGCCATGATTAGGAAACGTTGTGGAAGTTATTGGATTTCATACAAATACTCAACCAACCAATACTACTTATACAAGGAAAACTTTGTGTTGGAAGTGATGGGATGGAAAATACCATTTATATCCGCTTGCGTCACCGGGTTCAGGTGAAGCCTGAAGAGAGCCTGTTGTTAAAGGATATCGCCCAGATTATTTCTAACGACGAAATCCATCAGAGGCTGAACATGCTTCATGTCCATAAAGTGACGCCGCAGGACAAAAATATCGTCATTATTGATGTGATGAAGGTTATTTCGGTCATAACTTCTGCTTTTCCCAATCATGAGGTGCAGGCAGTAGGGCCAGCACAGACAATCATTGAAGTCATGCTCAAGAAAAAAGCCATCACGCTTCCATTGTTCCTTTTAATCTGGATGCTGCTGTTCACAGGTGCAGCACTTACAATCATGAACTTTCATGAAGATGTCAGCATGCAGGAGGTCCACCAGCGGATCTATACCATCCTGACAGGCGAGGAGGCAAGCAAGCCACTGCTTTTTCAAATTCCATATTCATTTGGGCTTGGCCTGGGAATGATCCTCTTTTTCAATCATGTATTCCGGAAAAGGCTGAACGAAGAGCCGAGCCCGCTGGAGGTCGAAATGTTTCAATATCAACAGTCGCTCGACCAGTATGTGGTTATGAACGAAAACAAGGAGAGTATGAAGCATCTTGATGACGATTAATATCCTGCTTGTCCTGATGGTGGGTTTTGCTGGAGGTTTGGCAGTCGGAGCCGGGTTTGTGGCCTTTCTTGTGGTCCTTGGAATTATCCCAAGACTGACCCAGCTCTCCAAAACCATGCATCTCATCCAGTGGTATGAATGGTCGGTTGTCTTAGGGGCAGTCGCCGGCACATTTGGAAGCCTGCAGGACCCCGTTTTATACCTGCCGGGAGCAGCGGCGATACCCATTGGTCTGGCAAGCGGAGTTTTTGTAGGCATGCTTGCAGCTGCACTGACAGAGGTACTGAATGTATTTCCGATCCTCGCCAAACGAGTCCGGATTGAAGACCGGATTGTCATCCTTATCATGGCGTTTGTCCTTGGGAAAGTGGCGGGATCTTTATTCCAGTGGATGTATTTTGTCGGTTAGCAGTGGAAGCCGCGCAGCATGGTGAATCATCCTTGGAAAGGAGTGGATTTTATGGACAATAACAAGAATAGGCAGCACATTCCCAAATCGCTTGCTGATGCCGAAGAGTATATGAAAGCCCGTATCGGCCTTGGCGACAGCTTCGACCTTGGGGTAAGGAAGCTGAAAATCCTTAAAAAGGACGTACACTTATATTATGTGAATGGGCTGTGCGACACGCAGTTCATTATCGATATCATGAGAGAATTAGTTGAAATCAATGACCGGGAACGACTTTCGTCCCAGCTGCAATCCATCATTGAAAACCGCATCACCCACCAGTCGGTCGAACAGATAAAAACGTTGGACGAAGTTGTCGATCAGGTGCTCTCAGGGCTGATTGTCGTTATGGTTGAAGGCGAAGCTATCGGATTGGTTGTGGATGTACGCAGCTATCCCGGGAGACAGCCCCAGGAACCGGATACGGAAAAGGTTGTCCGCGGGTCCCGGGATGGGTTTGTGGAGAATATTATTGTCAATACCGCACTGACCCGGCGGCGGATAAGGGACGAGAGGCTAAGATTCGAAATCATGAAGGTAGGAGAACGCTCGAAAACGGATGTTGCCATTGGTTATATAAAAGATGTGGCAAATCCTGCCTTGATCGAGGTTATAAAAAAAGAATTGAAAGCCATTGAAATTGATGGGATTTCAATGGCTGATAAAACAATTGAAGAGTTCATCGTCAAGCAAGGGTATAACCCTTATCCGCTGGTCCGTTACACGGAAAGGGCCGATGTCGCAGCAACCCACCTGCTTGAGGGGCATGTTCTTATTTATGTGGATACATCCCCAAGTGTCATTATCACGCCAACCACCTACTTCCATCACTTGCAGCATGCCGAAGAATACAGGCAGTCCCCGGCTGTTGGGACAATGGTAAGATGGATTCGCTTCCTGGGAGTTGCTGCTTCCCTTATGATTCTCCCGCTTTGGTATATTTTCGTTAAGGAACCCGGAATGGTACCGGATTTCATTTCCTTCATAGGACCGAAAGAGGACTCCAATATCCCGATATTGCTGCAGCTTTTTATTGCTGATATTGGGGTGGAATTCCTCAGGCTGGCCGCGATTCATACACCTACTCCGCTTTCAACTGCAATGGGCTTGATTGCTGCGGTGCTGATAGGGGAAATTGCCATAAATGTTGGCTTGTTTGTTCCTGAGGTCATTCTGTATGTGGCCGTGGCCACAATCGGCACCTACGCTACCCCAAGTTACGAGTTAAGTGTTGCCAACAAGATAGGAAGAATTCTTTTGCTGGCAGCTGCAGCCATTTTTGGGGTGCCGGGCTTTATTGTCGGAGTAACAGCCTGGATATTGCTCCTTGCGAGCATCAAGTGCCTGAATACCCCTTATTTATGGCCTTTTATCCCGTTTGCGCCGGCAGCTTTTATGCAAATCCTCATCAGGAGGGCCGTTCCTGGATCCAAAATCCGGCCAAGCATTGTCCACGCAAGAAACCGCCAGAAACAGCCGGCTAAAAGGTAAAAAAGCCTGGAATTGCGTGTTTATTAAAATTATGATAAAGTAATTTTAATTTTTAATTTAATGAGCTAAAGACGAATGAATGGACAGTCTTTTCTTCAGGATGCTGTCTATTTGTTCATTTTGGCCGAAAAGGAATGAGAGATAGCATGCAATTTCATGGAACAGCCAAAGTAAACAGACTCGGCCATCTCGAAATTGGCGGCATTGATACAGTTAAACTTGCAGAGGAGTTTGGAACACCTCTGTATGTCTATGATGTTGCATTGATCAGGGAGAGGGCACGGAGTTTCAGGACAACATTCGATACACTTGGCGTGAAGGCACAAGTTGCCTATGCGAGCAAGGCATTTTCAGCCGTAGCCATGGTACAGCTTGCAGAAGAGGAAGGGCTGTCCCTGGATGTTGTTTCCGGAGGAGAACTCCATACAGCGCTTGCAGCCGGATTTCCCCCTGCGAAAATCCACTTTCATGGGAATAATAAAAGCATTGAAGAAATCAATCTGGCTATTGAAAAAGAAATTGGCTGTTTTGTAGTCGATAATTTCTATGAGCTGGAATTGCTGGAAGAATTGTGTGCAGCACAGGGAAAGAAAGTCAGCATCCTGCTAAGGGTAACGCCAGGCATCGAAGCGCATACTCATGATTATATTTTGACGGGGCAGGAAGACTCCAAGTTTGGGTTTGGGCTGGAAAATGGACAGGCAGACAGTGCGGTCTCAACTGCTTTAAAGTCCAGCCATATTGACCTGCTTGGAATACATTGCCATATTGGCTCCCAGATATTCGAAACGACCGGCTTCCTGCTGGCTGCCAAAAAAATAATGGCCAAATTGAATGACTGGAAAGCAGAGAAATTTGAAGCACGGGTGCTGAATCTCGGAGGAGGATTCGGGATCCGCTATACAAGTGAGGACGACCCTATTCCGGCATCACAGTACGTCGAAGAAATCATAGCTGAAGTCAAGAATCAGGCAGAAGCGTATGGTCTCAAGATGCCTGAAATCTGGATCGAGCCAGGCCGTTCCCTTGTTGGGGATGCAGGAACCACCCTATACAAGATTGGTTCGCGTAAAGAGGTGCCTAATGTCAGGCAGTACGTTGCCGTTGACGGGGGAATGAGCGATAATATCCGTCCCGCCCTGTACCAGGCCAAGTATGAGGCAATACTAGCCAACAAAGCTCTTGAACAGCCGGAAGAAACCGTTTCTATCGCAGGCAAGTGCTGTGAGTCGGGGGATATGCTGATATGGGATTTGCCATTGCCAAAATCCTCAAGCAATGACCTCCTGGCTGTTTTTTGCACAGGAGCCTATGGATACTCCATGGCAAATAATTATAATAGAATCCCAAGGCCTCCGGTTGTGTTCGTGGAAAACGGCGAGGCAAGGCTGGTGGTGAGAAGGGAATCTTTTGAAGATATGGTCCGCTTGGACCTGCCCTTGAAAGAGAAGGTCAGAAATTAAGCTGCCGCATTTGGCAGCTTAGCTTTTTTAAAGAATTGCATGTTGGAATGGGCACTCGGATAACTGTCCGGTTTATCTGCATGATTGTCTTTTTGGCCGACTCTGTTGTAGAATATCATGTGGGAGGTCGGACATGAAGAAGAATAACTTGCTGCTGTTTGTTCTGCTCTTGCTTATGGGAACAGCGTGGGGAATCTATTACTGGCTTTATATTGTCCCCGCAAAATAACGATCCGGAGAAATATATTTGAAGAAAACGGGCAAATTCTGTATGATTAACGCAATTATATTTTATGAGTGAACCAGCTTTCCATATCAGGCATACTATACATAAGGTTTAAATATAAACGCTAATGGAAAAAATGGATGTGTCATTATACAATATGCTCAGTTCATTAATGAGGGATCAATATGTTAATTCGCTATAAGAAAGCTTTCGAAAAAATCGCAATGGGGCTTTTATCCTTCATGCCTAATGAGAAGGACATCAAAAAGCTTCAGCAAACAATGAGGCAGTACGAGAATGACGACAGCTGGCAGCTGTTCCTGTGGAAGGATGAAGACATCACAGGCCTTATTGGAGTGCAGTTTGTCAGTGAAGACGTGCTTGAGATTCAGCATATTTCGGTTAACCCTTCCCACCGTCATCAAGGAATCGGCAAAGCAATGGTTAGTGCCTTGCAGGAGCTGCACGCTGATAAAGTAGTGACTCCCAATGCCGATACGGCGGGATTTATTGAGAAATGCGGAACTTTGGAAAAACCGGGGCAGTGATGAAAGGAAATCACTGCCTTTTTTCTTTTTTTCGCTGGCGCAGAGCCTTTTCCCGATCAAGGATGACCTGGGACCGGTCCCTTCTGGAGTGCCTGTTCACTAAATCCTCACTGGCGGGACCGCTATTTTCGCACCAGGTAAAACCTTGTCTCCGGCATTGTGAGATGCAGAGGTTCCGGAGGCTTTCGTCTGCGATTGGCAGGTTGAGGCTTTGATAAGGGGCTTCAGCCAGAATGGCTTCACGCCGTTTTTTTAGGATAGCCATTAATTGGTCATGATCCAGGCCAAGCTCCTTGTTCTTCTCTTTATTCATCGATAAAATACCCGCGGATTTATCATGTGTCCTGAGGGCTCCAGCCAAATTCCTGCGTCGGTAGTGATAGGAAGAGACCGCTAGCTGGATGAATCCAACCCATGCTGACTCCTTGTTGCCTGGCTCTATTTCTTTCCAGAATTCCTCCAGCACCTCGTGGCATTCGAAATAGTCGCGGTCGCCATGGAAATGGACGAGATATTGAATATACGCCTTTGGAAACATTTTCTCCCCTCCTTAATAGCGGAAAACTATCATTAGCTTACCATAATTTTTGAAAAACACTGAAACTGCACTGCCATGTGCCCCGTTTTTAATGGCTTAGTGCTAAGCAATCCTCTATACTATTTATGATAATACAATGACAACATGATGGTGGTTGACACAATGCAATATAATGTAAAAATTGAAGCGTTCGAAGGTCCGCTCGACCTCCTGCTCCATTTGATCAACAGGCTGGAAATAGATATATATGATATACCGGTGGCCGAAATCACTGAACAGTACCTCCTCTATATCCATACGATGAAGGAGCTAGAGCTGAATGTAGCCAGCGAATTTTTAGTGATGGCGGCCACTCTGCTTGCAATTAAAAGCAAAATGCTGCTTCCAAAGCATGAGGAAGACCTGTCGGATGAATATGAGTTTGAAGAAGAGGAAGACCCCCGCGAGGAGCTGGTGGAAAGGCTGATCGAGTATAGAAAGTATAAGGAAGCTGCCAATGAATTCAAGGAGCTTGAACATGAACGCAGTTTAATCTATACAAAACCTCCCAGCGACTTGTCAGATTATGCGAAAGAGGCGCAGTCCGATAACGCCGATTTGAATGTTTCCCTGTATGACATGCTTGGAGCTTTCCAGAAGCTGATGAGGAGGAAAAAGCTGCAAAAACCTTTATCGGCAAAAGTAGCCAGGCAGGAAATTCCCATTGAGAAAAGAATGGGAGAAATTATTGAACTGCTAAAGAGGACAAACTCCCGCAAGAGCTTGAACGAGCTCTTTCCCATTCGGGAACGAAATCATATGGTCGTCACTTTCCTTGCTTTGCTCGAGTTGATGAAAAGGCAGGAAGTGCTGGTTGAACAAGAGGGCAATTTCGCCGAGATTTATGTGACAGCCCAGGAAGGAGGGGCCGTGGATGCAACTGATTAACTGGAAAGGGATCCTTGAGAGCATCTTGTTTGCGGCAGGAGATGGAGGACTCTCCATAAAGCAGATAGCCGAAGTGCTGGAAGTGGAAGAGCGGAAGGCGCAGGAAATCATCCGGGAACTGCAGGAGGATTACGAGAAAGATGAAAACAGGGGCCTTATGCTGATTAGCATGGCGGGGGKTTACCAGCTTGCTACAAAAAAAGAGCATGCTGTTTACCTGAAACGTCTTGTCGAGACCCCTGGCGGCTCCCATTTATCCCAGGCTGCATTGGAAACATTGGCAATCATCGCTTACAGGCAGCCGATTACAAGGGTGGAAATTGAAGAAATACGGGGGGTTAAAACCGAACGCCCGCTGCAAACTCTTGCTGCAAGAGCTTTGATTAAAGAGGTGGGCAGGGCGGAAGGTGCCGGCCGTGCTTATTTGTATGGAACGACAAGAGAGTTCCTCGATTATTTTGGCTTAAAAAGCCTTTCGGAGCTGCCGCCGCTGCCAGAGACTTTGAACGACGAGGACAACGGGGAGGAAGCAGACCTGTTTTTTGAAAAGTTTCAGGAGCTTGATGGGCCGGAAATTTAAGACAGCCTTATGGAAATATGCTAAAATTAGAAATATTAATTCTTGCGTTCCACACCTTAAAAAAGCAGGGAGCGCATACATATAATTTAACTGTTTGTACCATTAGATAAATCCCGGGGAGGATTGGCATGTTTATCAAACAATGCAGCGGTTATGAACTTGAAAAGGAAAAATCAAACACTTCCGAAGACTTCTTCAACCGCAGTGAAGTCACATTTGTCGAAGATGGCACTGAGAAGACCTTGCATGTGCTGTATGTCCGCTATTTTGATGAGTTAATCAGCAAGTTTACCCCGTTTGAGAAAGACCCGGTCTTCTCGGGCGGGTCCCGTGAGGTTACGTTCAAAGAAATCGTAGCTCTGGCCTGTCTGCTCAAGAATCCTGGCAACAGGCATCGTAAACGGGTGTATATAAATTCCGAAAAGGAATTTGCCGGGGTTTTTGAGGGGTTTGATTTTGCCAAACTCGAAGAGCTTTTTGCGAAACTGGAACAACAAGGAGGCTATGAGGTTTCTCCTTTGGAGTTTATTCTTCAGCCGGCTTCTCGCACCAACTCGTAAGGCATAAAATCTTTGGGGGTGGATTTATTGGGGAATACGATTGTGGAGACGCAGGTTAAAGAGGTTAAAGACTTTTTAGGCAGTACTGTTGAAAAGCTTGAAGCCTTTTTAAATACTACAACCTTGAAATCCCTTGCGGAAGAGGAGCCGGGGGATGCCGACTACTATCGCCATGTTCTGTCTTCCATACGCAGGCTTGCCGTATTTTGTGAGGAAGGCCTTGAAGCGTGCAAGGTGATAGCGGGTTCCCAGCCGTTCTCCAAAGGAGCGGCAGAGAAGACATTGTATCGCATCTACATTCATTGCATCGAGGAGTTCTATTCACCGAAGAGCGATATCTGGTTTGAAGACAGCCGGGCAGCTTACACTGGTAAAAACGCAATCAAGTTCCGGGATACTGTCCCTGCAAAAGTGACAAAGCTGCTTGCGTCGCTCGAGGGAGACTTCCAACAAATTAGAGAAGAACTTGAATATTACGAAACCGATTACCGGACAAAGATGCTGCAGTCGAAATAAAGGAAAAGCGGTAAAACATAAGTAGTTCGATTTTGAATTAGAATCACCCGTACTATTCGAACGTTATTCGCGCTTAAATCAGCAAGATGCTTGGAGCAATGTGCCTCCAGGCATTTTTTTGCTGAGTTTGAAAAATAAACGGAAGGATTCCGCTTAAGTTGGAAAATACCATCATTTCCCGGAATATAAGAGGAGCTTTTCCGTTTATATTAATTTAATCCTTAGAAATCAGCCTATTTAGAGGTGTTAATCGGAATATCTCCGCTTATATCGGCCTCCTAAGCCCTTGCTATATACGTTAACCGGATTTTCTCCCCCTATGTAACCTTTGCCCCCACGACAAATCAACCAAGAATTAGAACAAGTCTTTTTATTTCAGTGCCGGGGGCATAACCTTAATAATCAGCCAGCTATTCCGTCAAAGCGTTTTGGAGTCATAACAAACCTTGTCCTGCATAAACTTGTACAAACTCCCAAAGAGAGGCGAGGTCTGTGCAATGATTAAAAAAGGGATGATTTTTACACTGCTGCTTATCTTGCTTATTCACCATATTCCCGGGCTGGCGACAGCGTCAGGATCGGTTAGTGCGAGAAATGCTATTTTAATGGAACAGAACTCCGGGCGGGTGCTTTATGAGAAGCAGGCGCACGACCGCCAGCGGATTGCCAGTATCACAAAAATTATGACCGCCATTTTGGCAGTTGAATCCGGCAAGCTGGGTGAACAGGTGAAGATTAGCAGCCGGGCAGCTGGAACGGAGGGGTCATCCCTCTATTTGATGGGAGGGGAAAAAACGAAACTTGAAGACCTGGTTTACGGGCTTATGCTAAGGTCGGGAAATGATGCGGCGGTGGCCATTGCCGAGCATGTCGGGGGGAGCCTGGAAGGCTTTGTCTTTCTAATGAATCAAAAAGCCGCAGAAATCGGAATGGAAAACACGCATTTTGCAAACCCACATGGCCTCGATGATCATGAAAACCATTATTCCACGGCATATGATATGGCCTTGCTGACAAGGTATGCGATGAACAATGAAACCTACAGGAAAATATCTGGCACCAAGGTGCATCGCGCTCCTAATCCTAATGAGTCGTGGGACCGGGTGTGGAAAAACAAGAACAGGCTGCTGACCGAACTCTACAAATATACTACTGGCGGCAAGACGGGTTATACCAAAAGAGCCAAAAGGACGCTTGTAACAACGGCAGCAAAGGGCGGGTTGGAACTTATCGCTGTGACGTTGAATGGACCGGACGACTGGAACGACCATATTTTCATGTATGAAAGAGGCTTCGAACAGTACGATTTGGCTGAAATATTGCCGGCGGGGACCATCAAGGGCATTAAGGAG
This sequence comes from Bacillus sp. FJAT-27251, assembly GCF_001273925.1. GTDB lineage: Bacteria > Bacillota > Bacilli > Bacillales > Cytobacillaceae > Mesobacillus_B. The sequence continues at coordinate 4,544,698 of NZ_LIGG01000001.1, read as the reverse complement.
CAGGTTTATAGGGGAAGGGKGTTCCTGGAACACTCTTTTGATTACCCGATTACTCAAAATGAGGAAGAGAAAGTAAGAGTGCAATACAAGCTTTTGAAGCCGGATGGCGCTGGAGAGGAAGCGGATATTCCCGATGTGGTAGGCAAAGCAGTGGTCTACCTTGAAAATGACATTATCAAGGAAATGCCCATTTATTACAAGCACCAGTCTGTAAAGCAAAAAACCTTTCTTGATAGATTCAAAAATATTTTCATGTCAGCAGCAGGAATAGAACATGGTTAATTATATTTGGGTGTTCATGACAATTATCGGTCTGGTATTCGCAGCTGTAAACGGGACGATGTCGGAAGTGAACGAGGCGGTTTTCAGAGGAGCGACTGAGGCGGTTACTCTGTGCATTGGCCTTATCTCCGTCCTTGTATTCTGGCTGGGGATGATGAGGATTGCCGAAACGGCCGGACTTCTTGATAAGCTCTCCAGCCTGTTCCGGCCCCTTGTCACAAAGCTGTTTCCTGAAGTGCCCGCAGGACACCCAGCCATGGGGTACATTTTGTCCAACATGATGGCAAATATGTTTGGTCTAGGCAATGCGGCGACACCATTGGGCATAAAGGCAATGGAGGAGCTGAAAAGGCTGAATGGGGGAAAGGATTATGCAAGCCGGTCGATGATCACTTTTTTAGCGATCAACACGTCCAGCATTACCCTGATTCCGACCACGGTGATTGCCATCAGGATTACCTATGATTCAGCGTCCCCTACCTCAATAGTGGGCCCTACCCTTATGGCCACTTGCTTTTCAGCTGTGGCTGCAATATTGATTGATAGGTATTTCCATTACCGAAGAAGCCGAAAAGGATGAGGTATTCATGCAAATAATTTCTGCCGTTTCTCTTTGGTTCATTCCTGTGCTGATAGGATTTATATTGATCTATGGTACATTAAAAAAGGTTCCGACGTATGAAACTTTTGTGGAAGGCGGAAAGGAAGGAATTAAAATGGCTGTTTCCATTATCCCGTTCCTTGTCGGCATGATGGTGGCCATTTCCGTTTTCCGTGCTTCTGGAGCTCTTGATTATATGATGGAGTATATAAAGCCTGCGATTGAGAAAGCAGGGATTCCTGCAGAGGTCATCCCCCTGGCAATCATTCGTCCCATATCGGGTAATGCCGCCCTGGGGATGACCAGCGACTTGATATCAGCCCATGGCCCGGATTCTTTCATTGGCATACTTGCTTCAACGATACAAGGCAGCACCGACACCACTTTTTATGTATTAACCGTCTATTTTGGGGCTGTCGGCATCAAGAAAATGGGAGATGCCTTAAAAGTGGGGCTTCTGGCGGACTTGGCTGGCTTCGCTGCCGCCATCATAGTTGTTACGATCCTTTTTGGATAAAAACCGGATACCTTGCGAAAGGTATCTTTTTTATTTGTAAAATTACTGTACTTAGATAACTGTCCAGCTTCAGCGCCTAGCCAGTTTTCATCCTTGCATTGGCTTCTTCGAGTATCTTGCGAGAAGCGCAGCTTTGAGCAGCTTGAGTCGCTTGTCTGGCATCGCTTTTCTAATTCGGTCCTGCTGTTGAAGTCAAAGAACGACTTCATCAGCTGGCCCTCCAGCGCTTGTCGGGGCTGACCAAGGCGCTTTCGCTTTTTTAGTGTCCACAGCTTTGAAATATGGCTTTTTTATGTCATAATGCATAGGGATAGTCTATATTGAAATAGTTTTGTCTGGAAGATATGAAATTGGGAGTGACCAAATTGGAAAGATTGCAAAAGGTAATCGCACATGCTGGAGTCGCTTCAAGAAGAAAAGCGGAAGAATTGATTCTTGAAGGGAAAGTAACAGTGAATGGCAGTGTCGCAAAGGAACTTGGCATAAAGGTGAGTCCCTCGGACCGGATTGAAGTAAACGGTATTCCACTGGAGCGTGAACAGCCGGTCTATTTTCTGCTTTATAAACCTCGCGGTGTTATATCCAGTGTAAAGGATGACAAGGGCAGAAAAGTAGTCACGGACTTCTTTGAACATGTGGAACAGCGAATCTACCCGGTTGGAAGGCTGGATTATGATACATCCGGAGTTCTGCTCCTGACCAATGACGGAGAATTTGCCAATCTGCTCATGCATCCAAGCAGTGAAGTGGACAAGGTGTACGTCGCCAAGACAAAGGGCATCCCGGCAAAGGAATCGCTCAGGAAGCTTGAAAAGGGAATACAATTGGAAGATGGCAAAACAGCCCCGGCGAAAGTCAAGCTCCTGTCGCTGGACAAGAAAAAGCAGACAGCGATTGTAGAACTGACCATTCATGAGGGCCGTAACCGCCAGGTACGAAGGATGCTGGAAGCAATCGGCCACCCAGTCCTAAAACTTAAGCGTGAACGTTATGGGAATCTAACCTTGCAAGGGCTTAGTGCCGGGGAAAAGAAAGAACTGACCCCTCATGAAGTAAAACAGCTGAGGACACTCGCAACGGAACGAAGACAAAAAAGATAATAACCTTATTCAGAAGTTGCTAATGGTATAATAAGTGAATTGAACCTTGGGGGAGGATGGCTTATGAAAAAGCAGCGTCTTGTGCTCAGGACAGCAATTCTGCTGGTTTTGATCGCAGCTGTGGGTTATACTCTATATGCAAATTTCACCAAAGATGACACACAAAAGGTGGAGGTAGGAAAAACGGCTCCGGATTTTGTCCTGGTTGATATGGAGGGCGAAAAACACAGGCTGTCCGATTACCGCGGCGAAGGGGTATTCCTCAATTTTTGGGCTACATGGTGCAAGCCTTGTGAACGAGAAATGCCTTATATTGATAACCAATATCAGCATTTTAAAGATAAGGGAGTCAAGGTTTTAACGATTGATGTAGGAGAATCGGAGCTTGTTGTAAATAACTTTATCGAACGGCATAATCTTAGTTTTCCGGTCATGATTGACAAGGGTGAGGTTCAGACGGCGTATGGAATCAATCCACTTCCGATCACCTTCCTGATTGACAAGGATGGGAAAGTGGTCCGCTCACATACAGGTGAACTTAATGAAGCTACTGTCCGTCGGTTTATGGAAGAAATACAACCTTAAAGGGGAAACAGGGAGTTAGTGGTATGAATGAAGTGAAATGTGAATGCGGGCATGTGAACCCGCATGGAACTGTTCTTTGTGAATCATGCGGCAACATACTTGAGGAGAAGGAAAGGCAAAAGCAGCTAGTTGATATGCGCTATGAGGGAAGTGCCAGAAGGTCCCAAACCTATAATAAAACCATTGTGGACAAGATCTGGAATTTCTTTTCTTCCGTAAAAGTAGGGGTATGGCTGATTGTTGTAACGCTTGTTGCATCGGCACTGGGTACCATCCTTCCGCAGGAAATGTATATTCCCCCAGTGGGAACGGCCGCTGAATATTATGAGGATCAATACGGCTGGTTCGGGAAACTTTATTATGACCTTGGGTTCCATAATTTATACAGCTCATGGTGGTATTTAATTTTAATTGCTTCCATTGGAATTTCCCTCGTCATATGCAGTCTCGACCGTGTAGTCCCGTTATACCGGGCTTTGAATAAGCAGCGGGTGACCAGGCATGAAGGCTTTCTGAAACGCCAGCGCCTTTTCGGGGTTTCCGACACTCCTCCGAACAGCGACGCACTCGAGAAGCTGAAGGAGAATTTGAAAAAAAAGCGTTATTCCATTCGTGAAGAAAACGGCAACATCCTTGCAGAAAAAAATCGCTTTTCACGCTGGGGCCCATACGTTAACCATGTGGGGCTGATTATTTTCCTGATTGGCGGAATGCTGAGGTTTGTCCCTGGCATGTATATAGACCAGGTAGTATGGATCCGCGAGGGGGAAACGAAAGTAATTCCTGAAACAGAAGGCGAATACTATCTCCGCAGCGACCAATTCATCCTAGAACTCTATGATAAAGAAAATGATGGAGAAGTATTTGGAGAAGCTCTTGACCGAAATGGCATGGTTGTCAAGAATTACCAGTCCAATGTGACACTGTACAAAAAAGATGGAGACACTGTACCCGGTGAAGAACCAGAACTTGATAAGGTCAAGGATTTCCAGATACGGGTAAATGAGCCGCTGAAATTTGAAGGCTTTGCTCTATACCAGGTTGATTATAAGCTGAATGAGCTGAATAAAATGACCTTCTCGCTGCAGGAAAAAGAGACAGGTAAAGAGTTTGGCGAAATTCAAATTGACTTGTTTGATCCGAAAAAAAGCTATGAACTGGCCAACGGCTATTCTGTTGACGTTATGAGCTATTTCCCGGATTTCGAATTTAATTCCGATGGGGAGCCGGCAACAAAATCCCGTATTCCCAATAATCCTGCATTCATCTTTAAAATGATAGCACCGGACAACCCGGAGGGAGAAATCAGTTTTGTCGCCATCCAGGAAACGATTGAACCTATGGGCGATAATGAATATAAAATGGCCTTCAAAGCAGCGGAAACAAAGAATGTCGCAGGGTTGACGGTCAGAAAGGACCTTACGCTCTGGATCATTTCGCTGGGCGGGCTGATATTTATGATTGGAGTGGTCCAGGGAGCCTATTGGAACCATCGTCGTCTGTGGGTCCGTGCCGTTGACGGAGAGGTCTGGACAGCCGGGCATACAAATAAAAACTGGCATGGCTTGAAAAGGGAACTTGACGACATTTTTGCCGGAACAGGATTGGACGTTCCGAAAGAACAATCAACAGATGATGGGAAAAAGGGGTAAGGGGGAGAACGATGGTCTCATTAAGTTCAAATCTGCTTTATATTGCATTTGTCCTTTATCTTGTGGCCACTGCTTTTTTTGGCGGGGCGATCAAGGGAAAAAAAGAGGGACAGGAAGCCAAAGGGTCAAATAAATKGGCGAAGATCGCGATTGCCATAACAATTGCCGGCTTTATAGCCCAACTGGGGTATTTCTTAACCAGATGGATTGCTGCGGGCCACGCACCAGTGAGCAATCTTTTCGAATTCACGACATTTTTCGGAATGTGCCTTGTTGGTGCGTTCATTGTAATTTATTTTATGTACCAAACACCGCTTCTCGGGGTATTTACCCTTCCGGTTGCGATTCTAATCATCGCCTATGCGAGCATGTTCCCGCGGGAAATATCTCCGTTGATTCCTGCACTCCAGAGTGACTGGCTGCATATCCATGTGACTACAGCTGCTCTTGGTGAAGCCATTCTGGCCGTTTCCTTCGCAGCGGGCCTGATTTATTTAATCAAGTCTGTAGACCAGACGGTCAAAACCAAAAGCACCTTTTGGCTGGAGGCTGTCATGTATGGAATCGTCAGCACCATCGGCTTTATTATCGTAGCATCCATATTTTCATTTGCCGACTACCAGGCGGAATTTACTTATACCGATAAAAATGGTGTGCAAGCAACTTACGAGTATCATATGCCTGCAATAATTGGCCCCAATGAGGGTGAATTGATGACCGAGGGACGCTTTGCTCCTATTGTCGAAACACCGGCAATCATTAATTCCAAAAAACTTAACACGGTGATTTGGTCGCTTGCAGCCGGACTTTTGCTTTATTGGCTCATTAGGCTTGTTGCCCGCAAGCGGCTGGCAGCCATCCTGAAACCGCTGGTGAAGAACGTGAACCTTGACCTGGTCGATGAAATCAGTTACCGGTCCGTTTTGATTGGCTTCCCTGTATTCACCCTCGGAGCACTGATTTTCGCCATGATTTGGGCGCAGATTGCCTGGACAAGATTCTGGGGCTGGGATCCAAAGGAAGTCTGGGCATTGATTACTTGGCTCTTTTATGCGGCTTTCCTTCATTTGCGCCTTTCAAAAGGCTGGCATGGGGAAAAGTCGGCGTGGCTGGCTGTCATTGGGTTCGTTATCATCATGTTCAATCTCATTGTGGTCAATCTTGTTATTGCCGGGCTGCACTCCTATGCAGGTTCCTAAACACCATCGGCTTGAAAAGGGTCTTCACTTTATTGAGTGGAGACCTTTTCAGTAGGAGAACATTTACACTTGAGTTTTGTTCATCTGTAAATATGTCTATTTTATGTCGAAGAAATGAGTTAACATTATTGTGAAGATGAAAAATAATGGCAACAAGTTAAATCATTATGTAAAATGTTCACAGGAGGGATATGCCTAATGGAAAAGGACGTAAAAATTTTAGTTGTGGATGATGAAGAAAGAATTAGACGTTTATTAAAAATGTACCTTGAAAGAGAGAATTATATAATTGACGAAGCTGAGGACGGAAATGTAGCCCTGGCAAAGTCGCTGGCCCACGATTATGATGTCATTCTCCTGGATTTGATGATGCCAGGAAAAGATGGCTTGGAAGTATGCCGTGAACTGAGAGAGAAAAAGTCCACACCAGTCATCATGCTGACCGCAAAAGGAGAAGAAGTAAACAGGGTCCAGGGTTTCGAAGTAGGTACCGATGACTACATTGTGAAACCTTTCTCACCCAGGGAAGTGGTGCTGAGAGTCAAGGCAATGCTTCGCCGATCCTCCAGTACAACCTACCTTCAGACGGAGACGACTGCAAAGGATGTAATCGTTTTCCCTCATTTAACCATCGACAATGATGCTCACAGGGTTACGGCTGATGGAAAAGAGGTCAGCCTGACTCCAAAAGAATATGAATTGCTGTATTTCCTTGCAAAAGCCCCTGATAAAGTTTTCGACCGCGAACAGTTATTGAAGGAAGTATGGCATTACGAATTCTTCGGCGATTTGAGGACGGTAGATACTCATGTCAAACGTCTGCGCGAAAAGCTGAACAAAGTATCCGAACAGGCCGCCAAAATGATTGTAACGGTATGGGGGGTTGGCTACAAATTCGAGGTTGTCAATGAATGATGCTTTGGCGTAGTATAGTCGGGAAATTATGGGTAACCATCCTGCTGCTTGTTTCATTTGTTCTGTTCCTGTTGACTATTATGCTGGTCGAATTTTTTGAGAACCATAATATCAATGAAACAAGAACACAATTAACCTATACCGCTGAAAAAATTTCCCGGGTCCTTGAAGAGCATAATCAGGATCAGGCCGATTTTGAAATTGGGCTTGAAATCGCCTGGGGGCTGCTCGATGAAGTGACAAAGGTTATGGTGGTGCTCGATGAAGAGACCTATTTTTATTCTCCCAACTCGGAGGACAGCCGGCTGCCGATTTCCTTCTTGATGGAAGACGGTGAGTTGCTCTCTGTTTTGCGTGAAAATAAAAATATCGACAAGATTGCTGCGCTTCCATTGGAGGAAGAAACAGATTCACGGCTAATGATTATAGGTGTTCCGCTCTATGAGGGTCAGGGTGGTAGCGGAGCTGTTTTTATTTACCAATCATTGGAAGTCGTGGAGGAAACCACCAGAAATACGACTAAGTTTGTCCTGCTGGCCGCAGGAATAGCGATCGTGTTGACGACAATATTTGCCTTCTTTCTGTCGACAAGGATCACTGCTCCCCTGAGAAAAATGCGGGAAGCGGCCTTTGAGGTGGCAAAAGGGAAGTTCGATACAAAAGTCCCGATCCTGACGAGGGATGAAATGGGAGAGCTTGCAACTGCCTTCAATCAGATGGGCAGGCAGCTGAAGTTCAACATGAACGCCCTGAGCCAGGAAAAGGAACAGCTTTCCAGCATTCTCAGCAGCATGGCAGATGGCGTCATCACTTTTAATCAGGATGGAACCATCCTGATTACCAACCCGCCTGCCGAGCAGTTTTTGCGGTATTGGTATTATCAGCAGGGAGCCATGGACGACTCCGATGCCCTTCCCCCGCAATTCATGGAACTGTTTCAGCTGGCTGTAAATACGGGGAAGGAACAGGTGGGAGAAATGAATGTCCAGGGACGTTCCTGGGTGGTGATTGTGAGCCCGCTCTACAACAAGAAGGCAATTCGGGGGGCAGTGGCCGTTGTCCGCGATATGACGGAAGAACGGAAGCTGGACAAGCTTCGGGATGACTTCATCGCGAATGTTTCGCATGAGCTAAGAACCCCCATTTCAATGCTTCAAGGATACAGTGAGGCCATTGTGGATGGAATCGCGGAAACAAACGAAGAGAAAGTGGAGATGGCCCAGATTATTTATGATGAGTCGCTGAGAATGGGCCGCCTTGTGAATGAACTGTTGGATCTGGCTCGCATGCAGGCAGGGCATATTCAGCTCGAAACGGAAATTACAGAGATTGAGCCCTATATTAATCGGATAATCCGCAAATTCCAGACGCTTGCAAAAGAAAAGAATCTTGAATTGCGTACCTCTTTTGATTTGTCCGAGAGAGAGTTTCGCTTTGATCCCGACAGAATCGAACAAGTGCTGACCAACCTGCTTGACAATGCAATAAGGCACATAGGGGAGCACTCCACGATTACCGTATCTGTCAAGTCCATGGAACGCGCGATCTATTTTGAGGTAAGTGATGAAGGCCCAGGCATTCCTGAGGAAGATCTTCCATTCCTTTTTGAGCGCTTTTACAAGGGTGATAAATCCCGTACGAGGGGCCGCTCCGGAACCGGCCTTGGGCTTGCGATCGCCAAAGATATCATTGAAGCCCATTCGGGTAGTATTTCAGTAAACAGCAAACTTGGACAAGGGACGACATTTTCCTTTTTTATTCCACGCCTTCCGGATGTGAAATAGAGAATTTTGACGACTTATCTTGATTCACACGGAACAATTGCCAGCCTCTTTGTAAAGCCATCCGTTTCCTCGGATGGCTTTATTATTCCCTTTAATGTCCATTCGCGAAAAATCTTCCTTCCTTTTTTATATATAAAAGAATATAGTATAGATGAAACTTTTTATACTTAAGAACGACTAATATTTTGAAATGCGGAGGGATTGGAAATGGACTCCGTTTTTGATCATTTGTATCAAAAATACCACCAGGATTTATTCCGGTTTTTGTTTTATATGATGAAGGACCGGGAGCAGGCCGAAGACCTTGTCCAGGAAGTTTATATACGTGTCCTTAAATCATACAGCCGCTTTGAAGGGAAAAGCAGTGAGAAGACATGGCTGTTTTCGATAGCCAAAAATGTTGCGATCGACCATTTTCGAAAGCAAAAGGGCTGGAAGAACTGGCTGTCCGAAAAAATTGATCTTTCAACCACCCAGGTCAGGGACCATTTGCCGCTACCTGAAGAGATAGCAGAGCAAAGGGAAGAAATTCAAATGATGTACCAATGTCTGGATCAATGTACGGTAGACCAAAAGATGGTCATCATTCTTAGATATATCCACGAACTGTCCATCAGCGAAACAGCAGAAGCCCTTGCCTGGACTGAAAGCAAAGTGAAGACCACCCAGCACCGTGCGATAAAGGCGCTGAAAAAGCACATGGAAGCAATGGAAGAGGAAGTGATGCCTAGTGGGAAAGTTAAAGCTGAATGATAGGCAGGTTGAGGAATTATTAAAGGAACTGCCCAAGCTGGAGGACGGGCGGCGGCGTGAGGAAATCTATAGGAATGTCGCCGCGAAGCTCCGGAAGCGAAGGCAGCGGTCCTGGTTTATGCCTGCACTTGCTTCAGCAGCTGCGGCGGCTTTGTTTTTCATCCTTTCACCCGAACTTGGCTTACAGCAAGAGCAAACTGCAAAGCAGGAAAGTTCCATGGATCACGCTGGCTCCAGCACTGAAATGAAAGATGGCGGAGCCGCAACACGTACAGGTGATGGCAGCCAGATGAACGCTGCCTTATCAACAGATTCTGAGCCGGCAAAGGAGATTGCAAGTTCTTCCATTCAGCCTACGGCTGTATACAAGAAGGATTTGGAGACTTACGAGGCTCTCACTTATACAATTCCTGATGCGAATGCACAAATTGCCGTGCCCGTAACCGTCCTCGTTGAGAAGGCTGATAAAAAAAACTGGTTTGAACAGTTTGAGGAAACAATGCCGAAACTGAAGGAGGAAGAATGGGGCTTAATGGATTACTATCCCCTCAATGCCGATATCAGTTATGACCAGGCCAGCAAGACAGTCAATGTAGATGTGCCTGAAGGTCATCCATACGGTTTCGGATCAGCTGCTGAAACTTGGTTTTTGAAAGTCCTGGAGGATTCCCTGCCCCACGACAAAGTGAAAAGAGTTTCCTTCTCGACTGAGGGGCGCAAAGGCATTGAGCTTGGGAATACGGGTGAAAAGTTTGAATTGCCGCTGCCTCAGCCTGAGGGGCACGCATACCTTTTTTATTATCGGGATAAAGGGGAAGAAAGCATCCCGTATATGGTGCCTGCCAATGAAAGTTTCAATACGTTTAGGGAGGCATTGGAGGCTATGGCTGTCAATCGGGATGAGTCGGGCTTAAAAGCCTCCCTGCCTGAGAACTTTGCCCTTGAAGGGGCTTTGGTAAAGGAAAATGGTCCTGTGCTGCATTTGGAATTACCTGCAGGGCCCTCTTTTGAAGAAAGCTTCATCTATAGTCTGGAAGCGATTATGCTGACAGCTAAAAGCTTTGGCTATGAGGCGCTGAAAATTGATAATGCGGAACCCAGCGAGATTGGTCCATTCAACTTGAATGAATCACTGGAATTACCAGTCGGAGCAAATAAAAAAATAATCGGTTTAAATTAGTGCCTGGCTCTAGCCAGGTTTTTTTATTGCATAATTTGACTTCCGGATGCCAAATAATAACACCATGCGTTTTTCCCTTCCCTGTATAGGGGCCAGTCATAGGGGAAAAAGGATAGATACTTGATTAGGAGGAAAAAGATGCAGGACGAGCTTAAGCGCCTGTTGCATGCAGTATTGGCTGCAGTTTGCGTCAGCCTGGTTTTTTCCAGTGTCACCCATCCGCAAGCAGAAGGGATTCAGGATCGGACAGACCACTGGATTTGGCCTGCAGGCGGAGAAATCACGGATACTTATGGAACTAGAGAGGGGCTCCACAAGGGAATAGATATAGCCTCCAGACTTGGTTCTCCTGTTTACGCTGTGGATGGAGGGATCGTTTCAAAATCATATTATTCCAGTACATATGGGCATGTTGTATTTATTAAGCATGAAAATCAATATGAAACGGTTTATGCCCACTTGCATAAGAGACATGCCTTTGAAGGGGAAAGGGTTAAGCAAGGGGATTTAATAGGCGTGATGGGCAACACAGGGGATTCCTCTGGTGTACATCTCCACTTTGAAGTCCATCAGCACCAGTGGACCTACAGCAAGGAAAATGCTGTCGACCCTGACAAGGCGCTGGGGTCAGCGGAAATCGGGCAGGCTGTTATTGCGCAATCAAGGCTTCGCAAAGATGGGTCCGTTGAAACGGCAGGCAAACTGGAGGCAGACGGCAAGGCTTCTCCAATTGGTTCTTCTTTATCTCATTATGTGGTAAACAGTGGAGATACATTATTTGCGATTGCAGGAAGGACAGGAGTCAGCGTGGAAAGCCTCATGACAAGGAACAATCTTCAGTCCGACACCATACAGGTGGGACAAAAACTGAGGATTAAATAGGCTAAACGAAGAGGGGCAGGGTAATGGGGCCTAGTGTCAGAGCCCGAAATGAGCGGAGAGGGA